>JBDTRN010000048.1:0-13555 GCA_039931715.1 Betaproteobacteria bacterium
AGCGACCAGCTGAACACCCACGGAATCGCGCGCAGGTCCTCGATGCGGTTGGTGGCACGGCGCGCCGCCGGCCGGCTGCCGATATTGAGCTCGGCGATTTCGCCGATCGGGGTGACGTCGCGGAAGAACTCGGCGAATCCCGGCGTCTCGTACACCAGCGCGCGGTACGCCGCGAACGAGGCGGCGCTGATCTCCTCCATCGCCGCGTGCCATTCGGGTTTGCCGGCTGCGGCACGCGCCGCATCAGCCCTGGCGCCGCCCTTGGCTGCACCGAACAGCGACGCCTCGAGTGTCGCGGCCACCAGGGTCTCGAGGTTGCGCAGGCCGATCTCCGGGTCGGAGTACTTGCTCGAAATCACCTCGCCCTGCTCGGTGATGCGGATCTGCCCGTTCACGCTGCCCGGCGGCTGCGCGAGGATCGCGTCGTAGCTCGGCCCGCCGCCGCGGCCCACCGTTCCACCCCGCCCGTGGAACAGGCGCAGCTTGACGCGGTGCTTCTCGCACACCGCGACGAGGTCGAGCGTGGCGCGGTACAGCTCCCAGTTGGAGGTGACGTAACCGCCGTCCTTGTTGCTATCCGAGTACCCGAGCATGACTTCCTGCAGGTCGCCGCGCGCGCTGACCAGCGCCCGGTAGGCCGGCACCCCGAGCAGGCGGTCGATCATCGCGCCCGCGCGCCGCAGGTCGTCGATGGTTTCGAACAGCGGGGCGATGTTCACGTCCAGTTCCGCGGTCCCGCCTGGCGGGGCCGGCCGCAGCAGGCCTGCCTCGCGCAAGAGCACCGCCGCTTCGAGCACGTCGCTGACCGAATTGGTGTTCGAGATGATGCAGGTGGGCAACGCCACTTTGCCGAAGCGCGCCTGCACCGTCCGGGCCTGGTCGAAGATCGCCAGCTCCTTGGCGGCCAGCTCGCCATAAACCACATACGGGGAGCGCAGCAGCCGCGCGGTGCCGAGTTCGGCGAGCAGGAATTCAATCTTTTCCTCCTCGTCGAGCTGCGCATACGCCCCGCTGCCACCGGGCACCGCGCCGGCCGACGCAGCCAGCTCGCCCACCACGGCCTCGTGCACGCCGCTGTGCTGGCGCAGGTCGAGCGAGGCGAGGTGAAACCCGAATGCTTGCGCCGCGTGCCGCAGGCGCATGAGGCGGCCATAGACGATGCGCGCGCTGCCGTTGGCGCGCAGCGAATCGACCAGGATATCCAGCTCGGCCACGAATTCCGCGCTCGACGCGTACGCATGCGCCTCGGCCAGGGGCCTGCGCAACACATCGCCGTGACCGAGCGCCGCAGAGGTCGCCGCGAGGCGCGCGTAGATGCCGGTAAGCGCGCGCCGGTAGGGCTCGTCGCGGCGCTGGCTGGACGGGTCGCCGGCGGCATCGGCCAGGCGCTTCAACTCGGGGGTGATGTCGACCCGCTGCAGCGAAAGGCTGAGTTCGCGCCCCAGTTCGTGGGCTTCGGCAAGAAAGTGCTTGAGCGCGATCGCCGACTGGTGCTCGATCGCATAAGCGAGTGTTTCGCACGTCACGAAAGGATTGCCGTCGCGGTCGCCGCCGATCCAGCTTCCCATGCGCAGCAGTTGCGGCGGCGGCAGCCGGGTGCGATAGCGCGACTGCAGCTCTTCGCCGATCTCCTCGATGAGGCGCGGCACGGCGGCGAGAAAGGTGTAGGCGTAGAACGAAAGCGCGTTGTCGATCTCGTCCTGCACCGTCAGGCGCGCTGCGCGCAACATGCGCGTCTGCCACAGGATCAGGATCATGCGGCGCAGCGCGGCCTCGTCGCGTTGCGCCTCCTCGGGAGTCTGGTGCATGCGGTCGCGCGCGTCGAGCAGGCGGGCGATCTCGATGTGCGCATCGAGGATGCTCTTGCGTTGCACCTCGGTCGGGTGGGCGGTCAGCACCGGCATCACCAGGCCGCTGGCGAGGAAATCCCCCATTTGGGAGGCGCTCACGCCGGCGGTGGCGGCGCGTTGCGCGGCCAACGCGATCGAGCCATTCTGGCGTTCCGAGCCGGCGACGCGGTGAGCGCGCCGGCGGCGGATGTGGTGGCGGTCCTCGGCGATGTTGGCGAGCTGCGAAAACTGGGTGAACGCGCGCACCACCGTCATGACCGAGTCCGGGTCGAGGCCGCGCAGCGTGGCGGTGAGCGAGGCGCCGGCGCGCGCATCGCCGCCACGATGAAACTCCACCGCCGTGCGCCGGATACGCTCCACCGTCTCGAATGCGCCGTCGCTCTCCTGTTCGCGCAGCGTGTCGCCGAGCATGCGTCCCAGCAGGCGGATGTCCTCCGACAGGGGCTGGTCCTTGCCTTTGCGCGGCGCGGACGCTCGGCGGGGCGGGCTCACAGGGGCTTGCGCCGGTTCCACTCGGGTGCCGGAATCACCGGCGTGGCGCTGCGGTGGGCCTCGGGCCAAATCACTTCACGCCGGCCGCGCAGGATCTGAACGAGGAACGCGGTGGCGGCCACCTGGCTCCCATCGGGCGCAACCTTGTAGCCGCCCAGCACGGTGGGCACTTCGACGGCGGCGAACGCCGCGCGCAGCTTTTCCTGCTCGAGCGACCCTGCGCGCGCGACCGCGGCCTCGATCACCCCGCCCGCCGCCCAGCCGCAAGCCGCGTAAAAATCCGGCGCGGCCTTGTAGCGCGTCCGGTACGCCTTGGCAAACGCGGCGTTGCCCGGCGTGGCGGCGAGCGGCTCGTATGATGAAAACCCGACCGCGTACTCGGCATCCTGGCCGATCCGCTTGGTGAACCCGGGTTGGGCAACGCCCGGCGTGATGAAAAGTTTGGGCGTGAAGCCCGCCGCCTTGAATCCGCGCACGAGGTCGGCGGTGTCGTAAATATTGGCCGGGCTGACCACCACGCCGGGGGCGGTCGGGGCGAGGAGTTTGGCGAACGGCGCGAAGCCGAGGCGCGAGTCGGTGACGTACAACTGCGTCGGGCGGATGACCGCGCCGAGCTTTGGCGCGTCGCGCCGCAGTTGCTCGACCAGCGTCCTGGCCGAACCCTCGTCGCGCGCAATGACTGCGACCTGCGTGAGGCCGGCCTTGGCCGCCAGCGGCAACACCCCAGCCGCAGTGGTATCGGCGGGCGGCGGGACCTGGAACAGGTAGCGATAAACGCGCCGGTGGATCTCGGGCGAGGCGCCGGTGGCGTTGACCATCACGCGCCGGCTGCGCTCGGCCACCGCGGCCGCCATCGAGGTGGCGGCCGAGCCGAACGAGCCCACAAGGAGGTCCGCGTGGTCCACGGTGACCAGCTTTTCGTACAGCTCCGTCGAGCGCAGGGCATCGCTTGAATCGTCATACAGTTTGAGTTCGACCGGGCGCCCGAGCAGGCCGCCCCGGGCATTGACGTCGTCGCGCCACAGTTCGAGCGCCTTCTGCGTGGCGGCCGCGAGGTCGGCGAGATAGCCGGTCTGCGCAATCGCCGCGCCGACCAGCACCGGCTTGGCCTGCGCAAAAGTCGCCGCAGGAAGAACCAGCGCGGCGAGCGCAACCCCGACGCGTGCGAGGAGGCGCGCGGCGACGCGCGCAGCGAAGTGCGATACACCGAACGCCATGCCACTCGCCATGCCGCCTGCGACCCGACGCCGGGTCATTCGAAGCCGAGGAACTGGGTGAACGCCCCCACCGGCTCGCGCACGGTGACGAGCGAATTCTCGATGGCATTGGGCTCCGCATAGCCGAGCGACATGCCGCACACGATCTGCTCGGTCTCCGGGATCGCCAGTTCCTTGCGCACCACGAGGTGGGCGTGCGCGATCGCCGCCTGCGGGCAGGTGTCGAGGCCCTTGGCGCGCGCGGCAAGCATGATGTTCTGCAGGAACATGCCGTAGTCGAGCCAGCTTCCCAGCTCCATGTCGGTGTCCATGGTGAAGATCAGCGCCACCGGCGCGCCGAAGAACATGAAGTTGCGCGCGTGCTGTCGCGCCATGCCGTCCTTGTTGTCGCGCGTGAGGCCCAGCAGCCCGTACAGGTCCCAGCCGACCTTGCGCCGGCGCGCGAGGTAGGGGTCGCGCCACTTGACCGGGTAGTAGTTGTACGGCGGCTTGAAGCCGTCCTCGCCCTTGGCGAAATACGCCTCCAGCATGGCCTTCGACAGGCGGTCGCGCGCGGCGCCCGCGAGCACGCGCACTTTCCACGGCTGGATGTTGGTGCCCGACGGCGCGCGGCTCGCCAGCGCAAGGATCTCGGCGACGGTGCCGCGCGCCACCGGATCGGGACGGAAGGCGCGCACGCTGCGGCGTGACAGGAGCGCCTCTTCGGGCGTGGTGGCGCGAGCGCCCGCGGCAAACGGGACGGCGCCGCGGGCCGGGTCGACGCTGGAAGGGGAGGTCAAGGCTTGGGCTCCGGATTTCGGGTGCGTTGGTCGGGGAGGGTCTCGCGGCCCGTCGTAAATCAAAACGGGAACCGCGATAATACCGGCATGGCCTCCGTCCCGCAGCCCGACCTCATCGCCCGCCTCGCCTCTGTCGTGGGCGCCGCGCACGTGCTCACCGCCAAAGAAGACGTCGCGCCCTATTACACCGACTGGCGGCACGTGTATGCCGGACAGGGCACCGCGGTGGTGCGCCCAGGCGGGACCGACGAAGTTTCGGCTGTGGTTGCGCTATGCGCCGCCGAGGGGATTGCCATCGTGCCGCAGGCGGGCAACACCGGACTCGTGGGCGGCTCGATCCCCACCGGGCGGCAGAGCGAACTTGTGGTCTCGGTGGGGCGCATGAACCGCATCCGCGCCCTCGACCCGCTCAACGACACCATGACGGTGGAAGCCGGCTGCGTGCTGCAGAACATCCAGGCGGCGGCCGACGACGCCGGGCGCCTGTTCCCGCTGTCGCTCGCCGCCGAGGGAAGCTGCCAGATCGGCGGCAACCTCTCGACCAACGCCGGCGGCGTGGGCGTGCTCCGCTACGGCAATACGCGCGACCTCGTGCTTGGCCTCGAAGTGGTGCTGCCCGACGGCCGCGTGTGGAACGGGCTCCGGGCGCTGCGCAAGGACAACACCGGTTACGACCTCAAGCACCTGTTCATCGGCGCCGAGGGCACGCTGGGAATCATCACCGCGGCGGTGCTCAAGCTGTTCCCCAAACCCTCGGCGAGCGCCACGGCGTGGATTGCGGTGGAGAACCCGCGGCGCGCGGTGGAACTGCTCGCCAGCCTGCGCGGCCTCATGGGCGACCGGCTTACGGCGTTCGAACTCATTTCACGCGTGTGCCTCGACGCCGTGATCAAGTGCAAGCCCGCGATCCACGACCCGTTGCGCGAGCGTCACCCGTGGTACGTGCTGGCCGAGCTGACTGACGGCGGCCGGCAGGAAGACCTCGTCGCGCGCGCCGAAGCGGCGCTCATGGAATGCACCGAGCGCGGCATCCTCGTCGACGTCGCCCTGGCGCAGAGCGAGGCGCAGGCCAACGCGTTGTGGTCGATCCGCGAAACCATTCCCGAAGCGCAATTCACCAACGTGAAGCACGACGTCTCGGTGCCGGTGTCGAGCATCCCGCGCATGGTCGACGAGGGGCTGGCCGAACTACAGAAGGCGTTCCCCGGAACCGTGGGCCTGATCTTCGGCCATATCGGCGACGGCAACCTGCACTACAACATCGCCATGCCCGACGAGGCCGGCACGCAGGCGCTGCTGGCGAAGAAGAAGGACGTGAACGAAATCGTGTATGCCGTGGTGGCGCGCCTGGGCGGCTCGATCTCGGCCGAGCACGGCGTCGGCCAGCAAAAGCGCGAGGCCATCAAGACGAGGAAGTCGCCGCTCGAAATGGAACTCATGCAGCGCATCAAGACCGCCCTCGACCCGCAGGGGCTCATGAATCCGGGCAAGGTGCTGTAGGCAAACGGGGCCGCAGGAAAACGGGCCGCAGCGAGGCGGTGAGAATGGGCGCTACGCGGGACGCCGCGAACGGGCCCGCCGGGCAAATACTGCCAATTTCTCGCCGACCACCGCACCGCGCTTGGCTTTCCAGCCAAAATACTGCCAAGCAGCTCAGCGCTGCGCGCCGTTTTTCAGCATCGAGATGAGGTTCATGCAGATCAGGTGGGCGACCTGCTGCTTGTCGCGGCGGGTGCGCTTGCGGCGGATTTCGGCCGACAGCGCGCGGGCGGCCTTGAGTTCGGGTGGTTCGGAGGGCAACGCTATGGGTTGCCGCGGCATGCGCACGGGCGAGTCGCCGAAAAGGTCGCAGGATTGGCCGACACCTGATTGACCCGCACTGGAACGATCGTCGCCGAAACGCCGCACGCGGCGTGGCACGCCTTGGCTTGGCGCGCCCTGGCGCCGGGGTCCTTCGTCCTGAACGGTGTGCGTACGGTTGTCCATGAGGCACCTCGCATCGTTACGGCAGACTTCGTGACGGCACTATTGCCTGAGACGTCCTCGCTGTCTGTACGTCGAGAACGCATCCGCGTGTAGGTGAATAACGCACATGCAGCCAATGCGCTGACATAAGCGGCCCCGCCCGGGGCTGGAATGTCCGTCGAGTTCAACCTCTGACCCGCGCCGCGGCGGAGCAACCGCCGGGCGGGGAAGCGGGCGCTAGCGGCGCGCCGGTTCCTGCGTCGGCACCAGCGGCGTCCAGCCGGTGAGCTTGCCCACCTCGGCCTTGACGAAATTCGACATCGCCAGCCGGTCGGCCGTGAGCATGACCATCTGGAACCCCTGGTCGATGTAGCGCTGGGTGTACTTGGCGCTCATGGTGTGCATGGCCGCCACGACCTTGTGCTTGCGGCAGGTCTCGAGCACCCGGTTGACCGTGGCGACGTGCTTGGGATCGTCGTTGTCCATCACCGGCGGCAGGCCCAGCGCGAGCGCGAGGTCGGTCGGCCCGATGTAGACCGCGTCAATGCCTGGGGTGGAGGCGATCTCGTCCATCTTCTCGATGCCCTCGGCCGTCTCGATCATGACGATGCAGAGCATTTCGTTGTCGGCGTGCTTCTGGTAGTCCGGGCCGCCGTAGAGCGCGGCGCGGTTGGGTCCGTTGCTGCGGATGCCCTTGGGCGGGTAACGGCAGGCGGCCACTGCGGCGGCGGCTTCGGCCCGGTTGCTCACCATCGGCACGATGACTCCGTAGGCGCCGGCGTCGAGCACTTTCATGATCATCGACGGCTCGTTCCATGGCACGCGCACGATCGGCGTCACCGCGGTGGTCGAGATCGCCGCCAGCATGGGCACGGCGTCGGAGTAGTCGATGCAGCCGTGCTGCATGTCGACGCACAGCCAGTCGAGGCCGGTGTGAGCCATCATTTCTGCCGACAGGCAATGCGGAATCGAAAGAAAGCCGCCGACGGCGGTCTTGCCTTCGCGCCAGAGCTGCTTGACCCGGTTGATGCGCATTCAATCCTCCTCGTGTGATCGATCGGTTGACAGATTGTAGGCGTAATCGCGCACAGCGAAACGCAATGAGCGAAACACGGTCGTCCCGAAACCCGTTGCTCCGACACGGGGTAGGCGTAAGCGGGCGCTCTCTTCGCGCCAATGTGGGCGGAACCGCTGAGGCGGTCTGCGGGTCACATTTTTCAAGCCGCCAGATATCTCGATCGATGAACACGTTGGATGAAACACGTTTGATGAAACCCAATCACCTTCGCCGCTCTTCATTTGCAGCCTCCGCAGTCCGGCGGGGATGACCGGCCATGTCTGCGCTGATCACCAGCCTGTTTACGACCGGAATCAGCGATCCCTTCAGTTCACTCACCCATTTGCTCGGCGCGATTGCGTTCGGCTGGCTCGGCGCGTCGCTGGTGCAGAAGGCCGAGGGCGACCCCGTACGCCGCGTGGCGGTGGTGATCTTCGCTTTCTCGTGCGCGCTGATGCTGTTCGTGAGCGGCCTGTACCACATGCTGCCGCACGGAGGATTTGCCCGCTTCATCATGCATCGCGTCGACCACGCGGCGATCTTCATCCTCATCGCCGCGACCTTCACGCCCATGCACGCGATCCTGTTTCGCGGCGCGTCGCGCTGGGGCGTGATCGCGGTGGTCTGGCTCATCGCCATCGTCGGACTCACATACAAGACCTTGTACTTCGCTTCGATTCCGGAATGGCTGAGCCTCGGCCTGTATCTCGGGTACGGTTGGCTGGGTCTCGCCTCCATCCTGGCGTTGACCCAGCGTCTCGGATACGCCTTCGTGCGGCCAATGCTCGCCGGTGCATTCGCCTACACCATTGGCGGGATCACGGATTACGCCCAGTGGCCGGTGTTGGTGCCCTCCGTCATCGGTTCGCACGAGATCCTGCACATCGCGGTGCTCGCGGGCATTGCGTGCCACTGGCAGTTCGTACGCAACTTCGCCGACGGCACGCCGAGCCCCGCTCTTGCGACCGCGGTGCAGGCGCCGGCGCCGGTGCAAGCCCCTGCCCTCGTCGCTGTTCCCGCCCCCGTGCGGACGCGCAAGGCCACTCGTCGCCGGCGCGCGCCGGCGTATGCGCTGCCGCGCAATATCACGCCGGCCTGAAACTGCCCTGCGGGATCGCCCTCCGGCGCCCGCCCAAAACCTGAAACAATACGGCGGGGCACGCTGTGGAGCCGCGGCGCCCGACCCTCAAGGAAACAACCATGAACGTCACCATCCTCGACGACTATTTCGATACCGTGCGCACGCTGCCGTGCTTTGCCAAGCTGGCCGGCCACAAGGTCACGGTCTGGAACGACCATGTGCAGGAGACCGGCCCGCTGGCCGAGCGCCTGAAGGACACTGAGGCGCTGGTGCTCATCCGCGAGCGTACCCAGATCCGCGCCCCGCTCATCGAGCGCCTCGCCAAGCTGAAACTCATCAGCCAGCGCAGCGTCTATCCGCACATCGACATCGACGCCTGCACCGCGCGCGGCATCCTCGTGTCGTCCAACATGCACTCGGATACGCCCTCGTACGCGGCGGCCGAACTCACCTGGGGCCTTGCGCTGGCCGCAGCGCGGCGTATCCCGCAGCAGATGGCTTCGCTCAAGGGCGGGCAGTGGCAAGTCGGTGTCGGTGACACGCTGCGCGGCAAGACCCTCGGGATCTACGGCTACGGCCGCATCGGCGCCACCGTGGCCGGCTACGGCAAGGCTTTCGGCATGCAGGTGATCGTGTGGGCGCGCGGGGATTCGCTCAAACGCGCCGTCGCCGACGGCTACGCGGCGGCGGCGAGCAAGGAGGCCTTCTTCGAACAGTGCGACGTCCTCTCGCTGCACATGCGCCTGTTGAAAGAAACCCGCGGCATCGTCACCGCCGCCGACCTCGCGCGCATGAAGCCGACCTCCATCCTGGTGAACACCAGCCGCGCCGGGCTGGTGGCGCCGGACGCGCTCGTGGCCGCACTGCGCGCCGGGCGTCCGGGCATGGCGGCGGTGGATGTGTTCGAGGAAGAGCCGCTGCGCAATGTGGACGACCCGCTGCTCAATCTGGAAAACGTGGTCGCCACGCCGCACATCGGCTACGTGACGCGCGACGAATACGAGCTGCAGTTCTCCGACATCTTCGACCAGGTGGCCGCTTACGCCGCGGGCAAGCCGGTCAACGTGGTCAATCCGAAAGCGTTGGCGGGGTAGCCGAGGCCATGCAGGCGCGCACCCGCTCAACCAGGGCCTCCATGCGCTTGTCGCGGATGCCGAGGTCCGAGAGGTGCGAGACGGTGTCGAAAAGGTAATCGCAGCAGGTGCCCAGCGGCCCGCAGCCGGTGGCCAGCAGCCGCGCCGTCTCGTCGGTGTCCAGCCCGCGCACATAGCGCTCGTGCGCATGGTTGGCGGCGAAGGCAATCGCGTTCTCGATTCCGCCGGGGGTGTGCGCCGTGACCCATACCGCGCGATAGGCACCGGTGAGCATCTCGCGCCGCCACACCACATCGAGCTCGGCCTCGACCGCTTCCGGGGCGATGCGGTAGGCCACCCCGTGACAGCTGCCGCCGCGTTCCAGCGCCAGCATGAGGCCGGGGCTCTGCGGGCTGCCGCGCCCGGCCTTGGCCCACAGGCAGAACTGGCGGTGAAACCCGTGAACGAGGGCCGTGCGCCGCTCGGCGAAATGAAACGCCGGGTTCCAGATGAGCGAGCCGAACCCGAATACCCACACGCGGTCGGGCCGTGGCGTCTGCGCCAGCATGGCGCCGATCTGGCGCGTGCGCTCCTCGTCGGTCATGAACACCGTCCCCGGCCCGAGGAGCGCCTTGGCCGACGCGCGCAGGCTGCCGTCGAGGATGCTTTCGCGCGTCAGGGTCAGCTTGGTGCTCAATCGATGTGCTCCTCCGGGACGCCTAAAACATTCATCGTACCAACGTTGCGGCCGCCAGCGCGCGCTGGGTGAGGCGAAAGCCGAGCAACGCGGCCAACGTGAGCAACACCAGCACCCCGGCATAGAAGAGGGGCGCGGCGGGCGCGCCACTCACGTCGTAGGTCCAGCCGCCCACCGGCGGCAGCCCGGCCACCCCGGCGTACCACCACGTATAGAACAGGCCGAGGCCGGTGGCGCGGTTCTCCGGGCGCAGCACCTCGATGGGCAGCGCCGCCATGACCCCGGCAGGCAGGAACATGATCAGCCCAATGACCGAGAAGCACACCACATAGGCGCTGGTGAAAGGGATGGCGAAGATCGCCAATGCGCCGACCACGGTGGAGGCGACGATCATCGCGTTGGGATGGCGCCAGCGCGAGGCAAGGTAGCCGCCCAGCGGCACACCGATCACCGCCAGCCACGTGGCGAGGCTGGTGACCGCGGCCGCCTCGCCGAGCTGCATGCCTTTTGTGCGCAGGTAGCCCGGCGCAAAACTCACCGCCACCACCCAGCCGGCGTTGACGAAGGTCCAGATCATGCCGGCGAAACTCACCAGCACGAACTCGCGCATCGACAGGCCGCGCCCCAGTCCTACCTGGGTGGTTTCGGCCGTCGCCTTCGGGCTGCGGTACAGCCACGCGAGCACGCCGCAGGTCACCGCGGCGAGCACCGCGGTGGCGAAGAACACCGTGCGCCACGACGTGGCCGCGGCCAGGCCCGGCTGGGTCACCAGCGCCAGGCCAATCCCGACCGGCCAGCCATTGAGGTACAGCGCCATGGCCAGCACCAGTTCACGTTCCTTGAACCAGTCGGCCAGCATTTTTGTCATGAGCACGAACTGGAGCACCACGCCCACGCCGGTGATGAAGCGCCCGGCCACCAGCATCGCGTACGACGTGCCCAGCGCGCTGACCACCCCGCCCACGGCCATCAGCGCGAGGCCGCCGATCACCATGCGCTTTTCGCCGAAGCGCCGGCCGAGGTACCCGCCGGGCAGCGCCAGCACGATCCCCGGCAGCAGGTACAGCCCGATCAGCGTGCCGACCGAGGCGTAGTCGATGCCGAATTCACCGACCAGGAAAGGTGAAATGGACGCGACCGCCTGGAACTGGAAGCCCATCGCGATGCGCGCGAACGCAAGCACCGCAAGCACCAGCCAGCGCTGGCTCATGCGAAGCTCGTGCGCTGACTCACGCGATCTCGTGCGAAGTTCAAGCGCAGCTCATATGAGGTTCCGCGCAGCTCGCGCGAAGTTCATGGGTTCGCCGCGCGCACCGAGACGCTACTCGTACGGCGCGAACTGCCCGTCGCGCCACTTGATCGCCTCGCCCAGGCTCTTCTCGCGGCGCAACTGGTCGAACATGCGGTATTCGGGCGCGATGGAGTTGTCCAGCTGCACGCACGCATCGAAGCCGGCATCAAGCGCGCTCCTGAAGCCCATGATCTCGGCCGTCCGGTTCATCGCGCGCTTGTTCCAGGTGAGGCTCTCGATGGCGACGCGTCCCATACGCTTGGCGATCTTGAGGGTTTCCGCATGCAGCGTGGCCTTGGGGTATACGCGGGTGACCAATCCTACGCGCTCGGCTTCCCCGGCGCCGATGGTGTCGCCGGTGAAGACGAGTTCCCGGCTGGCCGGCCCGAGAATCCACGGCATCACCATGGCGACGATGCCGGCGGCGAAGCGCGTCTCGAGCACGCCGAATTTCGAATCGTCCGAGCAGTAGCGGATGTCGCACATCTGCGCGAACTCAAGCGCCCCGGCGAGGCAGAAGCCGTCGATGACCGCGATCACCGGCTTTGAGCACTCCCAAGGGGAATAGCAAAAGCGCAGGTCCTTGCCTAGGCGGTCGCGCCAGCCGGGCTCGCCGCGCTTGGGCCCGCCCGAGGCGGTTTCCTTGATGTCGTACCCGGCAGAAAAAGCCTTGCCGCCCGCGCCGGTCACCAGCAGCACGCGTACTTCGGGGTCGGCATCGGCGGCGGCGGTGGCGGCCATGATCTCGCCGCACAGCTTGAGGTTGAACGCGTTCATGCGCTCGGGGCGGTTGAAAGTGATGCGCGCGACGCGGTCTTCGACAGCGTAAGTCAGGGTTTCGTAGGCGGCCATTCGGTCCTCAGGTTCGGTGCGGTTCGATGAGCAGGTCGACGCCGAGCGCGCCGTGCGCGCCGACGATGAGTGGGTTGATCTCGATGGTGGCGGCCGTGGCGTGCAGCGCGGCGCCAAGTTGCGACAGCGCGGCAATCGCCCGCGCCGCGGCGTCGCGGTCGCAGGCGCCGCGTCCGCGCACACCGTCGAGCAGCGTGCCGGCGGCGGTTTCGTTGAGCATGGCGGCGGCGGTCTCGGCATCGACCGGGCCACGCCGCACGCTCGCCTTGCCCATGACCTCGACCAGCAGTCCGCCGGGCCCGACCACCACGAAGCTGCCGAGGTGCGGGTCGTTACGCACCGCGACGATGAGTTCCACGCCCTCGCCCGCCATCGCCTGAACCACGATTTCGTGCGGCGCACCCGGGGTCAGCGCGCCTGCGAGGCGGTGGGCGATGTGCGCATGGGCCGCGCGCACCGCCTCGGTATCGCGCAGTCCGACCTTGACGAGACCCAGCTCGCTCTTGTGCGGCAGGCTCGGCGCACAGCCCTTGATCACCACCGGGAAACCGAATTGCTCCGCTGCGGCCACCGCTGCAGCGGAAGACGCCACCGCCCGGGCTGCGACCATCGGCACGCCGGCCTCGCGCAGCAGGTCGAAGGCGCCGGTTTCCTTGCCGAGCGCCTGGTTCACGGTGTCCACCGCCGGTGCGCCCGTAGCGTTGCCGCCAACCGCGCCGCCCGCACCGGCAACGCCCTCCGGCCGCGCGCGCTCCGGTTCGCGCAGCCACTGCGCGATCACCGCAAGACTGGTGCGCATCCCCGAGAGGTACGGGATCCCCGCGCCATTGAGCACTTCCTTGATCGCGCGATTGGGCCCCGCGCCCGCAGTGGCGTTCATGAACACCAGTGCCTTGTCTTTGGTTGCCGCGGCCTCGGCGCAGGCCTTGGCCATCTCGAGGCCATACACGCCGTCGGGGCCGCCTTCGGTATTGGCGACGATGGAAAACCCGATCGCCCCCACCGAAGCGTCCGCGGTGAGCGCATCCAGCACGATGCGGAAACGCTCCGGCGTGAAGCCCAGGCCCCACGCATCGAGCGGATTGGAGGGCTTGCCGAACGGCGGGAACGCGGGCATGAGCGCCTGCTTGGTCGCCTCGGAGAGCGGCGGCAGCGCAAGGCCCAGCGTCGGCGCGTTGTCAGCGATGAGGGCGGCCTCGCC
>JBDTRN010000049.1:0-13544 GCA_039931715.1 Betaproteobacteria bacterium
GAGAACCGCCCCGGGGCTGGCGGCACGATAGGCGCCGATGCGGTGGCCAAGGCAGCTCCGGACGGGTACACGCTGCTGCTCGGCGTCACCGCCAGCCAGACCATCGCCCCGGCGGTGTACAAGTCGCTTCCTTACGACGCTGCGCGCGATTTCAAGCCGGTGGCGCTGGTGGCCACGATCCCGGTGGTGCTCGTCGTGAATCCTTCGGTCGGCGCGCAGAACGCGCGTGAGTTCGTCGCGTTCGCCAAGGCCGCGCCCGCGCCGTTGCAGTTTGCGTCCAGCGGCAACGGCGCGATCCCGCACCTGGCGGGCGAACTGTTCCAGCTTTCGCAAGGCGTAAAGCTGCAGCACGTGCCCTACAAGGGGGCGGCGCTGGCGATGTCCGACCTGCTCTCGGGCCGCGTGCAACTCATGTTCGACAACCTGCCCACGGTCCTGCCGCACATCCGCTCCGGCAAGTTGCGTCCGCTCGCGGTGGCCGGCGCGCGGCATGCGCGGGCGTTGCCGGATCTGCCCACTCTCGCCGAAGCAGGTGTGCCCGGCGTGGAGGTGGGGTCGTGGTTCGGCGTGCTCGCACCTGCCGCCACGCCTGACGCCGTGGTGGCGACGCTTAACCGCGAGATCGCCAAGGCCGTCGCGGCCGACGACGCCCGCTCGCGCATGGATGCAATGGGCGCCGAGGCCACTTACCTCGCGCCTGAAGATTTCGCCCGCCTGATCCGCGCCGAAACCGAAAAGTGGGCCAAGCTGGTCAAGGCCACCGGGGCAAGGGCAGATTAGGGGTTTACCGATCAACTGCAAGGAGAAGTGCCATGCCATTCAAAGTCATCCTTCCCGAGGGCTCGCCGCCACCGCTGGCCCCGTATTCACCCGGTGCAAAGGCCGGCAACGTCGTCTACGTCGGCGGCACGCTGGCGATGGATGCGGCGGGCAAGACGCTCGGCGTCGGCGACGTGCGCGCCCAGACGCGTCACGTGCTCGAGGGCATCAAGGCGGTGCTGGCTGCGGCCGGTGGCGTGATGACCGACATCACCTTCAACCAGATTTTCCTCAAGGACCTCGCCGACTACGCGGCGATGAACGAGGTCTACAAGGAATACTTCCCCGAGAATCCGCCGGCGCGCTATTGCATCCGCGCTGACCTCGTGCGGCCCGACTTCCTGGTCGAGATCGCCTCCACCGCTCACGTAGCAGGCTGAGGCCATGGGCCTCTCCGCAGCGGCTCCGCGCCGCCACTTGCACACCCGGCGCATCCACTGCGAGGGCTTCCAGCGCGACGACGGGCTGTGGGATATCGAGGCGCGCATCATCGACACCAAGACGCACGCCACGGTCGAGCCTTTCCGCGGTGCGCGCGAAGCCGGGGCGCATGTGCACGACATGCAGCTTCGCCTCACGCTCGACCGCGAGATGGTGGTGAAGGACATCGAGGTGGCGACCAACGAGGCGCCCTACGACCCGTGCTTCACCGTTGCGGCGGCGTACAAGGGGCTCATCGGCGCGAAGATCGGCGGCGGATGGCGCCGCTCCGTCAACGAGGCGGTCGGCGGCACCAAGGGCTGCACCCACCTGAAGGAACTGCTCATGCCCGCGGCGACGGTGGCCTACCAGACCATGGGAAGCTGGCCCAAGGAACACGACGCGAAAGATGGCGAGGCGCGTCCGGTGGCGCTGCCCGGCAAGCCCTCGGCCCGCCCGTATTTCATCGACGGCTGCAAGGCGTGGGCGAGTGACAGCGAGGTGGTGGCCAAGCTCTACCCCATGCACCACGTGAAGAAGGGCTGAGCGCGGCTGCGACCCGTCAGTGCATGGTGCCCATGAGGCGGTCGGGCAGCCACGTGGCGATTTCCGGGAACACGCACAGGATCACGATCTGCAGCATCATGCACAGCACGTAGGGGATGGTGCCCCACATGATGCGCGTGACCGGCACGTCCGGCGCGATCGAGCTCACGATGTAGATGTTGAGCCCCACCGGCGGGTGGATCAGGCCGATCTCCATGTTGATGGTCAGGATCACGCCGAACCACACCGGGTCAAAGCCCGCGGCCTTGATGATCGGGTAGAGGATGGGCGCGGTCATCAGGATCACCGCCGCCGGCGGGATGAAGAACCCGCACACCAGCAGGAACAGGTTGATCATCCCCATCAGCACCCAGCGGTTCACGTTCATCTCGGCGATCGACTGGGCGAGGGTCTGGGTGATGTAGAGCGACGTGAGCATGTAGCCGAACAGCACTGCCGCGGCGATGATCATGAGGATCATCACCGACTCGCGCGTGGTGTCGCGCAGGATCGCCCACCAGTCTGCGGGCTTCCACATGCGATAGATCACCACCGCCATCAGCACGCACAGCGCAGCGCCCACCCCGGCCGCCTCGGAGGGCGTGGCCACGCCTCCGTACAGCACGTACATGAGGCCGATGATGATGGCGAGGAAGGGGGCGATCTTGGGGATCGACTGGAATTTCTCTTTCCACGTGTAGCGGAAGTCGACCGCGTGCGAGCGAAAGCCGCGCTTCCAGATGATGAACAGGGTCCACAGGATGAACAGGCCCGTGAGCATCAGGCCGGGCAGCACGCCGGCGAGGAACAGGCGCCCGATCGAGGTTTCGGTCGCGATGCCGTAGAGGATGAAGGTGATCGAGGGCGGGATCAGGATGCCGAGCGTGCCGCCCGCGCAGATCGAACCGGTGGCGACGTCGTCTGGATAGCCGCGTTTGCGCATCTCGGGAATACCCATCTTGCCGATGGCGGCGCAACAGGCGGGCGACGATCCGGTGAGCGCGGCGAAGATCGCGCAGGCGCCGAGGTTGGAGATCGCGAGGCCGCCGGGCAGGCGGTACAGCCATCGATCGAGCGCTTCGTACAAGTCCTTGCCCGCGGGGGAGGAGCCGATCGCCGCGCCCATCATGACGAACATCGGAATCGACACGAGGGTGAAGTCGTTGAGTCCTGCGTAGAACGTTTCCGCCACCACGTGCACGGCATCGAAGCCCTGGAAGATCACGATGAACACGATCGACACCGCGCCCAGGCCGAACGCCACCGGCGCGCCCGACAGCAGCACCGCCAGTGTCATCACCAGCACCAGCAGGCCCTGCTGGGTCGGCGTCACGGGCAGCCTTGGGTCATGGGCGGCTCATCGTCATGGGTGGCTTGGCAATGTGCGGCCCACCGAAAGGCCGAACGGCGGCGTGCGCCCGGTCACGAGGCAGGCGAGGTCGGCCACCGCCTGCAGCGCGAGGATCCCCAGGCCGATCGGCATGCAGGCATAGGGGATCCAGAGGCGCGCGCGCCACATGGTGTCGGACACCCATTTGTTGTCCCACGCCTCGCGCCAGAAGAGGAAGGTCATCACCGCCATCGCCAGCACGAAAAACAGCGTGAGGACCGAAGCGAAGAGCGCCAGTGCATAGCGCAGCCGCGGGCCGGCGTAGAGCGGCAGGACGTCGACGTTCACGTGGCCGCGCGTCATCAGCACGAAGGGGCTGCCGATGAAGGTCGCGGCCACCAGGCTGTAGGTGACGAAATCGGTCTGCCAGATGGTGTTGTGGTTGAGCACGTAGCGCACGAACACCATGTGGCACACGACCAGCACCCCGAGCGCGATCAGCGCGGCGGCGAAATAGCCGCACAACCGGGAAATCGCCGCTACCGCGCGGACGAAGCGATCCAAAGGGTTTCCCCCGCGCTGGCGACAGTTACTTGACGCTCAGCGCCGCGTCGATGAGCTTCTTGCCGTCGGGCACTTCCTTGGCGAACTCGGCGTACGAACTGCCCTGCGCCAGCTTGATCCACGCGTCGTACTCGGCCGGCGTGAGCGTGACGACCTCGACATTGTGATCCTTGAAAGCCTTGACCATTGCGTCGTCGAGGCCCTTGGCTTCCTTGGCGAAGTAGTCCTGCGCTTTCCTGCCAGCCTTCATGAGCACATCCTGCTGCGGCTTGGACAGGCGGTTGAAGGCCTTCTTCGACATCAGCACCGGCTCGTACATGAACCACAGGGCGTTGTCGCCCGGCGCGGTGATGCATTTCACCTGTTCGTACAGGCGAAACGACACGAAGCTGCCGGTGCTGGTATCGGTGGCCTCGGCCACGCCGGTCTGCAGCGCGTTGTACACCTCGTTGCTCGGCACCGACACGATGGAGGCGCCCGCGGCCTGCCACATGGCCGCGAAGGTCGGTCCGGCTGAGCGGATCTTCACGCCCTTGAGGTCGGCAGGGGTGCGCACGCAGGCTTTCTTGGAGGCCACCGCGCCGGCGAGCCATGCATCGGAGAGGACGATCACGCCGGCCTTGTCGATTCTCGCCTTGATGTCCTTCATGAAAGCCGAATCGTTCAGGCGCGCGGCCCGCTCGTGGTTGCGCACGAGGCCGGGCATGAGCGTGGCACCGAAGGCGCGCACCTTGCCGCTGGCGTAATCGAGCGGGAACGAGGAGATGTCGAGCTGGCCGTTGACGAGCGCATTCCACTGCTCGTTCGGCTTGAACAGCGCCGCGCCGGGAAACACCTGCACCTCGAGGTCGACGTTGGCGGCCTTGGCCTCGCGAGCGATGATCTGGACCATCTCGTCACGGGCATCGCCCTTGCCGCCGGGGAACTGGTGCGAGGCGCGCAGCACGATCGGCGCGGCAAGGATCGAAGTGGAGAATACGGCGGCGACAACCGCTGCCAGGATGTGGCGTTGCTGGATGAACTTCATTTGTGTCTCCTCGGGCTTTGGATGGACCGGACCTTGCGCCGCCCGGTGCATTGCCGGGCCGCCTTGCGTCCCGTTCTGTGCGGGAGCCGTATCGTAGTGCGCAAGAGGTCGGATCGCAAATGGTGCTGCGCACCGCCGCCGCAGGCGACTAGAATCGCACCGCTTGCAAATCAACCCTCGGGACATATCCATGAAAGGATTTCGCGCGCTGGCGTTTTGCGCCGCAGCCGCCGCCATAGCAGCCACGACCGCCGCCGGGCCGGCCTTTGCGCAGGCTGCCTTTCCCAGCAAGGTGGTCAAGATAGTGGTGCCTTTCCCGGCGGGCGGATCGGCCGATTTCCTCGCGCGGGTGGTCGGCGAGAAACTGTCGCAGAAGTGGGGCCAGCCGGTGGTGGTGGAAAACCGCGCCGGCGCCGGCGGCAACATCGGCGCCGAATTCGTCTACCGTGCCGACCCCGACGGCTACACGATCCTGTCGAGCCCGCCCGGGCCGCTGTCGATCAACCATAACCTGTACAAGAACCTTTCCTACGACCCGGCGAAGTTCGTGCCGGTCACCGTCCTCGCGCTGGTGCCCAACGTGATCTCCGCGCGCATCGACCTGCCGGCCAATTCGGTCAAGGAACTCATCGCCCATGCCAAGGCGAACCCGGGCAAGGTGATCTATGCCTCCCAGGGCAACGGATCGACCTCGCACCTGTCGGCGCAGATGTTCGCCACCATGGCGGGCCTGGAACTCACGCATGTGCCGTACAAGGGCGAGGGGCCGGCGCTGGTGGACCTGATCGCCGGCCGGACCGACATCTTCATCGGCAACATCGCCGCGGGCCTGCGTTTCCAGCAGGCCGGCAAGCTCAAGTTCCTCGGCGTGGCGAGCACGCGGCGCAGCCCGGTCGCGCCGGAGATCCCCACCGTCGCCGAGGCCGGATTGCCCGGCTTCGTCGCGAGCGCGTGGTTCGCCTTCGTCCTGCCGCCCGGCACACCGTCGCCCATCGCGCAACAGATCAACGCCGCGACCGTCGAAGCGCTCAGGCTGCCGGACGTGCAGAAGCGCTTCCTCGAGCAGGGCGCTGAGCCGGTGGGCAACACCACCGTCGAGATGGCCGCGTTCGTCAAGGAAGAGATGGCGCGCTGGCAGGCCGTGATCCGATCGGCCAACGTGACACTGCAGTAAGCGAGGAGCCCCACGCCAATGAATGCACCCGAGCAACGCGTCGCCTGGCCCGAAGGCATGGTTTCGGGCGCCCCGTACTGGGCCTACCAGGACGAGGCTAACTACCGGCTGGAGCAAAAGCGCATCTTCGAAGGCGCTACCTGGAACTACGTCTGCCTCGAGGCCGACATCGCCAACCCGGGCGACTATCGCACCACCTTCGTGGGCGAGTTGCCGGTCATCGTCGTGCGCGCCGAAGACGGCGAGATCTACGCCTTCGAGAATCGCTGCGCGCACCGCGGCGCACTCATTGCGCTGGACGATGGCGGCAGCAACGCGCGCGATTTCAAGTGCGTGTACCACGCCTGGACCTACGACCTCAAGGGCAACCTCAAGGGCATTGCGTTCGAGGAAGGCTCCAACGGCCAGGGCGGCATGCCGAAGGACTTCTGCAAGGAAAAGCACGGCCCGCGCAAGCTCTACACCGCCACGCTGTGCGGGCTGGTTTTCGCGAGTCTTTCCGACGACGTGCCGCCGATCGAGGACTACCTCGGCGAGGAGATCCTCGGTCGCATCGAGCGCGTGCTGTGCAAACCGATGCGCGTGATCGGCCGCTTCACCCAGGCGCTGCCCAACAACTGGAAGCTGTACGCCGAGAACGTCAAGGACACCTACCACGCGAGCCTGCTGCATCTTTTCTTCGGCACCTTCCGCATCACCCGCCTCACACAGGGTGGGGGCGTGCTGGTGAGCGAAGACGGCGGCCATCACGCCAGCTACACGATCGACGCGCCGGGCGACGCCAAGAGCGACGAGTACGCGCGTCAGGGCATCCGCTCCGAGAGCAAGGGCTATCGCCTCGCCGACCCGAGCCTGCTCGACTCGGTGGACGAGTTCGGCGACGGGATCCAGCTGCAGATCCTCACCGTGTTCCCGGGGTTCGTGCTGCAGCAGATCAACAACGCCCTCGCCGTGCGCCAGATCCTGCCCAAGGGCATCGGGCGAATGGAACTCAACTGGACCTACTTCGGCTTCGAGGACGACACGCCGGAGATGAGGAAGCGCCGCCTGAAACAGGCCAACCTCGTGGGGCCTGCCGGCTTTGTTTCCATGGAAGACGGCTGCGTGGGCGGGTTCGTGCAGCGCGGAGTCGCCGCGGCGGGCAACGAATTTTCGATCATGCAGATGGGCGGAGATGCAACGCAGACCGACACCACGCGCGCGACAGAAGCCTCGGTGCGCGGGTTCTGGAAGGCGTACCGCAGCCACATGGGGGTGTGATGGCAAGCCCCGCGATTGCCTCGATGAATGTATCGGCACCCGACCTCGGCGCGCGCCTCATCGCGCTGCACGCTGCTTACGCGCGCTCGCTCGATGACGGCCAGTTCGAGGCGTGGCCGGAGTTCTTCCTCGAAGACGGCCTGTACAAGCTCACCTCCGCCGACAACCACGCGCAAGGCATGGAGGCCGGGGTGATGTATGCCGATTCGCGCAACATGCTGCGCGACCGGGTCTCGGCGTTGCGCGTGGCCAACATATACGAGCGCCAGCGCTATCGCCACATCGTGGGCATGCCCAGCGTGCTCGCCGCCGAGGGGGCGGGCGTGCGCACCGAGGCGTCTTTCCTCGTGATCCGCATCATGCGTGACGGCACGATGGACGTATTCGCCACCGGCCGCTACCTCGACGTGGTGGAAGAGGATGGCGCAGGCGCGCTCAGGTTTCGCGAGCGCATCGTGGTCTGCGACAGCAACCGCTTCGATACCCTCGTGGCGATCCCGCTATGACGCGCGCCCCTATGCCGCGTGCCCCTGCACCCCAGCCGCGGCGCATTGCGATTTCGATCGGCGACCCCAACGGCATCGGCCCGGAGATCGCGGTGAAGGCCGCGCGCAAGTTCGCCGGCGGCAGCGTCGAGCCGGTGCTGGTCGGCGACCCGTTCGTGATCCGCGAATACGGCGGCGAAGGCCTTTCGATCGCGCCGGTCAATGCACTCGAATCCGGCGGGTTCGACCCGGGCCGCATCGACCCGCGCGCGGGAGCAGCCACGGTGGCCTACGTGCGCGAAGCGGTCCGCCTGGTCAATGCCGGCGAGGTGGCAGCGATCGTCGCCTGTCCCCAGTCGGAAACCGCGATCAACAGCGCGGGAATCAAGTTCTCCGGTTACGCGGGCCTGCTCGCGGAACTCACCGGCACGCCGGACGAGGAAGTCTTCCTCATGCTGGTCGCGGCGGGGATGCGCATCGCGCACGTCACCCTGCATGAGAGCGTGCGCTCGGCGCTCGGACGCATCACCACCGAACGCGTGGTGGCGGCGGGTTTGGCTGCGGTGAAAGCGGTCCGGCGCCTGGGCGTGGCCAACCCCAGGCTGGGCGTGTTCGGCATCAACCCGCATGCGGGTGAGGGCGGGCTCTTCGGCGATGACGACGACCGCATCGTGGTCCCCGCAGTGCGGCGGCTCAAGGACGCCGGCGTGCTCGCCGATGGTCCCGTGGGCGCCGACGTGATGCTTTCGCAGCGAAAGCACGACGTCTACCTCGCCATGTTCCACGACCAGGGGCACATCCCCATGAAGCTGCTGTCGCCGCTGCGATCTTCCGCGCTGTCGATCGGCACGCCGGTGCTGTTCTCGAGCGTGGGTCACGGCAGCGCGCACGACATCGCTGGCAAGGGCGTCGCGGACCCGATTTCGGTCATCGAGACTTTCGCGCTCCTCTCCGGCGCCGCCGCGCACTGAGCCTTGGCGGACAGCTTCACCATCCGGGTGGCTAACACCGACATCGCATTCGCCTGCGATGCGGACACCACGATCCTCGAGGCGGCGCGGCGCGCGGGCTACGAGATGCCGTACTCATGCCAGCGCGGGGCCTGCGCGAGCTGCCGCGGGCTGGTGCGCTCGGGTGAAATCGAGACACCGTATCCCGGTGATCTTTACGTTCTGTTCTGTCAGGCGCGGCCGAAGTCGGACCTCGAGATCGTGCCGCGAGAAATCCGCCGGACCGACCCGGCGGCAAAAAGCACGATCGACGCCAAGGTGCTGCGTGTCACCGCAGCGGCCGACGACGTGCGCATCATCCAGTTGCGCTTTCCGCCGGGCGTGCGGGTCAAGTTCAAGGCCGGCCAATACCTCGATGTGATCCTGCCCGATGGGGCGCGGCGCAGTTTCTCGCTGGCCAACGCGCCACAACATAGCGACCTGGCCGTGCTGCACGTGCGAGTCCTCGCGGGCGGGCGGTTTGCGGAGGAGGTGCTGCCGCGCCTGGAACCCGGCAGCCAGTTACGCGTCGAACTTCCTTCGGGGGACTTCTGGCTGCGCGAAAGCGCCAAGCCGGCCGTGTTCGTCGCCAGCGGCACGGGATTCGCGCCGGTCAAGTCGATCCTCGAGGACGCGTTTCGCAATAAAGACCCGCGGCCGATGGCGCTTTATTGGGGCGCGCGGCGCGAGGCCGACCTCTACCTCGCCGACCTGCCGGCCAAATGGGCGGCCCAGCACGCGGGGTTCCGGTTCGTGCCCGTGCTGTCGGAACCGGGCCCGGGGTGGGAAGGCAGGACCGGGTTCGTGCATCGCGCGGTCATCGAGGACTACCCCACGCTTGCCGGCCACCAGGCCTACGCTTGCGGCGTGACAGCGATGGTGGACGCCGCACGGCGCGATTTCACCGCTGAGCGCGCGTTGCCCGGCGATGATTTTTTCTGCGACGCTTTCGTGACGCCCGCCGACCTGGTCGTCCCGGCAGTTCTCCCGGCACCCCAGCAGGACCTCGCGTAGCCGGACATCGGGGCCGTCCCGGCCTTGCAACCTGTATCGTGGCGGCTTGTCAAACTGCCATGAGGTGTACAGATGGATGACGCAATGAAGACCCTGTATGAACGCGGCCTGAAGGTGCGCAAGGAAGTGCTGGGTGACGCATATGTCGACAACGCGATCAATTCGGCCGACGAATTTTCCCGGCCGCTGCAGGAGTACCTCACCGCGCATGCATGGGCGGCGAGCTGGGCGCGGCCGGGGCTGGAGAAAAAGACGCGTTCGATGCTCAACCTCGCGATGCTCACGGCGCTCAACCGCGGGCACGAATTCCGCATCCACGTGAAGGGCGCGCTCAATAACGGGGTCACCAAAGAGGAAATCCGCGAGATCCTCATCCACGCCGCCGTTTATTGCGGCGCGCCAGCCGCGATGGACAGCTTTCGCATCGCCAAGGAAGTCTTCAAGGAAGCCGGTATTTAGCGCGACAATGACCCACTGCAATCCCATCATGCGGAGACCGCAATGAACGCACCCGACCGGACCAAGGCTCACCAGGGCACCGACCAAAGCCTCGAGCATTACTGGATGCCCTACACCGACAATCCGCGCTTCAAGGCCGCGCCCAAGATGATCGTCGGTGCAAAGGACATGCACTACCGCCTGGAGGACGGGCGCGAAGTCATCGACGGCCTGGCCACGCTGTGGTGCGTGAACGCGGGCCATTGCCGCCCGAAGATCGTCGAGGCGATCCGCAAGCAGGCGGGCGAACTGGATTTCGCAGCCTCATTCTCGACCGGCCACCCGCTCGCGTTCAAGCTGGCCGAGCGCATCGCGGACCTCGCGCCGGAGGGCATGGACCACGTGTTCTTCACCAACTCGGGATCCGAGGCGGTGGACACGGTGATGAAAATGGCGGTGGCCTACCACCGCATTCGTGGCGACGGCACGCGCACGCGCTTCATCGGGCGCGAAAAAAGCTACCACGGCGTCAACATCGGCGGCATGTCGGTGTCCGGCGTGCCATCCAACCGGAAGGCCTACGGCGGCCTGCTGCTGGGTGGTGTGGACCACCTGCGCCATACGCAGGACCTCAAGACCCGGGCGTTCACGCGCGGCTGCGCCGCAAGCGGCGCCGAGCTGGCCGATGAACTCGAGCAGCGCATTGTCCCGTTGCATGACGCCTCCAACATCGCGGCGGTCATCGTCGAGCCGGTGTCGGGCGCGGGCGGGGTGCTGGTGCCGCCGCAGGGCTACCTGAAGCGGCTGCGCGAGATCTGCACCCGCCACGGCATCCTGCTCATATTCGACGAGGTCATCTGCGGGTTCGGCCGGCTGGGCAAGCCGTTCGCCTCGCAGTATTTCGGTGTGATCCCCGACATGATCACTTTTGCCAAGGGCGTGACCTCGGGCAGCACCCCGCTCGGCGGCGTGATCGTGAAGAAGGACATCTACGAAACATTCATGCAATCGCAGGGCGCAGGCGTGCAGTTTTTCCACGGGTACACGTATTCAGGTCACCCGCTGTCGAGCGCAGCCGGCCTTGCGGCGCTCGACACCTACGCGGAGGAGAACCTCTTCGATCGTCCCAACCAGCTGGGCAAGGCGTTCGAGGACGGCATCCACTCTTTCAAGGGGGCGCGCTACGTGATCGACTGCCGCAACCTCGGCCTCATGGGTGCGGTGGAGTTGGCGCCGCGCGAAGGCGCAGTTGGTGCGCGCGGCTTCGAAGTGTTCGAGAAATGCTGGGAAAAAGGCGTGTTCGTGCGGCCGGTGGGCGACAACATGGCCTTCTGCCCGCCGCTCATCTGCGAGAAAAAGCACCTCGACCAGATCTTCGGCACCGTCACCGAAGTCCTCGCCACGATCGACTAAAACCTACTGCTCTCTCGTTACAGCCAACCCGAGCGCTTGAAGCGGAACCACAGGTACACGTCCACGCCCACCATCAACGAGAGTGCGAACGGGTAGCCCCACACCCACTTGAGCTCGGGCATATGCTGGAAATTCATTCCGTACACACCCGCCACCATTGTCGGCACCGCGACGAGCGCCGCATAGGCCGCCAGGCGCTTGGTGGTCTCGTTCTCGGCCAGGGTGATGAGAGACAGGTTTACCGACGTGGCGGTGGTGACCATTTCGCGCGTCGAATCGACGTTCTGGTTGAGGCGGATCAGGTGGTCGTAGACGTCGCGGAAATACTCGCTCATGCCGGCGCACGCCTGCGGCACGCGGCCACCGAACAGCTTGCCGACCGTGTCGAGCAGCGGCCCGGCGGCGTGCTTGAGCGTCATGAGCTTGTGCTTGAGGTCGTAGAGCGCCTCGATGTTGGCCCGGTTGGTCGCGTCGCCCGCGAAAATGCGCTCTTCGATCTGCTCGAGCTCGGTTTCGAGCGCGTCGAACACCGGGAAGTAGCGGTCCACCACCGCGTCCATAAGCGCGTAGAGCACGTAGCCTGAGCCGTGGCGAAGCAGCTCGGGCTCGCGTTCGCAGCGCGCGCGCACGTCCTTGAAGCCCTTGAGTCCCCGGCTGCGCACCGAAAGCACATAGTTGCGGCCCACGAACACGTTGACCTCGCCGACCAGCATCTCGCCGCCCTCGACGACTTCGACCGTGTGCAATACGGCAAACAGGGAGTCGCCGTATTCCTCGATCTTGGGGCGCTGGTGGCCGTGCATCGCGTCTTCCACCGCAAGCTCGTGCAGGCCGAACTCGACCTTCATCTTCTCGAGTTCGGCGGCCTCCGCGTCCTTGAGCGCGACCCAGACAAAGCAGTCGGGGCGGCTTACGTAGGTGCTGATGTCCTCGACCGGGATTTCGGCGAGTTTCTTGCCATCCTGGTAGGCGACGCAATTGACGAGCATGGGAGATGATAACGGTAAAATAAGTCTTTTTTCAGGCGCTGATCCCATGCTGCAACTTTCCAAGCGCGCGCAGGACCTCGGCACCGAGAACGCCTTCGTCGTGCTCGCTGAAGTCAACAGCCTTGCACGCACCGGCAAGGACATCATCTCGTTCTGCATCGGGCAGCCCGACTTTCCAGCGCCGCTGCATGTGCAGGAGGCGGGCATCCGCGCAATCCGCGAGGGCAAGCACGGCTATACGCCTTCTGCCGGTATCGATCCGCTGCGCGAAGCCGCGGCGCGTTACATGGCCGGCATGCGCGGCGGGCTGCCGATCAAGCCCGACGACGTGGTGGTGGGCGCGGGTGCAAAACCTTTCATTGCTTACGCAATCCTGTCGGTCACCGACTACGGCGTGGGCGACGAGGTGATCTACCCGAACCCGGGGTTCCCGATCTACGAATCGCAGATCACGGCGTGCGGTGCAAAGCCGGTACCGGTGCACCTCAAGGAGAGCCGCAATTTCTCGTTCGATCCGGCCGAGCTGCAGCGACTCATCACGCCGAAGACCAAGCTGCTAATCCTCAACTACCCGCATAACCCGACCGGCGGGCTGCTTACGCGCGCCGAGCTCGAGCAGATTGCGGCGATCCTCGCCAAGCATCCTCATGTCTGGGTTTATGCCGACGAGATCTATTCGCGCCTGACTTTCGACGGGACTTTCTTTTCGATTGCGCAGGTGCCGGGAATGTACGAGCGCACCATCATTTCGGATGGCGCCTCCAAGACTTGGGCGATGACGGGCTGGCGTATCGGTTTCATCTCCAACCCGACGCTGGCGCCGGTGTTCACGCGCTGGGTGACCAACACCGATTCGTGCGCCTCGCAGATCTCGCAGTGGGCGGCGGTCGAGGCCATCAACGGGCCGCAGGATGCGGCCGAGATGATGAAGAAAAGCTTCCTCGAGCGGCGCGACCTCATTGTCGGATTGCTCAACAAGGTACCCGGTGTGACATGCAAGACGCCCGGCGGCGCGTTCTACGCGTGGCCCAACGTAACCGAGGCGTGCCGGATGATCGGCGCCCGGGACTCTGAAG
>JBDTRN010000050.1:0-13540 GCA_039931715.1 Betaproteobacteria bacterium
CGCCCGAGCAGGCTGCCAAGTCCGATCAGGCTCACCAGCATCACCCCTGCGGAGTCGGGATGCCCCAAGTCGGTGGCATACGGCGTGAGGTGCACCATCGGGACGAACACGCCTATGGTCGGCAGGAAGAGCGAGCCGTACAGGATCCAGAACACCTTGGAGCGCAGCGCTTCGGCCAAGGTCGAGCCCGCTGGCGGCTCGACCGGCGGCCATGCCCCGGGCACCTCGCCGCTGCGGCGGTCCTTCCGCTCAGGGTCGTTGTCGATTACGCAGGCGGCGCCCCCCGCCAGCACCAGCGCGAAAACGGCCAGCGCGAGGTAGGCGCCGCGCCAGCCGAACAGGTCGATCCACCACGCGGCCAGCGGCGGCACCACCAGGTTGCCGGCGCCTATGCCCGCCACCGCGATGCCGGTGGCAAAGGCGCGCCGCTGCCGGAACCACGGCTGCACCGCCCCCACCGAGGGCACGTAGGTGAGCCCGACCCCGACGCCGATGCCTATGCTATAGGTCACATACAGGGCGGCCAGCGACGGCGCAAAGCTCGCACCGGCAAGCCCGAGCGCGAGTACGGCTGCGCCGACCAGCGCCACCCGCCGCGGCCCGAACCGGTCGGCAAGCATGCCGGCCGGGGCGCCCAGCAGAAAATACAGGAACGCGCACAGTGAGAACACCAGCGACACATGCGCGCGCGGTGCGCCGAACTCGGCCTGGAATTCCTTGAAGAACGCGGCGAACGTGTACACCACGCCGAACCCGGTGAACATCAACGTGAACGCCGCTGCGACGATCACCCAGCCTTGGTAAATGCCGCCGCCCTCGTGCCCTCCCGGACTGCGCGAGTGCGCCCTCTCCAAGGCGGCTCAGGCGAGGGCGCCGCGCGCGGTGATCGGCCAGAGGGCCTCGACCACGCCGCCACGCATGCACACGTACCAGTCGTACAGGTTGACCGTCGGGTCGCAGTGACCCGGGACCAGCAGCAGCTTTTCACCGAGTGCCGGCGCCTGCGCGTCGTCCTTCGCCTCGATCACCCCGTGCTCGTCGGAGGCGCGCACGTATTCCAGGCCCGGCCGCTGCCACACCACCGGCATGCCCGAGTCGATGCTGGATGCCTTCAGGCCCGCATCGACGATGGCGCGCCCCGGCACCGGTCGGCTCATCACCGACGCAAGGACGAACAGGGCGTGCTCGAAGCGCGGCAGGGGCGGGGCCCACTCGTTGCGCGCGTAATCGGCGTCCATGAAGATGTACGAGCCGGGCTGCAACTCGTCGTACACGCCGCTTGCGGCCTCGAACATGAAGCTGCCGCTGCCGGCACCGGTCACGCAGGGGCAGGCAAGCCCTTCGGCTTCGATGAGGGAGCGCGTGGAGCGCGCAGCCTCGATGGCAATATTGATCTTGGCGCGCCGCTCGGCCAGTGTGCGCACATGCTGGGCCGAGCCCTGGTAGGCCTGCAGGCCGGCGAATCGCAGTCCTGCGGTAGCCGCAACCAGCTTGGCGAGTGCCAGCGCCGGTGCCCCCGGCGCGACCCCGCAGCGGCGCGCACCGACATCGATTTCGACATACACATCGAGCGTGGCGCCTTCGGTGCTGACCGCTTCTCCCAGCGCCGCCACCTGTTGTGCGTGATCGACGCACACGCCGATCTTTGCGCGTTTCGCCAGGCGCGCAAGCCGCCCGAGCTTGGAGGCGCCGACCACCTCGTTGGAGACCAGCACGTCGGTGATGCCGCCATCGACCATCGCCTCGGCCTCGGAAACTTTCTGGCAGCACACCCCGACTGCGCCGGCGGCGACCTGGCGCCGCGCGATTTCCGGGCACTTATGGGTTTTCGCGTGGGCACGCACGCGAATCGCCCGCCCGGTCAATGCTTCATTCAACCGGGCGATGTTGCGCTCGAACGCTTCGAGTTCGATGATGAGTGCGGGAGTCTCGACGGCCTCGAGCGCCTGGCCCAGCCGCGCTGGCAATATCGTGGTCATCCCGGCGCCGGCTCACGCCGGAACGAAAGCCACAGCGCAGCGACCGCCACGACCACCAGCAGCGGGATGGCGAGCAGGTTGACCCGGTCCCAGCCCGCGCTGGTCACCAGCAATCCCGAGGTCAGCGATGACAAGACCATCATGACGAAGATGCACATGTCGTTGGTGCCCTGCGCCTTGGCCTTCTCCTGCGGGCGGTAGGTTTCGGTGAGCAGCGTGGTGCCGCCGATGTACATGAAATTCCAGCCCACGCCGAGCAGCACGAGCGACCACCAGAAATGCGCCACGTCCACGCCGCCCAATGCGACCGCAATGCAGGCCGCGTTGAGCGCGGCGCCCGCGAGGATGATGTTGAGCACGCCGAAACGCTTTATAAGCGAGCCCGCGACCAGCGACGGCGCGAACATCGCGATCACGTGCGAGGACACAACGAAGGCCGCGTCGCCGAACGGGTGGCCGCACAGGTTCATGGCGATCGGCGTGGCCGTCATGAGCAGGTTCATGACCCCGTAGCCGATCGCGCCGGCCAGCACGGCGACCACGAATTTGGGCTGCCTGGCGATCTCCAGCAGGGGCCGCCCGCCGCTCGCCTGCTCGGCCGCCGTGGGATCGGGAATGCGTGTCGCCTTCAGGAGCGCAATGGTGATGAGGCTGAATACGATGAGGAAAAGGTAGGCGCCGAGAAAGCGCTCGCCGAACGCGTCGACCGAGAATCGGCTGGCACCCGGCCCGAGAATTCCGCCAACCAGACCGCCCGCCAGCACCAGCGAAATCGCGCGTGCCTTGTAGTCATAAGGCGACACGTCGGCGGCCGCGAAACGGTAGTACTGGCCGGTGGCGTTGGAGGCGCCGAACACGAGGGTGCCCAGGCACAGGAGCCAGAAATTATGCAGCCCGATCGCCAGCGCGCAGATCAGCGCCGCGACGATCCCGGTGGAGGCGCCCGCGATCAGGCCCTGGGTGCGGCCCACGCGCTTCATGTACATCGACGCGGGAAGCGTGGCGATCGCACCGCCCAGCACCCAGGTGGTCACGGGCAGCGTGCCGATGGCCGGGTTGGTCGTCAGCGCCATACCCGCCAGGCCATTGATCGAAGCCATGGTGGAGCTGTTGCTGAAGAGCATCGCCTGGCAGGCGGCAAGCAGGGCCACATTGCGGCCTGTACTGGTCATATATACAGTAATATCCGGAGATGATCGAGGGAGAACCGGAGCCATTCTACCGACCGTGCCACTGACGAAGCCTCCACGCAGCGAAATGCGCTCGATTACGGTGCACATGGCCCGCGCCGCGGGCGTCGATAAATCGCGCGGCGCCACCCACGCCCCGCAGGGCCGCTTCGAGAAAGAGGCGCGCGAGGCGTTCGACGACGGCTGGACGATCGACGAGGAAGCGCCCCCGCCGCGCGAGACCACCATCACCGAAGAGCGGGCGCGCTCGATCATTTCGCGCAACGCATCGCCCGATGTCCCCTTCACCCAGTCGATCAACCCGTACCGCGGATGCGAGCATGGCTGCATCTACTGCTACGCGCGCCCCAGCCACTCGTACCTCGATCTCTCGCCCGGGCTCGACTTCGAGACGCGCCTGTTCGCCAAGGTCAACGCGGTCGAGCTTCTTCGCACCGAACTCTCGGCCCGAAGCTACGTGGCAAGTCCGATCGCGCTGGGTGCCAATACTGATTGCTACCAGCCCGCCGAGCGCAAATACCGGCTGACACGAGGCATCCTCGAAGTGCTGGCCGAATGCAACCATCCGGTGACGCTGGTGACCAAGTCGGCGCTCGTGGAACGCGACCTCGACCTGCTCGCGCCGATGGCGGCGAAAAACCTCGCCAAGGTGTTCGTGTCGATCGGCAGCCTCGACAGGGCGCTTGCGCGCAGGCTCGAGCCGCGCGCCGCCAGCCCGCAGCGAAGGCTCGATGTGTTGCGCGCGCTTTCCGCCGCCGGCGTGCCGTGTGGCGTGATGGTCGCCCCGGTGGTGCCGGCACTGTCGGACAAGAGCGTGGAAGAAGTCCTTGCGGCCGCGCGCGATGCGGGAGCGGATTCGGCCGCCTATATCGTCATGCGGTTGCCCAACGAGTTGAAAGAATTGTTTCGCGAGTGGCTTGCCACCCACTACCCGCTGCGCGCAGAGCACGTCATGAGCATCGTCAACCAGTTGCGCGGCGGGCGCGACAACGACCCGAGGTTCGGCGAACGCATGTCGGGGACAGGGCTGTTCGCTGACTTGCTCGCCCAGCGCTTCTCGATCGCGTGCCGTCGCCTGGGGCTCGACGGCCGAGACAGCGGCGGGCGCGCGCCGCCACCGCTCGATTCGTCACGGTTCAGCCCGCCGTCAGCGGCGGGACAGATGCGCCTGTTCTGAGCCCTCACTGAATATAATATTAATATTATATGAATTCGCTGGAGATCCGCTTTCCAGTTGACTCCGCTAAATATAATTCACCACTTTAAGGAGTGCTCTTCCGCGCCTTTTTGCCGCGCCGCCGCGAAACGCACTCTCGAATGACCGGGCGGGCTGCTAGTCTGCCGGGGTGAACGTACCCCCAGCACCAACGCGCAATGCGCGTGTCGAGCGCCTGCTCCATGCGCCCATCGCTCCCACCGTATTGCGGCTGGCCGCCCCCGGGATCGTGCTGGTCGGCTTCCAGTCGGCGGTCAGCATCACCGACGCCTATTTCGTCGGCCGGCTCGGCACCGCCCCCCTTGCCGGCCTGTCGCTCGTGTTCCCGATGCTGATGCTGCTGCAGATGATGTCGGCCGGCGCGATGGGCGGCGGAGTGGCTTCGGCTATCGCGCGTGCCCTGGGCGCCGGCAACGAACAGGCAGCGCGCTCCCTCACAGTGCATGCGATGGTGATCGGCGCTTCCTTCGGGCTGGTGTTCACGCTGTGCATCCTCGCTGCGGGGCCGTCGTTGTATCGCCTGCTCGGCGGCCGCAGCACGGTGCTCGACGCGGCGCTTGCCTATTCCGACATCATCTTCTCCGGCGCGGTGCTCGTGTGGCTGGCAAACACCCTCGCCAGCATCCTGCGCGGCGCGGGCAACATGGTGGTGCCGGCCCTCGCGCTGGGCGGGGCGACGCTCGTGCATGTGCCCCTGTCGGGAATGCTCGTGCTGGGCGGCGGTCCGTTGCCGGCGATGGGCATCGCAGGCGCTGGCGTCGCTTATCTCGCCAATTTCGGCTTCGCTTCCGCCGCCATGCTGGCCTACCTGCTGCGGCGGGGCAGCCGCCTGCGGCCCGGCCGCGCCGACCTGCGGCTCAATGCGGGCATGTTCTGGGAGATCCTGCGCGTAGGCGCGATCTCCTCGCTCAATTCGATGCTCACCGTTCTGACCGCGGTCCTGCTCACCGGAATCGTCGGTTCATACGGGACGGCTGCTCTCGCGGGCTATGGCGTGGGCGTGCGCCTCGAACTCATGCAGGTGCCGCTGGTGTTCGCCATCGGCCAGGCTCTGGTGGCCCACATCGGCACCAACATCGGCGCTGGCCAGGTCGGGCGGGCCAAGCACATTGCCTGGACCGGCGCATTGCTTGCGGCCTGCGTGGGCCTGGCCATCGGCGCTTTCGTCGCCTTGTTCCCGCTCGCGTGGGCAGGCCTGTTCAGCACCGACCCGGCGGTGCTTGAAGCGTGCAGCCAGTACCTGCGCCGGGTCGCGCCGTGCTATCCGTTCCTGTCGGTGGGCGTGGCGCTTTACTTTGCCTCGCAGGGCGCCGGGCGCATGGCGATGCCGCTGCTTGCCGGCGCATTCCGGCTCATGATCGCCACCGCGGGGGGATTCGCCGCGGTGCGCGCGGGCGCGCCGGTGTCGGTGGTGTTCCTTGTCATCGCCACCGCGATGTTCGTTTACGGAAGCTTCACCGCGTGGGCGGTGTGGCGAGCGGACTGGGCAACCCGCAGCCCCGCCGCCGCGCGTCCGGCCTAGATGCCCAGGCTCTTGCGGAAGAACAGGATCGGTTTTCTCATGAGGTAGTAGCCGAGCGACACCTCTTCGGCATACACCTTGGCTGTCCCGCGCAAGCCGATGCGCGGCAGCGGCCCCGGCGCCAGCTGCGCCTTCACGATGTAGGCGAGGCTGTTGTCGGGCATGGTGATGGTCTCGTAGCTCGTCTGCACGATCTTGGCCTTGAGCGGGAACAGCGGGTCGACGTTGAGGAACACATGAACCTCCGCCCCGAGTTCGAGCTGGATCGCGTCTTCGGGCGGCACGTACACCGTCACCTCGACCATCGACGGGTCGGCGATCACCATGATGCGCTCACCCGGCTGCACCGGCCGGCCCCGCCACTCCTCGGAGTCGGCAAATATCGCCAGGCCGCCCTGTGGCGCCGATATGGTGTAGCGATCGAGCATCTCCGACAGGAAGGCGACCTCGGCCACTTTTTCGCGCACGCGCGCGTCGAGAACGTTCAGTTCCCCCTTGCTCGCGTCGTCGGAGAAGGATTTGTTGATCGCGCGCTGCAAGTCGGCCTTGGCGATGTCGAGGGCCTTTACCGAGACCGCAAGCTTGTTGCGCGTCGTGGTGTCGTTGAGGACCACCAACGGTTCGTCGGCGGCGACGATCTGGTTGGGCGTGACCTTGACCGAATCGACCACGCCTTCGACAGGCGCGGTAATCGGGTAGGGGCGCACCGGCGTGATCTCCGCCCCCGCTAGCGCCGAGAGCCGCACCGGCACGAACGACAGCAGCGCCGCAAAGAGCGCCACCGCAAGTATCAGGCGCTTGGTGGAAGTACGCCGCAGCCAGCGCCGCACCGGGCGATAGTCACGCCGCCAGGCCCATAGCGCGAAGCCGGTCGCGGCGGCCATCCACTGCGCCACCGCGCGCTCCACATCGGTGTACGGCTCGTCCCGCGCGAAGAACAGGCCGCCCAGCGTCAGTCCCTCTGGCGACAGGAGGGCGCAATGCATGATCTGGTCGGGCACCCATTCCGCGCCGTCCTCGGCGAGCGACTGCGGCAGGTCGGCCAGCGCGGAGACCACCACCGGCTGCCCCGGCGCCTCCGAGAAATGGGTCGCGGCGCGCCCCAGCCACTGCACGTACGGCGCCTCGGCGGTGACCTCGGCGAGTCCCGATACCGCCTCGACCACGACCTGCGAGCGCAGGTCGTACTGCCAGATGATCGCCTGGTCAAAGCGCAGGACATTGAAACCTTCGTTCGCCGCCACGAACACCAGCTCGCGCAGCGACTTGCACGCCTGCAGCTTGCGCTGGAACTCCAGCAGTTCGGCGGCGATGTTGGATCGGTCTTTTTCTGCTGGCGACTCGTTCACGGCTTGGGGCGATCGGGGAACACGGCCGTGCCGACCATGCCGGGAAGCAATCCCTGGGTGGAACCCTCGAACTTCGCTTCCAGCTCGAGCGACTGGCTTACGCCTTCGACGCGGGCATTGAGCTTTGATACGCGTGCCCGATAGATGCGGCCGTCCTGCGAGGTCTTGACCGAGAAATGGGTTCCCGGCCGGATCCAGTTGAGCCACGCGGCGGGCACGTAGAGCTGCGCCTTCAGCGAGCCGGGGTTGACCAGGTCGAGCAGCGGCTGGCCGAGGGAGACACTTTCGGCCGTCTTTACCTTGAGCTTGACCACGCGCCCGCTGAAGGGTGCGACCACTTTGCAATACGCCAGCTGCGACTCACGCAGGCTGATCTGGCTGCGCGCCTTGTCGGCCCCCGAGGCCGCGACGGTCACCTCGAGCTCGCCAGCCGCGCCGAGCGCCTGCAACCGCATCTTGGTCAAGTGGGTTTCGCGCGCGCCCCGATATTCGGCGGCCGCCGATTCGAGCTGCGCCACCTGCTCTTCGCAATCGAATTCCATCAGCACCGCCTTCGCGTTGACGGTGTCCCCAAGTCCGTAACTGATCTTCTTGATCTTGCCGGCCATTTGGCTGGAAAGCGTGGTCTCGTCGCCCGAAGTGACGAGGACCGAAATGTCGCGATCGTCGATCGCGGTGAACTGGTCTAGGAGCTGGCCGACACTGGGGCGCCCATCCGATGCGGCGGGCGAGTTCACTGGCTGCGGCGGCGCAATTCGGGGCGTCGGCGTCGGCTGCGCCGGCGCCTGTGGCGTGGCCACGGTCTGGGATTCAGCCGGCCGAGGTGGCGCCGCGGGGGTCACTATCGGCGATGCCGGCCGCGGCTGTACCTTGGGCGCCGGGGCGGGTGCCTGGCCGCATGCCTCGATCAGCACACCGAGTGACAGCGCAACACACAGAAGGACGCGCTTGTTATTGCGCACGGCGGAGTTCATCGAGTTCGATCCTTGACATCCTCTGCACGCCGGGCAGGGCCAGATCCTGCGCGATGCGTAATTTGAGCGATTCATGCGCCGGCGCGGCCGCTTCCTGCGGCGTGTCCGTTGCGGGTGCCGGCGGGGCGCTGACCGCGTCCGCTGCGGGAGCCGCGGTGCGTGCGAGCCGCAGTGCCGGATCCCCCCACGGCGCGGAAAGCTTTTTCTGGGTCACTGCGCGTCCCGTGCGCATCCTCGCCACAGGCCCGACGATGCGGTAAGCCGCACCCTCCCCGAGCGTGCGCCACTGGGGAAGGTCGAGTGGTTCGCTCAGCGTGGTCTTGAACTCGGAGGAAAACCTTACATCACCGGATTGCGTATCGAGCAACGCGACGCGCACTTGCGCCGGTCGGCCCCCATCGCGCGGCGGGTTGAGGATGACTGCGGCATTGATCTTGAGCTTGGATTCCTCGCCTTCGGCGGCCATCCGGACGCCGGTCAGCCCCAGGATGCGCGCGATTGCCTCGCGGAACTCCTGCATGACTTCGGGCGGGACGCCCTCGATTTCGCCGATCGCCACTGGCAGATCGAGCGGGCCGGGCCGGGGCGCGAGATTCTCGTCTTCCCAGCCCGTCAGGCGCGCCTGCATCTGCTCGGCAAGTGCGTTGGTGGCGTGACTGCCGACTTCGGAGGGGAGCGCATCCAGACCCACAGAGTTGTAGATCCGCCCGAGCGAGGCCTCGAGGTTTGCGTAGGTGATGTCGCGGTTGATCTTGCTCACGAGGAAGCGAGCCTTGGCCCGGATCAGTTCGAATTCAGTGTCGATGCCCACCTCGGCACTCGATGCGAGGTAGCCGACGATCTGCTCGTCGTCCTTGGTTGCCAGGTCCCACACCCCGAATTCATGCGCAAGCAGGGTATAGCGGACCGAGGCGATGCGGGTCTGCGTCATGACCGCCATCGCCATCGCCAGCCGGCGGGTCTCGTCGAGCTTGCGTTGTGATTCGGCCGAGCGCTCAATTGCAGGCAGCGAGAACACCTTCACGAGGTTGAACGCCACGTTGATCCCCAGCGACATCCATGTGTTATTGACGAGGAACCGGTTGCTGTCGTAGTTGGTGCCGGTGTCGAGGTTCAGGTTCGGCAGCAGCCCAAGCAGGGCCTTGCGCGCCTCGTCGTCATTCACGCGGCTTTTGTAACCCTCCTCGGCCAGCTCAGGTCGGTTGCGCAAGGCCACCGATTCGAGCGTTTCCATCCGCGTCTTCAGCTCGAGGGTCGCGGCGGGGAACCGGGTCGGCGCGTCAATCATGACCTGCGTGCCTGGCGGGGCGTTGACGAGGGCAGCCAGCTCAATCCTGGATTGCGCGAGGTCCTGGCGCCGCAGGCTGATCTGCTGTTCGAGGTCGAGCAGGCCGCGCCGCAGCGTAGCGGTCTGCATCGGGGGGAGAAGCTTGCGGCTCTCGATGACCCGGGATTTCTCGATCCCGAGGTCGACTTCCTCGAGCAGTTCGTCGATCTGCGGCAGCAGCCGTTGCGCCGCTTCACTCTTCCACCACGCGAGGCGGACGTCCTGGACAAGGTTCTGCATCGCCTTGCGCCGGCGCTCTTCCGAGATGAGGCTCTGGTCGGCAAGCTGCTTAGCGCGGAAGTAGCTCATGCCGAAATCGAGCAGGCTCCAGGTGAAGGAAACCCCCGACGTCTCGCGGGTCCGTTCCTGCGACGCCGATGGGTTGGTCGCTACCGTCCCGGCGGGTGAAAAGCCAAAACCGAATGCGTCGTTGTTGCGCGTCGAATAGCCTGCTGTCGCGGTGAGCTTGGGCAGCATGTCGAATTTGCCGACTTCGAGTTGCCCCAATGCGACCGCCTGCTCCATGGCCTTGACGCGAAACTCCAGCTGGTACTTCAGCGCACGCGCCGTCGCATCGTAGAGCGTGACCGGGCGATCGAGTGGATCCTGGCCGACAAACAGCTTGGCCTCGGCCTCCGTAGCCAAGCGTTCGCGCTGCGAGGAATCGAACGGCTTTGGGACGACGGCGCAACCGGCAAGCAGCGCGAGCATGCCGACAATCGGCAACGCGCGAAGTTTAAATCTGGATCGAATTTTTGCCTGCACAAAGTGGCCCGAAAGGAGTTCTTATTTTACCGACCCCGCACCTTACTCGGGCATTTTAGCTTGCAATATAGTGTGTTAGGAAGCGCAACTAGCAAGCTGCTAGAGGATAGGCGGCACCACCCGCTGTTGTCCCTTTGTATTGTCGCCCCCCTTGTCGGCGGCAAGGATCTTGGCCAGAAGCGGATCTCGCGTCACCTTGGCAGCCTTGACCTGCTCGCCGAACGGGGTTGCACCCACCCTGACGGGTTTGGCTTTTTCGCCCTTTTCCCCCGGCTTGCCGTCGGCTTGCGCGATTTCAACCGCCTCATCGGCTTCAGCGTCATCGACCTTCGCCATGGCCCGGTCCGCCGGCACAGGCACCTCGGCCTGGGCCGCGTCGGCTTCGCCGGGCTGCACCCCAAGCTCGAGCGTGAAGGAGAGGTTGGCTTCGCGCCCCTCCTCGTCCCGCGCCGTGAGGATGATTTCGATGGCAGTCCGCACGCCGCCAGGAGGCGTGCCGCGGAAAATCCCGAGCACCGAGTCGAACCGCAACCACGGAGGCAGCGAGCTTCCGTCAGCCATGCGCGCGTCGAGCAAGACGACTGCGGAAGGATCGGTATGCCCGAATGCATTGGCCGGGATGCGGAACTCGTTCAGGCCTCGCGCCGAAAGCATGCCTTGGTAGACGAACAATCGCTGTTCGGGAACTGCCTGGCCGTCAACGGATACGGGCAGGAAAGTGTCCGCCGGGACCCGCGCAATCGCGAAACCGCGCCCACCGGCGCCGGTAGAGCCGATAGATATCACATCGAACGCCCGCTGCGACATCCCTAGCGCCAACGCATCGCTGCTGAGGCTCGCCCCCGGCTGGATCGGCGCGCTGCCGGTGGAGTCGCCCGTGGGCCGCCCGCCTTGCGGCCTTGCCTCTCCCGTACCCGTCGTGCCGCCGGCTGGCTGACCGGCGGGCGCATCCGCGCCCGGAACCCCCATTTCCAGCGTGAAGACCGCGGTGGCTTCGCGCGCGGCGTTGTCTCTCGCGATGACCACCAGTTCGAGGCTGATGGGCTGGCCATCAGGGGGCGTACCGCGGAATATCCCGCTGACCGGGTCGAAGACCAGCCAGGCGGGCAATGCCTCGCCATTGGCCAGGCGTGCTTCAAGCCTCACCACCGCGCTGTTGTCGGTATGTGCGAAAGCCTCCTTCGGCAGCTGGAACCTTTGCTCGGCGACCGCGTTCCTCACGCCCTCGAGCACGAAGAGCCGGTCGCTGCCGGAGGAGACGCTATCCGCGAGGCGACCCTGCTCGGCGAGCGCAGCGCTGTTCCCCACGCGGGTCACCGCGAATCCACTGCTGTTGGAGTCGAGCAACCCGCCTTGCGCCCCGGTCGCGACCGGATTGGCGACGCCGAGTTCCAGCTTGAATATGACCGAAGCCTCACGGGCCTGGTTGTCGCGCGCCACCACCTGGACTTCGACAGCCGCGGGCTGGCCTTCCGGCGGCGTGCCGCTGAACGTGCCATCGGCATTGTTGAACCTGAGCCACGCCGGCAACGGATCGCCGTTGGATTGGCGCGCTTCAAGCTTGATGACGGCACCGGCGTCGGTGTGGGCGAATGCCTCCATGGGGAGCTGGAACGAGTCTCCGGCCTGCACGTCGGGCACGCCTTCGAGGACGAACAGGCGACCCGCTGTGATGGAGGCAAGTTCGGCCGCGCGCGCTGGATCGCTGAGTTCGGTAATCCGCGCGATCTGGAAACCCTCGGGAACCACGGACACCAAGGGCGATGACGCCGGAGGATTGCCTGCGGCCGGAGCAGGCAGCGCATTGACATCGGCCGAGGGTGCAGGCCCTGCCGGAGGCGTACCGCCAAGCGATCCCGCGATGTTCACCGGCTGGCCGGTAAGAACCGGATCGACGGGCCGGAAGGCTGCCGTCGCAGGCGATTCCACTGGCGTCGGCGTAACGACAGGCGTAACGAACGTGCTGGGCGCCACGGGCAACGGATCAGGCAACGGCGCGGGCGGAAGGACAGGTACCGTAGCGCGAGCCACCGTGACCGAACCGAGGGCGGTGCCGTTGTAGCCGCGAGTATCGGAAACCACGGCCGTGATTGCGTAGACCCCGTCGGGCAAGGCGGATTCCGACGGAATGACGATCGTCCAGCTATTGCCGGAAACGACGGGGATGTAAGTCCTTCCATTCACCACGATCGACAGCGTTTCTCCCGTATGCAGGGGCGTTACGCCGCCGGTCAGCGTCGGCGTGCCGATGTCGGTGGTCAGTGAAACAACGGTCGGGACGGCGTGCTCCGCGCCGGACGCGAGGATCTGGATCGTCCTGGTATCGGTGAGGCCGCCGGCGTCAGTAACCGTAACGGTGAACGAATCGGTTCGCGTTTCACCCGCCGGCACGCCCGCCAGCGCTGAGACATTCGCCGCGTAGCTGTACGCGCCACTGGCGCTGACAGTCAGCGTCCCGTAGCTGCCGGCGCCACCGCCACTCCAGGTGAGCGTGTCGCCTGTGTCCACGTCCGTGGCAGCGAGGGTGCCAGTCACAGTTGTGGTGGTGTCGGAAACCGTGTGTGCGTAGTTACCTGTTGCCACCGGCGCGTCGTTTGCACCCCGCACGGTGATCGAGAGCGTTGCCGTTGCGGTCGCACCCGACGCGTCACGCAGGGTGTAGGTGAAACTGTCTGTGACCGTATTGGCCGTAGTGCGCAGCGCCTGCACCGCGGCATTCGCGTCATCTACAACGTATCGGTAGCTGCCGTTCGCGTTCAGTACCAGGGTGCCGTAATTTCCCGACAACGAGTTCCCGACCGCTCCCCCGCCAAGCCCGCTCACGGTCAAGGTGTCGCCCGCGTCGGGATCCGAATCGTTGGAAAGCACGTTGCCGGTGGCCGGCGATCCGGCAAGCGCGTTGCCCGTGCCACCTGCTTCGAGCGCAGCGCCGGAATCGGCCACGGCCAGGGGCGTGTCGTTCGTGCCGGTGATCGTGATCACCAGATTCGCGATCGACGTGTCACCGTCTTTGTCCGTCAGCGTATAGCTGAAGGTCTCGTTCAGCGTGTCACCTGCCCTCAACTGCTGTACCGAGGTCAGTGCGTTATTCAGGCTGTAGCTGTAACTGCCGTCCGCATTCTTAGTGATCGAGCCGTAGGTGGCCGCCTGCGCGCCCCAGGTAATCGTGTTCTGCGCCGCCGTCCCGTCACCCAGCGTGTCGTTCGTCTTCACGTTCC
>JBDTRN010000051.1:0-13530 GCA_039931715.1 Betaproteobacteria bacterium
TTATGCGGCCGGCGATGTCGCCGTGACGCGGGGCCGGGGCGATGCGCGCAACGTTACCCGCCACGCCCGCGCGCCGCGCAAGCCGCAGCACCTCGGCATGGACGCGGTTGCGCACCCCGAGGGTGCTCAACTCGAACACCCGGTCGGTCATCTCGCGCACGAACGCGACCAGCCCCTGGAGCATGCGCTCGCGCAGCGGCTCGTGGCGCTCGAGCAGCCCGCGAAAGCATTCCGGGGACATGATGGCGAGCAGGGTGTCTTCGAGCGCGATTACGTCGGCCGAACGATGGCGCCCGTCGATGGCAGCGAGCTCGCCGAAATGCTCCCCCGCCCCCATCTCACGGTAGGTGATCTGGCGGCCCGAGGCCGAGAACGCGACCACCTGCACACGCCCCGCGATGACGAGGTAGACATCGCGATCAGTGGAATTTCGGGTGATGACCTGCTGGCCGGCCTTCCAGCGCCGCCATTCCAGCGCAACGGCGAGATTCTCGAGCGAAGGCGTATCCAATCCCTCGAGCAGCCGCACCCCGCGCAATCCGAGCAAGGCGGTTCGGGCCGGGGGCGGGGCGGACATCTAGTGCGTAGCCGGTGTGCGTGGGCGCATTGCGCAGAACAATAGCGCCGACCGCCTGTTACCGGAAGTGGCAATTCGAAATTGCCGGGCGTACCCGCGCTATTGCGCCACTGGGAGTTGGCCCACAGTGCGCCCGCTTGGGCGGTGGCTCAGCCTCGGCGCCTATGGCGCGCTCGAAATGGCTATTTGAAGCCGAAAACCCGCTCCGAGTTTCCGCCGCGCACGCGTTCGCGCACCCCGTCCGGCAGGCGATCGACGCGCGCCAGGCACCCGATCGGGTCGCCGATGGTGTGCGGGTAATCCGAGCCATACAGCACGTTTTCCGAGCCGAACACCTCGACCGCCATCGCCAGCGCCGAGTCGGTGAACACCACCGAGTCGCAATAGATGCGACGCGCGTGCAGGCTGGGCTTTTCAATGATCTTGGTGCGGCAGGCGGGGATGTGCTCATAGCACTGGTCCAGCCGCCCGATCAGGTACGGCAGCGTCCCGCCGCCGTGCGAGGCGATGATCTTGAGCTTCTGGTAACGGTCGAAGAACCCGTCGTAGATCATGCGCGACACGGCAAGGGTGGTGTCGGTGGTGAAGCCGATCGAGGCGGTGAGCTGGAACTGCGACATTTCCATGTCCTTCACCCCCGGCGGCGCCGAGGGGTGGATGAGCACCGGCAATCCTGCCGCGTCGATCGCCTGCCAGATCCGCTCGAACTGCGGGTCGGTGAGGTGCTTGCCGGAGATGTTGGCGAGCACCATCACGCCGCAGGCACCGGCCTTGCGTGCGCGCTCGAGTTCCTTGAGCGCGGTTTCCGGGTATTGCCACGGCAGCGAGCAGAAGAACTGGATGCGCTCGGGCCACGTCTTGCGCGCCTTGGCCATGACGTCATTCATGACCTGGGCGGCCTGCAGGCTGACCGTTTCACCGCCCCAGTACACGTTGGGGCACGACAGCGACACCACCGCCACGTCGATGCCGACGCGGTCCATGTTGCGGATGCGCAACTCCCAGTCGAACATCTCGGGCACCGGGGTCATGAACGGCGCGCCGTCGAGGTGGATCGCGCGCAGGCCGCCATGCACTTCCTTCATCGTGTACTTGCCGCCATTCTCTTCGAGCAACTTGACCCACTGGTTGTCGAGCATGTGGGTATGGACGTCGATTACGGGACTGCGCATCGGGATACTCCTAAGATCGGGTCGGAAGGGTTGGGATCACGTCAGTCCACTTTGAGGCCGGCGGCCTTGACCACGCCCGCCCAGCGGACGACGTCGGTCTTGACAATTTCGGCAAACTGCTCGGGCGTATTGGGCGCCCAAGGCTCCATGCCGAACCTGAGCAACTGTTCGCGGAACTCGGGAGTGGCCTGGAAACGCTGCATTTCGGCGTTGAGACGGGCGATGATCGGGCGCGGCGTCCCGGCAGTGGCGACCACGCCCTGCCACGCCTGCCAGTCGAAGCCGGGCACGGTGCGCGCCACCGGCTGCACGCCGGGCATCAGTACCGACTGCACCGCCGCCGATGTCCCCAGCGCCTGGATCTTGCCGGCCTGGATGTTCGGCACCGCGACTGAGAAATCGAGGAACATCATCTCGGGCTTGCCCGCAATTACATCGAGGACCGCCAGCGCCGAGCCCTTGTACGGCACATGCTGCACGCTCAGGCCGAGGTCCTTCTTGAACACCTCCATGAACAGGTGGTGCGGGCTGCCGCTGCCCGAGGAAGCGTAATTGAACTTGCCGGGGTTGCGGCGCACGAGGTCGACGAGGTCAGCGACGCTTTTGACGCCGAGCGATGGCGAGGTCACGAGAAAGAAGTTGACCGAGCCCACCAGCGACACCGGCGCGAAATCGCGCACTGCGTCGACGTGCGGCTTGGAATAGATCGCCGGGCTGATGCCGAGGGTGGTGCTGGTGGCCATGAGCAGCGTATATCCGTCCGGCGCGGCCTTGGCCACGAGGTCTGCGCCGATCAGCGTGCCGGCACCCGCGCGATTTTCCACCACCACCGGCTGCTTGAGCGCGGTAGCCAGCCGCTCGCCTATCACGCGCGCGAGCACGTCGGTCAGCGCACCCGGCGGGTAAGGCACGATGAAGCGCACCGGCCGGTTCGGATAGCCTGCGGCGGGGTCCTGCGCCCACGCACCCGCAGCCACGAAAACGCCCAGCGCAAATGCCAGCGCCGCCATGCCTTGTTTTGTTGTCACTTTGTGCTCCTCTCCTCGCGGCGAGGGCCAAGGCTAGTGCGGGTAGCGCCCAAATGCAATGCGCGGCGCCAGTTAGAATCGATTTCCGCGGGCACGTTTCGCTGCCTGCGTTCGCAACGGACCGCCCTCCGCATGGACTTTACCGGACTCCTCGAAGAGCACGGCTACCTTGGCCTGGTGCTCGGCAGCTTCATCGAGGGCGAGACTTTCGTGGTACTGGCCGGGTTCGCCGCGCAGCGCGGCTATCTGAGCCTGCCGCTGGTGATCGTCGTGGCCACGCTCATGAATTTCGCGTGGGACCAGTTCTATTTCTGGCTCGGCCGGCGCCGTGGTGACTGGGTCATGCAGCGGTTCGCCTCCAGGCGTCCGCGCATCGAACGCATCCTCGGGTTGCTCGAGCGCCATCACGCGCCGCTCATTGTCGGGGTGCGCTTCATGTACGGCTTTCGCATCATCGGGCCAATCGCCATCGGCATGAGCGCGGTGCCCTGGCCCAGGTTCATCGCGCTGAACCTGCTGGGGGCGGCACTGTGGGCGACGCTGTTCGCCGGGCTTGGCTACCTGTTCGGGGATGCCCTGGAGCTGGCGCTCGCGAACCTGCGCCAGTATGAGAAATGGCTGTTTGCGGCGCTCGCGGCTATCGGGCTTTCGGTGTGGCTTATCATGGGATTGCGCCGATTGCACCACCGCTGACAAGTCCCGGCCCGCGCGCCGGTGCGGCCCTGGGGCAGCGCTTGCCTCCCATCCCCAACGAACGGACGCCTGCCATGCCATCGGACCAAGCCAACCGCTCGATCGAATTCTTCGACACCCAGTTCCGTCGCCAGGCCGCCGCGGGCGAATATGCGCTCAACCCCTTTGAGCAGGCGGTGCTGCCGTATCTCGCTGGGGACACGCTCGACCTCGGGTGCGGACTGGGGAACCTGGCAATGGCCGCGGCCGCCCGGGGATGCCGTGTGACCGCACTGGACGCGAGCGAGGCTGCGGTGGAGGACCTCGCCCGGCGCGCCGGCGCCGCCGGCGTGCCGGTGACGGCGCTGCGCGCCGACCTGCGTGCCTACGCGCCGGGCCAGGCTTTCGATTCGGTCGCGGCGATCGGCTTGGCGATGTTCTTCCGCTGCGCCGACGCGCGCGCGCTGGTCGACAATATTCGCGCCGCAGTACGCCCCGGCGGCGTCGCTGCGGTCAACGTCCTCATCGAAGGCACCACCTTCCTCGGCATGTTCACCCCGGACGACTACTACCTGTTCGGCGGACAGGAGATCGAATCTGCATTCGCGGGCTGGGCGGTCGAATACCTTAAGTACGACGAGTTTCCCGCGCCCGGCGACACCGTGAAGCGGTTCTGCACGCTGGTGGCGCGGCGGCCGTCCGCTACGCCGTAATGGGTCTCGGCGAGCCGGCATTTTTCCGCCCCGCCCTCCGACTATGCTGCGACCTCCTGCTCGACATGAACAACATCCATGGGAGCGCCTTCAACCACGGCTTCGAATGCGCCGACCCGCGGTGCGCATCTGCTGCGCAACTGGATCGGCGAGGGCCTGCTTAGGACAGTTCCGGGGGCGCGAGTACGAGTGTGGGCAAGGCTAGCATGGCGGCACGCCGTAACACCCGCCGCCGAATGAGGTAATACGCCGCCGGAATCACCAGCATCGACAGCAGCGGCGCGGTGATCATCCCGCCGATCATCGGAGCGGCGATGCGTTGCATCACTTCGGCGCCGGTCCCGTCCGACCACATCAAGGGCGCGAGGCCGCCCAGGATCACCGCCACCGTCATCGCCTTGGGTCGCACGCGTTGCACGGCGCCCTCGTCGATCGCCGCGCGCAGCCCGGCGTCAGTCGTCGGCGCGCTGCGCTCGATCGCCTGGCGCAGGTAGACCAGCATGACCACGCCGAATTCCGCCGCCAGTCCCGCCAGCGCGATGAAGCCGATGATGCTGGCCACCGACAGGTGGTGGCCCAGCAGCCACACCAGCCAGAACCCGCCCACCAGCGCGAACGGCAGGGACAGCATGATGAGAAGCGCCTCCCCCGCGCTCGAGAAGGCGAGGTAGAGCAGAACCAGGATGATGAGCAGCGTGAAAGGCACCACCACCGCAAGGCGGGCCCGCGCGCGCTCAAGGAATTCGAACTGCCCCGACCATGCCACCGAGACACCGGGAGAGAGCTTCACCTTCGCGCCCACCGCGCGGCGAGCGTCGTCCACCACCGACGCGAGGTCGCGCCCGCGGATGTCCACGTACACCCAGCCGGCCAGGCGCGCGTTCTCCGAGCGCAGCATCGGCGGGCCATCGGCCACTGTGACGTTGGCCACCGCCGACAGCGCGATCTGCGCGCCGCGCTCGGTGACGATCGGCAGGTTGCGCAGCTTTTCCACCGAGTCGCGCAGCTCGCGCGGGTAGCGCACATTGATCGGGAAGCGCCGGCGCCCCTCGATCGTCTCGCCGATGTTCTCCCCGCCGATGCCGGCGGTCACGATCGAATGCACATCTGCGACGTTCATGCCGTAGCGCGCCGCGGCGTCGCGGTCGACGTTGATCTCCACATACCGCCCGCCCGTGAGGCGCTCGGCCAGCGCCGAGGTAACGCCGGGCACGTCCTTGACCGCGCGTTCGATATCGAGCGCCACGCGGTCGATCTCGGCCAGGTCGGTGCCCGAAACCTTGATCCCCAGCGGGCTCTTGATGCCGGTGGCAAGCATGTCGATGCGGTTCCTGATCGGCGGCACCCAGATGTTGGACAGCCCCGGCAGGCGCACCGCGCGGTCGAGTTCCTCCACCAGCTTCTCGCTGGTCATGCCTGCGCGCCATTCGGAGCGCGGCTTGAACTGGATGGTCGTCTCGACCATCTCGAGGGGCGCGGGATCGGTGGCCGATTCGGCGCGGCCGATCTTGCCGAACACGCTCTTCACTTCGGGCACCGAACGGATCAGCCGGTCGGTCTGCTGCAGGATCTCGGCGGCCTTGCCGGTGGACAGTCCCGGCAGGGCCGAGGGCATGTACAGCAAGTCGCCCTCGTCCAGAGGCGGCATGAACTCGCTGCCCAGGTTGAGCATCGGGATCGCGGTGAGCGCAAGCGCTGCGGCCGCGATGACCAGCGTCGCCCGCGGCCACGCGAGCACCGCGGCCAGCAACGGACGGTACATCCTGATCAAGACCCGGTTGAGGGGGTTCTTCGTTTCCTCCGGGATGCGGCCGCGGATCAGGTAGCCCATCAGCACCGGGACCAGGGTCACCGCGAGGATTGCGGCGGCGCCCATCGCGTAAGTCTTGGTGAACGCGAGCGGGGCGAACAGGCGCCCCTCCTGCGCCTCGAGCGCAAACACCGGCACGAACGACAGCGTGATCACCAGCAACGAGAAGAACAGCGCCGGCCCCACTTCCACCGCCGCCTCGGTGATGAGCTGCCATCGCTCCTCGCCTTCGACCACGCGGCCCTCGAGCTTCTTGTGCGCGTTTTCGATCATCACCACCGCCGCGTCGACCATCGCCCCGATGGCGATCGCGATCCCGCCGAGCGACATGATGTTGGCGTTGACGCCCTGGTAATGCATGACGATGAAGGCGGCGAGGATCCCCAGTGGCAGCGAGACGATGGCCACCAGCGCCGAGCGCACGTGGAACAGGAACACGAAGCACACCAGCGCCACCACTGCGAACTCCTCGGCGAGCTTGTTGCGCAGGTGGGTGACGGCGCGCTCGATGAGGCTCGAGCGGTCGTAGGTCTCGACGATCTCGACCCCGGGCGGCAGGCTGGCCTTGAGCGAGGCGAGCTTGGCCTTCACCGCATCGATGGTGGCGAGCGCGTTCTTGCCCGAGCGCATGATGATCACGCCGCCGGCGACTTCGCCCTCGCCGTCGAGCTCGGCAATGCCGCGCCGCATCTCCGGCCCGATCTGGATGCGCGCCACGTCGCCAAGGCGCACTGACACGCCTGCATCCGAGGTGGTGAGCGGAATAGCGCGGAAGTCATCGAGCGTCCTGAGGTAGCCGCTCGCGCGCACCATGTACTCGGCCTCGCCCATTTCGATCACCGAGCCGCCGGTCTCGCGGTTGGCTTTCTGCACGGCGTCGATCACGCGCGAATGGGAGATGCCGTAGGCGCGCAGCTTGTCGGGGAACAGCACGATCTGGTACTGGCGCACCATGCCGCCGATGGAGGCGACTTCGGCCACGTCCGGCACGGTCTTCAGCTCGTACTTGAGGAACCAGTCCTGCAGCGCGCGCAGTTCCCCCAGGTCGTTGCGCCCGCTGCGGTCGACGAGGGCGTACTGGTAGATCCAGCCCACGCCGGTCGCGTCCGGCCCCAGCGCGGGCTTTACCGACGCGGGCAGGCGCGACTGGGCCTGCGACAGGTACTCCAGCACTCTCGAGCGCGCCCAGTAGGGGTCGGTGCCGTCTTCGAACAGCACGTACACGAACGAGTCGCCGAAGAAAGAGTAACCGCGCACCGTCTTTGCCCCGGGCACTGAAACCATGGTGGTGGTGAGCGGGTAGGTGAGCTGGTCCTCCACGATGCGCGGCGCCTGCCCGGGGAAAGGCGTGCGGATGATGACCTGCACGTCGGACAGGTCGGGAATCGCATCGAGCGGGGTGCGCATGGCCGCCCAGACGCCCCATGCCGCGACCAGCGCGGTGACCACCAGCACGAGGAATCGGTTGGCCACCGACCAGCGGATGAGCGCCGCGATCATGGCTTGCGCGCAGGCACAGGGCGGGGCGTCACCTTGTCGATGATGAAATCACCGTCCTTGTTGGGCTGCCCGCGCATCATGAACTCGACCGCGTCGCCTTTCTTCAGGCCGGCGAGCTGGGCCTTGTCGGGCACCGAGAACCCCATCTGCATGGTCGGCCATTGCATCGAGGCGATCGGGTCGTGCTTGAGTTCGAGGTATCCCTCCGCCGCATTCACGCCGGTGACCACGCCCTGCCCCTTGTGCATGGCGGATGCGGCCGGTGCAACGCTGGGCGCGGACCCACCGGCAGCCACGGGGGCAGGCGACGCCGGTAACGACTCCATGCGCGCCAGCCCGGCATTGAGGTTGGCTTCCGAGTCGAGCAGGAACTGCCCTGAGAGCACCACCTTGTCGCCCGCCTTGAGGCCGGCGCGGATTTCGCTCATGCCGCCGCGCTCGACCCCGGGCTCAACCGGTTGGCGGCGGAATTTGCCATCGGCCTCGACCAGGATCACGAGGTTGCGCTCGCCGGTGCGGATGACGGCTTCGCTCGGCACCAGTACCACTTGCCGCGCGTTGCCGCCCGAGAGCGAAACCGTGGCGAACATGCCCGGCTTGAGGCGCGTGCCGGGATTGGCAAGCTCGATGCGTGCCTTCACGGTGCGCGTGACCTGGCTCACTTCGGGCAGGATTGCGCCGACGCGCCCGCTGAAAACCTGCTCGGGAAGCGCCGCCACGCGCGCTTCCACGCGGCTGCCGGGCACCAACATTGCGGCCTGGGTCTCGGGGACCTCGACGTTGACCCACACGGAAGACAGGTCGACGATCCGGAACAGCGTTGCGCCCGCGGCGACGGTCATGCCCTCGCGCACGCCGAGTTCGGCGATCACGCCCGAGATCGGCGAGCGCAACGTTGTGCGCGCAAGCACCTTGCCTTCGCGCTCCACGGTGGCGATGTCCGCCGCGCTCATGCCCAGCAGCACCAGCCGCTGGCGCGCGCCTTCGACCAGCGACTTTGCCTCGGGCGACGAGTGCCTGCGCAGCAACAGGTATTCCTCCTCGGCACCGGCCCATTCGGGGAAGAAGATCTCCACCAGCGGCGCGCCCTTGGCCACCGGGTCCAGCGGCGAGCGCGCATGCAGCTTTTCCACGAATCCTGCTGTGCGCGCCTGCACCACCACCACGCCGCGCTCGTTCCAACCCACCGACCCGACCGCATCGAGCTTTGTGTCCAGCGTTCCCAGCGTGGCCTGCGCGGTGCGCACGCCGAGGTTCTGTACCACGCGCGGATTGATCGATACCTTGCCCGTTTCGTCCCCGCCGCCTTCGTCGGCGTACTTGGCCACCAGTTGCATGTCCATGAACGGCGATTTGCCGGGCTTGTCGAATTTCTGCTGCGGCACCATCGGGTCGTACCAGTAGAGGACTTTGCGGCCCGCGGATGCCTCCTGCGTGGCCGGTGCGGCTGCATTGTTCGCGGCGGCGGAAGTCTCCGTGCCCATCATGCGATGCATCGCATAGCGATAGCCGCCGAATGCGGCCAGCGCCACCGCGACGGCAACGCCAAGCGCGATCGCGCCCGTGCGCGCCCGGTTCATGGTCGGCCTCCTTGGGAATAGACAAAGTTGAGGTCGGCCCAGGCGCGCGCGCGCTCGGCTTCAACCGCGATCATGGCCGCTTCGGTCTCGGCGACCGAGCGCTCGGCTTCGAGCACCGGTCCGAGCTCACCGCGCCCACCCTGGTAGGCGGCGCGGGCTGCCGCGACGCGCTCGTGCGCAAGCGGCAGCAGCACGCGCGAGAAACGCCCGATGCGCTCGCTCGCCGTGTCGAGATCGGCAATCCATGCGCGCAGTTCGGCTTCGTGGGTGCGCCGCGATTCCTCGCGCAGCGCCCGCACACGCCCGGCTTCGGACAGTTTGGCGGCGATGTCGCGGTCCTGGCGGCGCTCGGCCTGCCACGGCAGGTCGATCGTTACCGCGACGCTCACCATGTTGCTGAACGCCGGCTCGCGCTGCGCGTAGCCCACCTGCAGACTCCAGTCGGAAGACTTGCTGCTGCGTGCGAGGTCCACCTCGCGTTCCGCCAGCGTGGCCTGGTCGTCGTAAACACGCAGCATCGGGTGCTCGGCCAGCCGCGTCACAAGATGTTCGCGCGGATGCGCGAACCGCGCGGTGTCAGGTGGCGGGCCCAGCGGCCGGGAAGCGTCGGCCGGCAACCAGCCGGCCAGCCGGATGCGCGCCTTGCGCACGGCCTTGGCCTGCTCGATCACGCGGTCGTTCACCTGTTCGAGCGCCTGGCGCAGCGTATAGGCCTCAACGCCCGACTGCCTGCCGCGGCTCACGCCGACCGCGACCGCGTCGATCTGCAACTGGAATTGCCCGGCGAGGCGCTCGAGCGCGCCGAGCGCCTTTTCCGCGAAGTGCACGTCGAGCCACGCGGCAGCGGCTTCACGGTGAACCGCTGCGCGTTGCGCTTCGAGTCCGGCCTGTTCCACCACGCGCATCGCTTCGGCGCGCGCACCACGTGCCCTGCGCTTGGCCTCACTGGGAAAATCCTGCATCACGCCGACCGAGCGCGCGGTCATGAAATCGCGGTCGTAGCGAAACCGCTCGCTGCCGGTTACCGGCAGGTTTTCCAGGCCCAACCGCAGCTTGGGGTCGGGCAACTCGGCCGCCCGGCCCACCAGTTCGGCTGCGGCCTCTATCGAGTGGCGCTGCGCCGCGAGGCGCGGCGACTGCGCTTCAGCGATGCGCAGCGCCTCTTCGAGCGAAAGGGTTTGCGCCGCGAGCGGCGCGGACAGCGACAACGCAAAACCTGCGACCAGCAGGGAACGGATTTTCATCTGGCTCTCCCAAGATGGACACGCACGGGCAGCATGCCCGCACGCGCAACGCCTGCGAAGATCAGACTTGGAAGGACTGGAGCAGGATGCGGCGCGGGGGGCCGGTACTGGTGGACGGGCTGCGCACGGGCGAGGCCGAGCGTGCGCTGAAGGCCTGCTCGGGGTGCGCCAGCCGCAGCACCCGCGTTTGCGATGCCGGGGGGATGGGAATCGCCACCGCCTGCTCGATCGCCTGCACATCGGACAGGCAATGCTGGACGCACAGCGGGACATAACCGGTTTCGTGGCAGGGTGCATCTCCCCAGGCGGCGGCCAAGGCCGCTGCCGAGGCGGCAGCCACGGCCAGTACCGGCGAGCGATCGAGCCGGTCGCACACCGACCATGCCGTCGCGGCCTGGGCGAACAGCATCAGCGCGAGCGTCGCGCGCGCAAGGCAGGTGCGGGTGGTTCGGGGGGTCACGGCCCGGATTCTACTTGGCCGGCGCGATCCGCGTCACGGGGATCAGGGGTGTCAACTTCATTGGTGCTCCATGGGGGTCGATACCCGCAGGCGCAGCGCGTTCGAAATGACCGACACCGAGCTCAGGCTCATCGCAAGAGCTGCGATCATAGGCGACAGCAACAGGCCCGTGAATGGGTACAGCACACCCGCCGCAAGCGGGATGCCGAGCATGTTGTAGAAGAACGCGAAGCCGAGGTTCTGCTTCATGTTGCGGACGGTGGCCTCGGACAGCGCACGAGCCTGCGCGATGCCGCGGAGGTCGCCCTTGATCAGCGTCACCTGGCCGCTGTTCATCGCCACGTCGGTGCCCGTGCCCATCGCGATGCCGATGTCCGCGGCGGCCAGCGCCGGCGCATCGTTGATGCCGTCGCCCGCCATGGCCACCACGCGCCCTTCGCCGCGCAGCTTGTTGACCAGTTCGAGCTTGGCCGCGGGGGTCACCTCGCCGTGCACTTCGTCGATGCCGAGCTTTCGACCGACCGCGTTGGCGGTGGTGAGACCATCGCCGGTGGCCATCACCACCCGCAGCCCCAGCGCCTTGAGCTGGCCCAGCGCCTCGGCGGTGCTCGCCTTGATGGGGTCGGATACCGCGATGAGGCCGGCCAGCTTGCCGTCCACCGCGAGGTGCATGACGCTCGCGCCCTCGCTACGCAATTCTTCGGCATGCGCGGCGAGCGGTGCCACGTCGACGCCGGCCTGCTGCATGAACGCACCGTTGCCCAGCGCAATTCGGCGCCCGCCCACCACGCCACTGACCCCGATACCCGAGCCCGAGTCGAACCCCTCGGGCTTGTCGAGCTTGAGGTTACGCTCGCGTGCCGCACCGACGATGGCCTCGGCCAGCGGATGCTCGCTCAGCTGGTCGAGGCTCGCGGCCAGACGCAGCACTTCGGTGTCGTCAAATCCCTCCGCCGCATGAGTGCGGTCGAAGGACGGCCGGCCCTCGGTCAGGGTGCCGGTCTTGTCGATGATGAGCGTGTCCACGCGGCGGAAGTTCTCGATCGCCGCGGCGTCACGAAACAGCACGCCCATGGTCGCGGCACGCCCGGTGGCCACCATGATCGACATCGGCGTGGCAAGACCCAATGCGCATGGGCAGGCGATGATGAGCACCGACACCGCGTTGATGAGACCGAAGACCCAGCTCGGCTGCGGCCCGAAGAACCCCCACACGAAAAATGTCAGCACCGCCGCGGCGACCACCGAGACCACGAAATAGCCCGCCACCTTATCGGCCATGCGCTGCATGGGCGCCTTGGAGCGCTGCGCCTGGGCGACCATGTTCACAATCTGCGCGAGCATGGTTTCGGCACCGACTTTTTCGGCGCGCATCACCAGCGCGCCTGAGGCGTTGATGGTCGCGCCGATCAGCTTGTCGCCGGCTGCCTTGGACACCGGCACCGGCTCGCCGGTCAGCATCGACTCGTCGACCGAGCTGCGGCCCTCTTCCACCACGCCGTCCACGGGCACCTTTTCGCCCGGCCGGATGCGCAACTTGTCGCCCTTGTGCACCTCGGTGAGGGGAACGTCCTCCTCGGTGCCGTCGTCCTTGATGCGGCGCGCGGTCTTGGGTGACAGGCCGAGCAGCGAGCGGATCGCGGCCGAAGTTTTGGAGCGCGCCTTCAGCTCGAGCACCTGCCCCAGCAGCGTGAGCGAGATGATCACGGCCGAGGCCTCGAAGTAGACGCCGATGCGCCCCATCTCCATGAACGAAGCTGGGAACACGCCCGGGGCTACCGTGGCGACCACGCTGTAGAGAAACGCAGCGCTGGTGCCGATGCCGATGAGGGTCCACATATTCGGGCTGCGCTGCAGGACCGAGCGCACACCGCGCACGAAGAACGGCCAGCCGGCCCACAACACCACTGGCGTCGACAGCACCAGCTCGATCCAGCTCTGCGTGGCCGGGGCAAAGAACGTATAGCGGTGCCCCAGCATGGCCAGCGCCGCCACCACCACCGTGAGCGGCAGCGTGAACCAGAACCGGCGGCGGAAATCGGTGAGTTCGGGGTTTTCCTCTTCCTCGAGGCTGGGCGTCTCCGGCTCCAATGCCATACCGCACTTCGGGCAATCGCCCGGGTGGTCCTGGCGCACCTCCGGGTGCATGGGGCAGGTGTACATCGCACCCGGCACGACCGCAGGGGCAGGCACGGCCTTGCGCTCTTCGGGGGGCACGGAATACTTCTCAGGGTCGGCGGCGAATTTCGCCTTGCAACCGGCGCTGCAGAAATACACGGTCCGCCCGGTGTGCTCGAGCTGGTGGGGGGTCTGCGGCTTGACCGTCATTCCGCACACCGGATCCTTGAGCACCTTGCCCGAGGCCGCGCCCGCGTCGGCGACCGCTACGTCCTGTTCCGCGTGTTCCATGGTTGTTTCTCCTGTATTGCCCATACTTGCCGCTCCCGCGCCGGGCCACTGTCTGCTTGCGTACATAGAGGTTAAACTCCGTTGTCGACAACGGAGTCAAGGGATTTTCGATGGACCAGCCAAACGCCTCGTTCACCATCGGGAAACTTGCCCGCGCCGCAGGGGTGGGGGTCGAGACGGTGCGCTATTACCAGCAACGCGGCTTGCTGCCCGTCCCGCCCGGCAACGGGGGTTTTCGCCGCTACAGCCCGGCGGCGGGCGAGCGCATCCGCTTCGTCAAACGCGCGCAGGAACTCGGGTTTTCGCTCGACGAAGTGGCTGAGCTGCTGCGCCTGGAAGACGGCACCGACCGCGCTTCGATTCGC
>JBDTRN010000052.1:0-13436 GCA_039931715.1 Betaproteobacteria bacterium
GCAGGCCGAGCGAGATGATCAGCGCGCCGGTTGAAATGCGGTGCAGGTCGATGCCAAAAAAGCGCATCGCGAGGAAGGTGGCCGCCAGCACCAGCGGGATGGTCAGCGCAACCACCAGCCCTGTGCGCGCGCCCAGTGACACGAACGACACCGCCAGTACGATAGCCACCGCTTCCAGCAGCGAGCGCATGAATTCGCCCACGGAATCCTTCACCACCGCCGGCTGGTCGGACACCTGCTCGAACTCGATGCCCACCGGCAGGTCGGCCTTGAGGCGGGCCATGGTGCGCTTGAGATCGACGCCGAGCTGGAGCACGTCGCCGCTGGAGATCATCGAGACAGCGACCCCAATGGCCTGCTTGCCGCGGGAGCGCATGTAGGAAACGGGCGGGTCGACGTGGCCGCGCGTGACGCTGGCGATATCGCCCAGTCGCAGCGTCAACGGCCCGGCCTGGCCGGCCACGCGCAAGAGCAGGTCGGCCACCGCCTTGACCGAGTCGAGCTGCCCGGTCACGCGCAGCGACACAGCGCTGTCCTTGGTCTCGACGCTGCCCGGGCTCACAACCGCGTTCTGCACCTGCAACGCCTGGCCGATGGCGAGCGGGTCGACGCCGAGGCTGGCGAGCTTCTTGGTCGAAAGCTCGACGAAGATGCGGTCTTCCTGCACCCCGATGAGCTCGATCTTGGCCACGTTGGGCAGCCGCAGCAGCTCCTGGCGCACGCGCTCCACGTAATCGCGCAGCTCCGAATGCGTATAGCCATCGGCGGTGAACGCGTAGATGGAGCCGAACACGTCGCCGAACTCGTCGTTGAAGAACGGGCCGATGGCCTCGGCCGGCAGGCTCTGGCGCATGTCGCCGACCTTCTTCCTGACCTGGTACCAGATGTCGGGCACATCCTTGGGCGAAGCCGTGTCGAGCAGCTCGAGGATGATCAGCGACTCGCCCGGCTTGGAGTAGCTGCGCGTCCACTTGAAATAGGGCACTTCCTGCAGCTTCTTCTCCAGTCGGTCGGTGACCTGCCGGTCGACCTGCTCGGTGGTCGCGCCCGGCCAGAGCGTGCGCACGACCATGGCGCGGAAAGTGAAATCCGGGTCCTCACGCTGGCCGAGCTGGAAAAACGCCACCACCCCGCCGATGGCAATCGCCAGCATGAAGAACAGCGTGAGCTCGCGGTAGCGCAGCGCCGCCGCTGAGAGGTTGAAGCCCGGCCCGGAGGATTGCCCGCTCAAGGCTTCACCTCGGATCAGCAAGGCGCACGCGCTGCCCGGCGCGAAGCAGCTGCGTGCCGGCCACCACCACAACGTTGCCAGCCGAGAGCCCCGACTCGACCAGCACGCTGTCGCCGTCCAGCCCTTTTGTCTTCACCGGCTGCAGCCGGACCGTGCCGACGCCGTCCTTCGTGTCGTCCACCACCCACACGCTGATGGCTTCGGCCTTGCCATACAGCGCCGACACCGGCAGCGCGATGCGCTTCTCGGGCGAGCCCACCTGCGCCGATACCCGCGCGCTCATGCCGATCTCTGCGTCGGCGCCCGGCTGCAGCATGGTGACCTTGGCGGCGTAGGTGCGCGTGGCCGGGTCGGCGGCCGGCGCCAGTTCGCGCAGGCGCCCCTTCCATTCGCGCCCCGGCAGCGCATTGAGGGTAACGGTGAAGGCCCCGGCGCGCTCGAACGCGTCGCGCTGCGTCTCGGGCACCGCCACCACGATCTCGGTTTCGCCGGCGCGCGCGAGGCGCACCACGGTCTGCCCCGCCGACAGCACCTGCCCGGCTTCGGCCTCGACCGCGGTGATGACGCCCGCGCTGTCGGCCGCCAGCACGGCGTAGCCCGCCTGGTTGGCGGCCTGGCGATACTGCGCACGCGCCGCATCCAGCCGCGCGTCGATCGACTCGAAAGTGCTGGCGCGGCGCTCGAGTTCGGCCTGGCTGATGAAATTCTTTTCGCGCAGCTCCCGATAGCGGCGCAAGTCGCCTGCGGCGAAGCGGCGCTCGGCTTCGACCTGCGCGATCTGCGTCCTGGCGCTGGCGGCCGCCAGTTGCAGGTCGCCAGGGTCAAGGCGCGCGAGGGGCTGGCCGGCGCGCACAGTGGCGCCGACCTCGACCAGCCGCTGCACCATCTTGCCGCCGACGCGAAAACCCAACCGCGTCTCGTGGCGCGGTCGCACTTCACCGGCCAGCTCGAGCGCGCGCCACGCCGGCGCTGGCTCGACCGCGAGCACGCGCACCGGGCGAATCTCCTCCGCCTTGGGTTCGGGCGCCTGGCCGCACGCGGCGAGGAAACAACCCAGGCAAACCAGCGCTGCCCCCTGCGCGCCACGCAAGACCCGCATGCTCATCATTTTTTGCTTCCCTCCCTGCGCGTCGTCGCGCCTTCCCACAGGTTGACCAACGCACGCACCAGCTGCCTTTCGAGGTCGACGTTGAACAGGCGCATGTCGGGCCGGCCCATTGCGCCGGCGAGGCAGGCCGGCGGGTCCGAGATCTGCCACAGGCCGATCATCATCCCGTAGCTCGCCATGAGCAGCCCCACGCCCTCGCCCCGTGCCAGCAACGGGAACAAGGCTTCGAGCCGCGAACCCATTCCCGCCAGCCGCGCGCCTATGCCCTGCTTGTACGCAAGCGCCGCATCTACGGACACATTCGTTTCGAGCATGCCGCGGCAATTGGCCGCGAGCGGCAGGAACCCGGGATTCGCGCGCAGGTAACGGCTCACCCCGCGCGCTACCCGGCGGATGTCGACGCGTGACGATGCGAGCGACCGCTCGAGCGTGTCGAACAGCGCCTGCTGGCGCGCGGCGTGGACGGCGAGCAGCACCTCCTCACGGGTGCGGAAGTAAAGGTACACGGTGCCCTTGGCAAGCCCGGCGCGCTGCGCGAGCGCATCCACCGTAAAGGCGCCCTGGGGCGAGGCCTGCAGCAACTCCACCGCCGCGCGCACGATGACCTCGCGCCGCTCGGTCTTGTCCTGCGGGTGCATGGCGCGTGTGCGCAGGCGCGGGACCGGCCGTGCGGAGGCGGCAGGAGAAGGCGCCAGGATTGCAGCGCGGGCGGCAGGACGCGGGGCGGAGGCGGGACGGCGCACTTAAATGACCTTCAGTCAGTTACGCCGGAGTCTAAATGACCGCCGGTCAGCGGTCAACGCGGCGGCTGCACGCCGGCGCGATAGCTTGGGTAGAATTCCGGCATGGATACCAAGCTGCTTGAAAGAATCGAGACCGAAACCGGTGACAACCCCGTGGCGAGCGTGATCTGGATGCACGGACTGGGGGCCGACGGCCACGATTTCGAACCGATCGTGCCCGAGCTGCGCCTGCCGCGCTCGCTGCCGGTGCGCTTCATCTTCCCGCATGCGCCCGTGCGGGCCGTGACGCTGAACAACGGCATGCAGATGCGCGCCTGGTACGACATCCTCGAGCTCGGCGGGGTGCGCGAGGACGGCGAAGGCCTGCGCGACTCGCAGGCCGCGGTGGAAGCACTCATCGCCGCGGAAGAGGCGCGCGGCATCGCCGCGGGCCGCATCGTGCTGGCCGGTTTTTCGCAGGGCGGCGCGATCACCTTCCAGGCCGGGTTACGCCACCCACAGCGGCTCGCCGGCCTCATGGCGCTGTCGACTTACCTGCCGCTGGCCGGCACGGTGGAGGCCGAACGGCACGCGGCCAACCGCGACGTGCCGATCTTCATGGCGCATGGCAGCGCCGACCCGATGATCTCGATGGGACGCGCGTTGAAATCGCGCAAGATGCTTGAGGCGCTGGGATACCCGCTCGAGTGGCACGAGTACCCGATGCCTCACTCCGTGTGTCCCGAGGAGATCGGCGACATCTCGGCCTGGCTGCAGAAGGTGCTGGCCTAATCCCCACCCCGACCCGCGCCGGCAGGGCGCGCCGCCGGGTTCAGCTCTCGCGGATCATCTCGCGGAAACGCCCGATCTCGAAGTCGTCGCCGCGGTCTTCAACCGACTGCGGCATGTAGACATGGAACCGCCCGCCGCGCTCGGATTCGAGGTTCTGGCCGGGCACGAAGACCCCGGGCTTGAGCACGATGCGCACCTCGCCACTGTCGTGGTCACCGCTCTTGAGCACCACCCCGGTCTCGGTGGTGGCGCCGGTCCAGAACTTGCCGGCCATCGGCGACTTCGACAGCGACTGGATGCCCACGCGCGCCTGCCCGTTGCCCACCTTGTTAAGCCTGCGCACGATGCCCGTGACCCAGTTGTTGCCGCCTTCGGGCTGCATCGCGATCAGCGAACCCACCTTGAGCCAGTCGCCCTTCAACTGCTGCACGATGGCGCCGAAGCCGCCGGCACTGACGTTCTCCACGATCCAGCTCTCCACGCCGCTCGATTCGAAGTCGAGCGACTCGGATTCGCCCAGCACGCCCAGCAGGCCGTCGAAGCCGTGCGCCACCGACAGGCGCGACTTGACCATGTGGCGGGGGTGCTTCCTCTCGGGCGGCTCGGGGGACCAGTACAAGGCGAGGTGGGTGAGCACGCTCAGCACGACTTCCGCGTCGAAGCCGCTGGCGTTGAGGCCCGCGGGCACCTGGCGTGTGGATTCGATCTTCTGGATGTGGCCATTGATCTCGGCCAGCGCCGCCGAACCGCCGAAGCAACGCAGCGTCGGCGTCTGCTGCGGCGGCCGCACGAGGCGCTGCGGCGCCATGTTCTGGTTGATGTCGATCCAGTAGCTCATGTCCGGGCCCGGCGCGGCGCTCAGCACGAACTTGGGCGTGAGATCGCTGATCAGGCGCTCCGCGAGGTCGACCTCGACCGGGAGGAGCGCGTCGGGTGAACTGGCGCTGAACACCACGCCGCGCAGGAACTCCTGCTCGGGCGTGGTCTCGTCCTGGGTGCCGGGGTAGATCACCGAACGCGCGCCGCCCAGGCCGCGAAATTCGGCGAACCCATAGACGCGGTTGAAGATCCCCCACGCGTTCAGGTCGACCGGGCCGTAGCGCATGTGCATCCACTTGATCTGCTGCGAGATGCTGCGCAGCGTGCGCACCAGGAGCATCGGCAGCTGGCCCTTGGCCGCATCCGCACCCTTGGCGCCGGTGACGAACTGGTCGACCGCGCGGCTGAATGCGAGGCCGGCCTGGTTCCAGTATTCGTGGATCGCCTTCCACAGGCGGTTTTCCTGCACTTTCGAGGGGCGCGCGGTGGCGAAATAGTCGCGCGCGAGCTTGCGCGCCCGCAGCTGGCCCGCGTCGTCGATCAGCAGCAGCAACTGCACGCGCTGCTCGATCTTGAACCCTTCCACGGTCGATACCGACTCGAACCAGTGCGACAGCTCCTCGAGCGCCTTGGCCGGATCGTTCGAAGGCAGGTCCTCGAGCAGGCGGCGCGCCTCTTTCGGATCGGCCATCGGATGGTCCGGCTTGCCGCCGCCGAAAAGCTTGAGCATGTGACTTTCCCTCCTGCGAAACGCTGGATGATGCCCGCGGGGCCAGCAGCGCGCAACCGGGGCTACAATCGATGACAAACTGTGTTTGCAACGCCCTCCCTGGTGTCCCTCCCATGCGTTTCCTGATCGTCGACGACTCCGGCAGCTTTCGCGCCGAAGTCGCGCTTATGCTGCGCGAGCGCTGGCCGGATGCCGAGACGCTCGAGTGGGACCCGCGCAGCCAGGGCAGCCCGGTGGCGGCGCTCGCCCGCCAGAGGCCCGACGCGGTGGTGCTCGATTCGGAGCCCGCCGGCCAGGACGGCCTCGCCTGGGTGGCGCAGATCCGGCGCGAACCCGACGCGCCCCCGGTGATCCTCGTCACCGAGCACGGCGGGGAATTTCTCGCGGTCAGGGCCATGAAGGCCGGCGCGGCCGATTTCCTGCGCAAGGACGGCCTGGGAACCGAGCAACTGGTGCGCTCGGTCGAAGACGCCCTGCGCGAGCACGAGGCGCGCGTGGCCGACCGCACCAACACCGACGCCTCACTCACCCGCCCCCTGCAGTTCGACCCGCGCAAGATCGGCACGCCCCTGCGCGGCCAGCCGGGCGCTGTGCCGGGCTACCGCATCCTGCGCAAGATCGGCCAGGGCGGCATGGCCAAGGCCTACCTGGCCGAACGTGAAGCCGACGGATTGCAGCTCGTGCTCAAGGTGCTCGGCCCCGCGCTGCGCGGCGACGAGGTGTTCCGCAAGCGCTTCAAGCGCGAGTACCAGCTGCTGGTGTCGATCGAGAACGAGCACGTCGCCAGGATCTACGACCAGGGTTTCAGCGGCCGGCACCCGTTCATCGCGATGGAGTATTTCCCCGGCGGTGACCTCAAGGCGCGCATGGAACAGCCGCTGACCTCGCTGGGGGCGCTGCGCATCGCCTCGCAGATCGCCCGCGCGCTCGACGCGATCCACTCGCACGGCATCATCCACCGCGACCTCAAGCCGCAGAACATCCTGTTCCGCGACAACGGGCGCCTCGCGCTGGTCGATTTCGGCCTGGCCAAGGACATGACCGCCGAGTCGAGCCTCACGCGGCACGGCGAACTGATGTCGACCCCGCGCTACATGAGTCCCGAGCAGTGCATGGGCCATCGCGTGGATCCGCGCTCCGACCTGTATAGTCTTGGCGTGATCTTTGTCGAGATGCTCATCGGCGAGCGCCTGTTCGAGGGCGAGAATCCCGCCGGGCTGATCTACCAGCACGTCCACGGGCCCGTGCCGCAGCTGCCCGCGAAGCTGGCCGGTTACCAGCCCATCGTCGAGCGGCTGCTTGCCAAGGACCCGGCACAACGATTCCAGAGCGCGCGCGACCTGTTTGCCCACATCGCAATATGAATGCCCCCGCCCAGCCTTCCACGCCAACGGCCGCCGCCATGGGCGAGCGCCAGTACCTCGACCTGCTCGCGGCGGTGCTCGCGCGCGGCGCGACCAAGACCGACCGCACCGGTACCGGCACGCGTTCCCTTTTCGGTGCCCAGATGCGCTTCGACCTCGCGGCCGGCTTCCCGTTGCTGACCACCAAGAAGCTGCACCTCAAGTCGATCCTCTACGAGCTGCTGTGGTTCCTGTCGGGCGACACCAACGTGCGCTGGCTGCAGGAGCACGGTGTGTCGATCTGGGACGAGTGGGCCGATGCCGACGGCGAACTGGGCCCGGTATACGGCTACCAGTGGCGCCACTGGCGCACGCCGGGGGGCGGCGAGATCGACCAGATCGCCCAGGTGATCGAATCGATCCGCCGCAAGCCCGATTCGCGCCGCCACTTGGTCACGGCGTGGAACCCCGCCGACGTCGACCGCATGGCGCTGCCCCCCTGCCATGCCCTGTTCCAGTTCTATGTCGCCGAAGGGCGCCTGTCCTGCCAGATGTACCAACGCAGCGCGGACCTGTTTCTCGGCGTGCCGTTCAACATCGCCTCTTACGCGCTGCTTACGATGATGGTCGCGCAGGTGACAGGCCACACACCGGGCGATTTCGTGCTCACGCTGGGTGACGCGCACCTGTACCTGAACCATCTCGAGCAGGCGAAACTGCAGCTGCAGCGCGCGCCGCGCGCGTTCCCGGCCATGCGCCTGAACCCCGCCGTGGACGATGTGTTCGCGTTCCGGTTCGAGGACTTCACGCTCGAAGCGTACGACCCGCACCCCGCGATCAAGGCGCCGATCGCGGTTTGACCCGCGCGGTTCAGCGCTTTCCCGGCCGTCCCCCCGACTATGTGAGGGGACGCACATACACCGCGGCGCTCGCCCGCGACACTGGCCCTGTGCAAGGAGGCGGCCCATCGCCAAGTGCGACGCGTGCGGCAACGACGCCTCGATCCACCCCAGCGACCCCACCAGGAGCAGGACATGCAAAAGCTGTGCGATGTAATGACGCGCCAGGTCCACGTAGTCAGTCCCGATGCCACCCTCAAGGAAGCGGCGCAGCAGATGCGCGGCGGCGACTTCGGCATGCTGCCGGTCAGCGAAAACGGCCGCATGATCGGCGCGATTTCCGACCGCGACATCGCGATCCGGGCGATCGCCGAGGGCAAGGAGTCGAGCACCAAGGTGCGCGACGTCATGTCCGAGGGGATCGTGTGGGCCTACGAGAACGATTCGGTCGAGGAAGGCGCTCGCCTCATGAGCGAGCACCAGGTGCGCCGCTTGCCGGTGGTCAACAAAGACAAGCAACTCGTGGGCATCGTGGCGCTGGGCGACTTCGCCGTGGAGAGCACCGATCTGATCCCCGCGGCCGAGGCACTCACGGAAATCTCGCGCCCGGCCGAGTCGGGGCAGCCGCTGAACGGTTGAGCGTCTCTTAAAAAAACAGGCCCGCCAGCTGGGGGAGATGGCGAGCCCTTCGGAGAAAACGACCGGGAGCCTCTGGCGGGCTTTCCCGTAGTGCTACTCCCTGAGTTGCCTAGAACGATCCTTTCGACCACAACTGGAGCGAATACACCACGCCCGTCGCGGCAAGTATGTAGGCCACGACGTTCGCGCCGGCCGCCTGCTCGCGCGTGGTGGTCCAGGTGCGGGCGATCCAGCCCACGACACCGAAAACCACCATCAGCCCGACGGCCGCGACGCCGCCCGAAAAGCCCCGGCCCATGAGTCCGGCAAGCCACCCCGAGGGCGCAAGCAGCTTGTAGAGCGTGCCGCATAGGCCGAACAGCACCATCGCCACGAGGCCGAAGCCCCACAGGGTGGCGATCAGTCCGGTGGACGCGTGCTTGTGCTGCCTCATTGTCTGCATTTGGTGCTCCCTTAATGGCCGGCGGCGCCGACGGTGTCGATGAATCCTGCAACCGGGGCCTGGGCTGCGGCGCTCTCGGTATGGGTAAACGGTGTGGAGGACACGAACGAGCGCATGGCGAAGGAATTGCGAATCGCCTCGCCCACCGATTCATCGTCGAGGCGGAACCAGTGCTGCAGGTGAAGGATGCGCAGCATGCGGTCGAGCTCACGCGGGGCCACGCTGCGCCCGAGCGCATCGCTGGCCACCGGCTTGGCGAGCGCGTGGAGTTTCGCCCACGGCACGGTGGATTCCATTTCGGCGAGAAAGACTTCGCGCTGGGTGGACTGGGTATCGGTATCCATGCCCTGCATTTGCAAGCCGCGTGCCAGCGCGAAAAAACGTATTCGCCGCAAGACGTTGCGTGCAGTCCGTGACTTAGTTCCAGGAGTGTCAGGGAGTGTGAAATGTCGGCGCTCCCCGACAGGGTCCGGCGCGCAAAGCATGAGCACGTTGAAACGGCTCGCTATTTTTTGTCGCCGCGGGACGACAGGCCGCGCTGCGTCGCGACGCGGCTGTTACGCGGGCTTGGGCTGCGCCGGCTTGAACTTGGCCGGATCGAGGGCGTGCCGCTCGAGCAGGCGGTAGAACTCGGTCCGGTTGCGGCCCGCAAGTTTGGCGGCCTGCGATACGCTGCCGGCCGTGAGCTTGAGCAGCTGCACGAGGTAATCGCGCTCGAATGCGCGGCGCGCCTCGTCCAGCGGCGTGAGCGAGCTTTCGGCGTGGTCGATCGCCTGGCGCACGAGCGAAGCCGGCACGACCTCGGTGGTGGCAAGGGCCACCGACTGCTCCACCACGTTGAGAAGCTGGCGCACGTTGCCCGGCCACGGTGCCGCGATCAGCAGCTCCAACGCCTCGGGCGAGAAGGCCTGGGCGCGCTTCTGGTAGCGCTCGGCCAGGCGCTTGAGGAAATGCCCGGCCAGCAGCGGGATGTCCTCGCGCCGCTCGGCCAGCGTCGGGACCACGAGCTTCACCACATTGAGCCGGTAGTAGAGGTCTTCACGGAACTCGCCCGAGGCGATGCGCTCCTCGAGCTTGCGATGGGTGGCCGACACGATGCGCACGTCCACCGCGACCGATTCGTTGGCGCCCACGGCGCGCACGGTGCGGTCCTGCAGCGCGCGCAGGAGCTTCACCTGCAGCGCGGGCGGCATGTCGCCCACCTCGTCGAGGAACAGCGTGCCGCCTTCGGCCGCCTGGAACAGGCCGCGCCGGTCCTGCGTGGCACCGGTGAACGAGCCCTTCTTGTGGCCGAACAGCTCGGTCTCGAGCAGGCCTTCGGGGATCGCCCCGCAATTGACCGCCACGAAAGGACGATCGCGGCGGCGGCTGGCGCGATGCAGCGCGCGCGCGATCAGCTCTTTGCCGGTTCCGCTCGGCCCGAAGATGCATACGCTCGCGTCGGACTGCGCGACCAGATGGGCCTGCGAGAGCAGGTGCTCGATCGCCGCGGAGCGCGTGACGATCTCGGCGCGCCAGTCGCCGGGCTCGCCCGCCTCCCCCGGCGCGAGGCGCAGCGCGTCGGCCACGGTGTCGGTGAGCACCTTGCTGTCAAAAGGCTTGGTGAGGAAGCTGAACACGCCGCGACGCGTGGCGGCGACGGCTTCGGGAATCGTGCCGTGCGCGGTGAGGATCACCACCGGCAGCGAAGGCGCCTGGCGGTGGATGGCATCGAAGAGCGCCATGCCGTCCATGCCGGGCATGCGCAGGTCGGTCACGATCGCCGCCGGCCGCACGGCCGCAAAACTTGCCAGCGCCGCCTCCGCCGATTCGACTGCCGTGACCTCGTACCCCGCCGCCACCAGGCGCATCGAGATGAGCTGCAGCAAGTCGGCGTCGTCGTCGACCAGCAGGATGCGCGCCGCAGTGGTCATTGCCTGCCCCCAACGTTCGCGCGCTGGCGCTCCTCGCGCCGCAGGATGGAGCGGTCGATCGACTTCATGGCCTCGATCTGCTCGCGCAGCGCCTCCTGCTTGCGCGACTCGGCCTTTTCGGTGCGCTGCCGTTCGGCCACCTGCGCGTGCAGCAGCGAAGCCAAGTCGGCGAGCGGCCGGTCGGTGCCCGGGCTTGCATTCGCGGCCAGCGGCTCGAGCAGCGCAAGCGCGCGCGCGTCGTCGCGCAGCCCGGCGCCCGGCTGCGCGTACAACCCGCCGAGTTTGAGCCGTGCATACGGCGTGGCGGCGCGGCCGAACGCGGCCGCCGATTGGGACAGTTCGCGCTTTTGTTCGCCTGCCCCGGCGCGCGCAACCGCGGCGAAATAGCTCACCAGTTCGCCCGCGCGCTTGTCGGCCGGCATCTCGCGAGGCGCCTCGCCAGCTATGGGCCGCGGCGGCGCGGCCACCGGCGGCGTGGCGACGGGCAGCGCGGCCGAGCACGCCGCAAGCAAACCTGCCGCGAGCGCGGCAGCCGAGAGGCGCGCCTTCATGCCGGCCCGCCCGACTGGCGCGGGAGCATCACGCTGAAACGCGAGCCGCGGGCGTCGGAGGCCACGCCTATGGTGCCGCCATGCGCCTGCACGAACTCGCGCGCGATCGCCAGGCCCAGGCCGCTTCCCTCGATGCGCCCCTGGCCCTGAGTGCGGCCGCGAAAGAAGGTATCGAAGATCGAGCGGCGCTCATCGTGAGGCACACCCGGGCCGTTGTCGATCACGTCCACGTTGACCGAGCCGGCCTGCTCGGTGAGCACCAGTTCGATCCTGCCGCCCTCGGGGGTGAACTTGAGCGCGTTGCCCACCAGGTTGTCGAACACCGTGCGCAGCTTCTCGCCGTCGCCCTCGACGCTCGCGGGCGCGACGGCGAGCTCGACCGTCTGGTGCTTGGCCTGCGCTTCGAGCGCGTGCGCATCGGCCACTTCGCGCAGCAGCGCCTCGAGCCTGACCGGCTTTCGCTCGAGCGTGGCCGCAGCGTGCAGGGCGCGCTGGTAGTCAAGCAGCTCCTCGATCATGCGCTGCAGCCGCAGGCTGTTCTCGCGCAGGATCGCCACCACCTGCCGCTGCTGAGGCGCGAGCTTGCCGCCGACCTCGTCGTGCAGCAGCTCGGCGCCCTCGCGTAGCGCCGTCAACGGTGTCTTGAGCTCGTGGGAGATGTGGCGCAGGAAGCGGTTCTTCTGCGCCTCGAGCTCGGTGAGGCGGCGCCTGAGCCAGTCGAGGCGCTCGCCCAGGTCCTGCAGGTCGTCGGGGCCGGTCACGCGGATCGGGCGCGAGAAATCGGCGCTGCCAAGCTGGCGGATGGCGGCGTCGAGCTCGCGGATCGGGCGCGCGATGATGCGCGTGAGGACCAGCGCTATGATCACCGCCAGCGCAATGGTCACGATGAGCAGGAGCGTCATGCGCGCGCGCACCGCTTCGGCGGCCGCGCGCAGGCGCTCGACTTCGCGGTCGGCGATGACATAGCTGATGGCGAGGACCTCGTATGCGCTCTCGGCGAGGTCGCCGGCGCTGCGCCGCACCTGCTGCGCGTCGAGCGATCCCGTACGCGGCGCGGTGAGCAGCACGTAGAGGCTGTTCTCCTGCTCCACGGTGCGCCCGAGCGCGGCCACCTGCTCCCCGTCCAGCGGCAGGCGCGAGAGCTCCGCCGACACCAGCGCGAAGCTCTTGCGCACACGCGCGTAGTCGGCCATGAGCTCGGGGTCGGCGAGCACGACATACTGCTGCGCAATGCGCTCGATCGAGCTGATGCGGTTGACGAGCGAGCGGCTCGCTCGCGCGGCCTGCGCGGCGTTGAACACCGCGTTCTGCGCCTGCAACGCGAGGCGCTCGGTGTTCCACGCCGAGAACATGAGCGCAATGGCAAGCGGCAGGGCCACCAGCAGGAAGCCCGCCACGAGCAGCTTGAGGAACGAGCGCGGGAAACTCTTTTGCGGCGGGTGGGTGGTGGATTGCGGGGTCATACTGCCTATAATTGCACGATGAGTGAAACAGCCGACAGGACGGATGTCACGGGATCCCGGGTGTATCTCGTCGCGGCGGTGGCCGCCAACGGGGTCATCGGCGCCGCCAACCGCATGCCCTGGCACCTGCCTGAGGACCTCAAACATTTGAAGGCGCTGACCCTGGGTCATCCGGTGATCATGGGCCGCAAGACGTTCGAATCCATCGGCAGGCCGCTGCCCGGCCGAGAGAACATCGTGGTCAGCCGCCAGGCAGGGCTCGAGATTGGGGGGGTCAGCATCGCCTCTTCGGTCGAGGGAGCGCTTGCGTTCTGCATTGGCGAACCGGTGGTTTTCGTGCTCGGCGGGGCGGAGATCTACAAGGCCGCGCTGCCCTACGCCGCTGGCCTCGTGATGACCGAGATCAGGAAAGACTTTGCCGGGGACACGAAGTTCCCCGATTTCGACCGTTCGGCGTTCCGCGAGACGCAGAGAAAGCCCCAGGCTGCGGCCGGCGGGCTCGACTTCGACTTCGTCATGTACGAGCGCGTAGCGCCACCGGCATCAGCCGCGGCGGCGCCGCCGGCCCTGCGGTTATAATAGAACTGGGATACCAACTGCCACGGCACCGGCTTTCCGATTGACTGTGCGAAAACTAATCTTCGACTTTCAAGCCTTGCGAACGCAGTCGATGTAGTACTCCATCATGCCGTTGACGGGTTCCTCGACCAGGCCGTGGATGTCGGTCTCGAAGCCCGGGAACTTGCGGTTGAAGTCGCGCGCGAACTTGAGGTAGCTCACGATGGTCGCGTTGAAGCGCTCGCCCGGGATCAGCAGCGGGATGCCCGGCGGGTAGGGCGTCAGC
>JBDTRN010000053.1:0-13268 GCA_039931715.1 Betaproteobacteria bacterium
TGGCGAAATTGATCGCCGAAACCGGGTTATTGAACATGTACTGCACCCGCCCGGCGACCAGGTCGGTCATCGCCGGCGCGTCGCCTTTGTACGGAACGTGGGTCGAGTCGGCCCGCAGCGTGCGCTTGAGAGCCTCACCGAAAATATGCTGGGTGGCGGCCAGGCCGAGGCTGGCGTAGCTGGTCTTGCCTGGATGCGCGCGCAGGTAGTCGCCAAGTTCCTTTACCGACCTGGCGGGAATCTCGCTCGGCACGATCAGCGCAGTGGCGACCTCGGCGATCTGGGTGAGCGGCATGAAGTCTTTTTCGGCGTCGTACGGCAGCTTCGGGTTCAGCGCCGGCAATTGCACGAGGCCCGATGGCGCGGTCATCAGCAGCGTGTAGCCGTCGGGCTCGGCGCGGGCCACGGCCTCGGTGCCGATGACCGTGTTGGCGCCCGGCTTGTTCTCCACCACGACCGGCTGGCCCCACTTCTGCATGAGCTTCTCGCCGATCTTGCGCGTGATCAGGTCGGTGGCCCCGCCCGGCGGGAACGGGATAACGATGCGGATCGGCTTGGACGGGTACGTAGCGGCGTCCTGCGAGTGGGCAGACGAAACGCTGCCCAGCGCGAGGGCGGCAAGGATCAAAAGCGGGTTCAGGCGGATCATCGGCAATCTCCGGCGACTCATGGTTTCAAGGCGTAAACAGCGAGGGCTTCGCCCATCGCGGTTTCAACTTCAGGATAGACCGCGGGATCGAACACCCCAGCCCCGAGCGGGATCGATTTGCGTGGCGCAATCACGATGGCCGCCGCGGTGCCCGGTTTGAGTTCGGCCACCGAAACCGGCTCCCCGGTTACGGCATCGAAGCTGGCCAGCATGTCGGGAAAGGTCGCGATTCGCGCGCCATCGAGCGTCGCGGTCATGAATTCGTTGTAGACGCCGAGGACGAGCAGGCCGCGTGCGGTTCGCACGCTGACCCTGCCGACGTCGAACCCGTCGCGGTAGGCCGCATCGTTGACCGTGACATCACCGCTCAGTGTCTCGCCCTTGAGGAATTCGCTCGCAGCCCGGATGCGCCCCGAACCGCTCGCCGCAAGCATCGCATCACCCAGGCCGTGCGCAAACGAAATCGATCCCGGTGCACCGCTGGTACGCACGAACTCGACCATGAAAGGGCCGCGCACTGCGTTGATGAGCCCGCCATTCTGCACAGCAGCGGCGCGCATGACGCCGGAGGTTTTCATGACGTCGCCATGCACCAGCACCGACAGGGGCGCATCTCCCCCCGCCACACCTGCCTGCCAGATCTTCACCTCGGGCCGCGATGCGAGGCCCATGGCGCCCATCTTCACGGTCGGATGGGCGCGACCATTGGTGGCCGCGTCAGCGACAGGCACGCCGAGCGCGGCTGCGATGACCCAAGCGTAGAGGCCCGGCACATGCCCTGGAATCACCCCGGCGAGGCGAGCGCCGCTGGCCGCGAGGACCGCGCGTGCAGCTTCGACCGCGTCACGCGGCTCGGTGCTCGCCTTGCCCTGACCCGGCGCGCCAACCGCGGTGGACACGAGCAGGGCGTCATCCGCATCGAATTCATCCAGCGTCGCAAACGCGACGGCGCCGTAGGCAAGCGCGGCTTCGCCCAGGCGCCGATGCCGTGCCGCCGAGCCCCGCCCGCTCCCCCCGGCCGAGAGCACCAGCCCACCGAGGATGGCGGCCTCGAGGTCGGCGACGGCGAAGTTACGCCGCATGTTCGAATCTCACGAACATGTCTCCCGATTGCCCATGAGCGCCCACTCAGGCACCGGTGCGTGTGCCGCCGAGGCCCACGCCGTGCCGCTCGCATGCTTCGATGGCGGATGCGTAACCGGCATCGGCATGCCGGGCGATGCCAAGGCCCGTGTCGCCGTTGAGCACAGCCTCAAGGCGTTCTGCTGCGGCGGGCGTCCCGTCGGCGATCGCTGTCTGACCGGCACTCATCATGCGGCCCACATTGGCATGGACGGCAACCAGGTCCGCGCCGGTGGAACATGCCAGCAGCGCGTTCAGGATGGGCCAGTCGGCGATGGGATCGCTGCCGTCCTTCATCTTCTCGGTCTCGCGGAAAGGGCTCGCCACCGAGCCGGCGTCGAGATGGTCGCGCGTAAAGGCGATCGGGCCGGAGATGCGCCCGTCGGCAACCGCGGCATTCACCGCGAGTGCCAGGCGCGCGCGCTCGCCGTGGCCGAGCCAGCCGATTCGCGCCGGCAAACCCTGGAATTGCACGTGCTTGCGGGCCAGCGCGATCCAGCGCCGGATGCGGTGACCGGCGGGAAACAATTCCTCGATCAGCGTGTCGACCGCATCGATGTCTTTCGCATCACCTGAAGCCGCTACCCAGCGGAAAGGCCCGATCCCCTCGCAGAACAGCGGCCGGATGAACAGGGTGACAAAAGATTCCATCGTCAATGCCGTATCGAGCCCCAGGTCCGCGGCGCGCATGCGCAGGGTGTTCCCGTATTCAAAAGTCAGCGCGCCGCGCTGGCGGAACAGGAGCATCGCGCCAACGTGGCGCAGCAGGGTTTCGTTGCCGCGTGCAAGCGCCGCATCCGGGTCGGACTGCACCAGCGCCTCCATCTGCGCAGGGGTCAGCCCAGCGGCCACATAACCCCGCCGCGGATCCACCGTGCATTGATCCGTGAGGATGTCGGGCTGCCAATTGCGTGCCAGAAGCGCTTCGTAGACGTCAGCCACGTTCCCGGCAAGGCCGACCGAGCCGCCGACACCTCGCTGCCTGATTTCCTCGATCCACGCGATCGCCTCGTCGATCGAGGCCGTCATGCGATCGAGGTAGCCGGTATCGATGCGCTTCTGCATTCGCGCGGGGTTCACCTCGACGACCAGCGTGGCCGCGCCCGCCATTTTTCCCGCCAGGGGCTGCGCTCCGCCCATCCCCCCGCAACCGCACGTGAGGATGGTGCGCCCGGCGAGCGACCCGCCGAAATAGGTGTCCGCGGCGCTGGCGAAACTCTGCCACGTTCCCTGCAAAATGCCCTGGCTGCCGATGTACTGCCAGGCAGCGGCCGTCATGCCCGCGGTGATCGTAAGACCCGCCTGCTCCAGCCGGTATACCGTCGCCTCGTCGGTCCAGCGGCCCACCACCAGCCCGTTGGCGAGGATCACCCGGGGCGCGCGGGCATGCGTGCGGAACCGCGCGATCGGCTTGCCCGACTGGACCACCAGCGTCTCGTCGTTCCCGAGATCCTTGAGCGCCGCGACGATACGGTCGAACGCATCCCAGTTGCGCGCCGCCTTGGCCGCGGACATGTAGACCACGAGGTCTTCCGGGCGCTCGCCGTTCTCGAGGTTGTTTTCGAGCATGCGCAGGATCGTCTCCTGCTTCCAGCCCTTGCAACGCAGCGCGAGCCCGCGCTGGGCGACGATGCGGCGCGGCGTGCTGCCGGCCGTGTGGGGATCCCGATGCATGCGGAGATACTACAGGCCCCCGAATCTGCCGCACAGGAGCGTTTTGCTCCCGCGCCTTGCGCCCGCCGCAGCAGCAGCTTCGGGCTAGCCCGCCGCCCCCGCAAAGCGGTGCTTCGCGTCGGTCTCGAAAAATACCGACACATGATAGGCGACACGATCATGCTCATCGCGCACGGCGCTCACCGTGCGCCACTCCCGGTAGACGCTGCCGTCCTTGCGCCGGCTCCACGTGCTGCCCGACCAGTGGCCGTCGCGCTCGATGTCTGCGCTGAGCGCGGTGTAATACGAAGCCGGCTGCATCGCGAGGCGGAATTTTTCCTCGGGCTGGCCGATCGCCTCCTCAGGTGCGAAGCCGGTGATACGGCAGAAGGCTTTGTTGACGCTCACCACATGGCCGTCGGCGGAGGCGATCATGATGGCCTCGGCCATGTTCGCGAACGCGAGCGCCGCCACGCGAAGCTGTTCGCGGCTGGCCTGCAGTTCGGTGATATCGCGCGACACCAACACCGCGCGCGACCACTTTCCCGCCGCGTCCTTCACCGGGTGGCCCGAGCACTCGAGCGCGCGCACCTGGCCGTCGGGGCCGACCAGGCGAAACTCGAAATGCGCGTCCGCGCCGTCCTCCATCATTTTGCGCAGTTCCGTTCGCACGCGCGCGGCGTCATCCGCGTGGACGCACCGCATGGCGTCCGTCCCCAGCAGCACGTCTTCGGCCGCGAGCAATCGTGCGTACGACGGGCTCGCATAGCGCCAGCGCCCCTTGGCGTCGACGAGGGCGATGAGGTCGCCCGCGTTCTCCGTAATCAGCCGGTAGCGCTCCTCGCTCATGCGCAGCTCCTCGCGGGTGAGGATCACGCGGCGCGTCTGCCGGTGCACGATCGAGCCGACGGCGCTTACGTATCCGATCGACCCGATGAAGGCCAGCGTCGAGACCAGCGCGCTGGTGTCGGGGTGGAACTCGAATCCGCGCACCGCGCCCCACACGACCGCGCCGAGCGCGAATACCGCCATCGAAGGAATCAGCCCCCGCGCGCCACGATTGACGAGGTTGTTGAGCACGGCGCCCGACAGAAGCGCATACGTCACCCACAATGGGAAGGCGAGCTCAGCGGACCACACCCCAAACAGCAGCGCATCGATGAGCAGGTTGGCGTGTTCGGAGTGCCTCGGCCTGGCGGAGCGGCGCGCATTGAGGTAGGCGAGATGCGGGTAGGCGAGGAACGTAAGCGCAAGGAAAACCCACGACGCAACACCTGCGCCACGCTCGACAAGCAGTGCGCCGATCACCGCGAAGCAGAACGCGAAAGCCCACGCGCGCGCGACGTAGACCATCCAAACCAGGCGGCTCGTACGGGGTTTGTCGCGCTCGGGCGGGCTCGCGGTTGCGTGCACTTCTGCTCCTCGAATCGTCAGGCGAAACACGGCGTCCACACTAGCAGAAAGGGCGCGCCCGGAGCGGCTAGCACGTTCGTATGTGTCTGATTGTCCGGTCCAAAAGGAAAAGCCACCCGGAGGTGGCCTTTTCCATATCGCGTGCCGAAGACTACTCGGGCGAGCGCTCTGCTGCTGCAGCCCGGCTGAGTTCGGCCTTGGACTTGCGGCCCGGGGCGGGCTTGGGGATGTAGCCGGCGGCGCGGTACAGCGTGCCGTCGATCTTCTTGCCGTCCTGGAAGCGGATCACGCGACAGGTGGTGACTTCGCCCTTGAGCGAAAGCGCCGACAGGCTCAGACGAGCGTCGGCCAGCGGGATGCCCGTGCCGGTCGCGATCTCGGAGTCGAGCTTCTCACCATTACCTTTGAGGTATTTCAGGATCTCGTCCAATTCACAGCTCCTTTACGTTGCCAAATGACCGTCAAAGCCCTCGCCTGCGGCCTCGTTCGAGGAGCGGCGCGCCTTGCGCGGGCCGAACCTTCAGAAAACTGGCGTCCCCTGCGGGATTCGAACCCGCGTACTCACCGTGAAAGGGTGATGTCCTAGGCCTCTAGACGAAGGGGACTAAAACCGCTGCTGTTTCATTCTGTTCGGTGGTGGAGGTAAGCGGGATCGAACCGCTGACCTCTTGCATGCCATGCAAGCGCTCTCCCAGCTGAGCTATACCCCCACGCGAGGGCGCAGATTATAGCTCAAGGCCGCTGTTTTGGAAAGATATTCCTTACTCTGGCCCCAGGCGACGCGCGAGCCGGCCGAGGACCGTTTCGCGCCCAAGAAGCGCCAATACGGCGTCGATGGAGGGGGTCTGGGTGCGCCCCGCGACCACGACTCGAAGGGGCATCGCGAGCTGTGGCATCTTGAGCTTGGTGACCGCCAGAACGGCCTTTATTTCGCCTGAAAGCGCGTCTTTGTCCCACGCGGTGAGCGCGCGCAATTTTTGTTCCAACATGCGCATGGCCGGCTTGACCTGGGCTGTGAGGTGCTGCTCGAGCAAGCCCGCTTCCGGCTCTGCCTCAGTGTAGAAAAGCATCGCCGCTTCGGCGAGATGGATGATGGTGGTGGCGCGATCCTTGAGGAGCGCGACCACCGGTGCGAGCGCAGGACCGGTGGCAACGTCGATGCCTTTTCCGGCAAGCACGGGCGCGACCAGCGCCGCGAGGCGCGTGTCGTCGGCAAGTTTGATGTAGTGCTGGTTCAGCCACAGCAGTTTTTCCGGGTCGAACTGCGCCGCAGAGCGGCTGGCGTGCTCCAGGTCGAACCACTCGGTGAACTGTCCCATGGAGAACACCTCCTCGTTGCCATGCGACCAGCCCAGCCGCGCGAGGTAATTTAGCAGCGCCTCTGGCAGGTAGCCCTCCTCGCGGTACTGGGTGACGCTGACCGCGCCATGGCGCTTCGAGAGCCGCTCGCCATCGGGGCCCAGGATCATCGGCACATGCGCATACGCCGGCAGCGGGGCGCCGAGCGCGGCGAGCATGTTGACCTGGCGCGGCGTATTGTTGACGTGGTCGTCGCCACGGATGATGTGCGTGATGCCCATGTCCCAGTCGTCGACCACCACGCAAAAGTTGTAGGTCGGGCTGCCGTCGGATCGCGCGATGATGAAGTCGTCGAGCTCGCCATTCGACACCGTGATCGGCCCCTTGATGAGGTCGTCGAACGTTACCCCTCCTTCGAGCGGGTTCCTGAACCGCACGACTGGCTTAACCCCGGCAGGCGGGGACGCCTTGGAATCACGCCAGCGCCCGTCGTAGCGCGGCTTTTCGCCGCGCTCCATCTGCTGCCGGCGCAATTCGTCGAGTTCGTCCTTCGAAGCGTAGCAATGGTAGGCCTTGCCTTCGGCCAAAAGCTTGTCGATCACTTCGCGGTATCGCGCCATGCGATGGGTCTGGAAGAAGGGACCCTCGTCCCACGCGAGGCCGAGCCACGCCATACCGTCCAGGATGGCCTGCACCGAAGCCTCGGTCGAGCGCTCGAGGTCGGTGTCTTCCACGCGCAGGATGAACACACCCTTGGCCTGGCGCGCGAAGGCCCACGAATACAGCGCCGTGCGCGCGCCGCCGACGTGCAGGAATCCGGTGGGGCTCGGGGCAAAACGAGTGCGGACAGGTGCGGTCACGATTCAGGAGTCGCTCGCTTAGGCGCCGCGAGGAGCGCGGGCAGTTGAAGGCGGAACGTAAAGGCGCGTATTGTAGTCGTGATGAACACGCCGGGGCACAAAGCAGGAGCCGAAGGAAGCATGGGCCGCAATGCTCCCGTAGCCACCGATTCGAAGCGAAATGCCCTCCAGCCCGACGCAATGCCCGGGTACCGGTTGCCGGTCTATCCATATCGCACGCCCCCCGAGCTATCCGGCGCGGGTCCGACCTCCTACCCTGTGATCGTGGCCGGCGCCGGGCTGGGCGGGCTGGTGTGCGCCCTGGAACTTGGCGTGCGCGGCATCGACGTGGTGGTGCTCGACGAGGACGACACGGTCGGCGCGTCGGGCCTTTCGTCGCGCGGCATCTGCTATGCGCGCCATACGCTCGAAATCCTCGAGCGCTTCGGCATCGCCGATCGCATCCGCGCCAAGGGCATCACATGGAACGAGGGCGACGTGTACCGCGGCGATCGCCACCTGTACCGGTTCAACCTGCAACCGGGCGCAGAGCAGAAATTTCCGGCGTTCGTGAACCTGCAGCAGTTCTATGTCGAGCAATACCTGGTCGAAAAGGCCGCGCAGTTCGCCAGCATCGACCTGCGATGGAAAAGCCGCGTCATCGACGTGCGCCAGGGCGAGGACTGCGTGGAGGTCGATGTAGAGACCCCTGAGGGCCGCTATACCACTCGCGGCCGATACCTCGTCGGCGCCGACGGCGCGCACAGCACGGTACGCGAGAAGATCGGTGCGCGCGACTGCGAGTCCGCCCTGTATGAAAACACCTGGTGCATTGCCGACGTGCGCATGGCGCCCTCCACCGAGGCGGTGCGCAAAGCCTACCTCGACAACCCACTCAACGAAGGCGGCGCCATCTGGTACCACCAGATGGCCGACGGTATCTGGCGCACCGACTGGGAGATCGGCCACTACGCGGACCCGGAAGCCGAAGCCCGGCCCGAGCGCGCCATGGCCCGGCTGCAACAACTGCTCGGCGAAACGGCCCGGTTCGAGCTGGTCTGGGTGGGGGCGTGGCGGTTTCGCCGGCGCTGCCTCGAAAAGCTCAAGCACGGGCGCGTCATGTTCCTCGGCGACGCGGCGGCCCAGCATTCGCCGTTCGGTGCGCGCGGCGGCAATCGTGCCATCCAGGATGCCAACAACCTTGCCTGGAAACTCGCCTTGGTGCTGCAGGGCAAGGCCTGCCCCGCCCTGCTGGATAGCTACGACGTCGAGCGCCACCAGGCCGCGCGCGAGGCGGTGGAGATCGCCTCGCGCAGCGCTACCTTCATCGGCCCGGAGACGCCCGGCCAGCGGCTGGTTCGCGATGCAATCCTCGACCTGGCCGAAAAGAACCCCGCCGCCCGCGCCCTCGTCAACGTCGGGCGCCTGTCGGAGCCGTGCGCGTACACCGCGCCCCAAGAGGACGATGGGTTCGACGCCCCCCAAGCCGCCCCAGGCGCCGCGGCGCCCGACGGAAATGTCCGCCTCGGGAGTGACGAGTTTTTCCTCGCCGACCGCTTGCAGGGTCGCTTCAGCGTCGTATATTTCGGCAGGAGCGGGCCGCCACTGGACATGGGCATAGATACCGGAATCTTCAACATCGATCGCGCATCGGCGCCCACGCTGTTCGGGCGCTACGGCGTCGGCGAGGCTGCGACGTACGTTTTTCGGCCCGACGGTCACGTGCTCGCGCGCTGCGGCGGAATCGATGCGACGTTTGCGCGCTCGTCCATCGAAGCACTGCTTGCATCAGCGCATAAGGCGGCAGAGCCCGGCCCGTCCACGGACCGCGCGCTCGACCGGGACCGGCTCTATGAGGCGTTTGCCGCCCTTATCGACCGGACCGACGAGGCCGGGCGAGCGCGGGTGCTTGCGCGCCTGGTGGTGTCGCTCGCAGACCGGCTGGGCGACCCTGCCGCGACACTGCAATCCATCGACCTGGCCCAGGACGAAAGCCCTCCGGCGCAATGGCCGTGACCCAGGCCAGCATCGAAATCGCGCTTCTCATCGCCAGCATTGGCTTGCTGATCCTGTATCGCTTCCTGCATGCATGATGCTGGCCGCCACTGCGGGCGTGTTGTGGATCCGATGGCACCTCGACACCACCGATATCCCGCAGGGGTGAGGCCGGGCGCCGACCCCGGCACGCGTTGACCATACTCGGCGGCATCGCTAAAATGCGCGCCTCCGTTCAGGTGGGTTTGCCGGTTCCTGCGGCCACACTTTCGGGGCGATTAGCTCAGCGGTAGAGCACTGCCTTCACACGGCAGGGGTCACTGGTTCGAACCCAGTATCGCCCACCAAATCGTTTGTTTGCGAGTCGTCGTCGAGCCCGTTTGCAAGTGCTCGGACGCCGCTTCTTCAAACTCGCCACCGCTTGGCAGGCAAAATCGGCTCCCGTTTGCGTTATCCTCGGGGCATGGGAATAAGAATATCGATCCTTGCCCTGGTGGTTTTTGCCTCGCCCGCGCTGGCCGGCGTGATCGAAGGCCGGGTGATCGAGGTGCCCGATGGCGCATCGCTCACGGTATTGTCACGCGAAGGCGCCTCGATCCACCGCATCCGCCTGGCGGGCATCGATGCGCCGGGCAAAGAGCGCGCCCTGGCAGGGCGCTCGCGTGAAAGCCTGAGGCGGATGGCCGGCGGAAAGTCGGTGCGCGTGGAAACCAGCACCATCGACCCGCGCGGCCTGCTCGTCGGCATTGTTCTCATCCAACGCAACCCGGCTGAGTGCCGTTCGAAACCCTGCCCGGAAGTGTTCGATCCTGCCGTGAGCCAGTTGTCGGCAGGCCTGGCCGTGATCGACGCACCGCTGCTGGCCCAGCAAACTGCTGAGGCACGCCACGTCTACGCCACTGCCCAGGCCAAGGCGCGCGCTGCGCGGCTGGGCCTGTGGCGCGAGGGTTTTTCGAACAGCGCCGAAACTTCGCGCTAACGCGTTTCAGCCGTGGCCGGCAAACAGGCACGCGGCCACGAAAGCCCAGGTAAGGATGTCGGCCCCGAGGACGAGTTCTGGCATGGCTGGCTCCGGATAATGAAGTAGGCGCGGTTTTTCAACGGTCGCGCGAAAACGGTGATGCGAGGGTACTGTGTATTTATACAGTAACTCCGCGGTCGCCGCAACTGCTAGCCTCCAGCCATGCTTTCCATCGACGACATTCGCGCTGCCGCGGTCCGCATCAGGCCGGCGATCGTCCGTACCCCGCTCTTGCACAGCCGCACCCTGTCGGCGTTGACCGGTGCAGAGGTCTACCTCAAGTTCGAGAACCTGCAGTTCACCGCCTCCTTCAAGGAGCGCGGGGCACTCAACAAGTTGCTGACGCTCACCGCGTCGGAACGCGCGCGCGGGGTGATCGCGATGAGCGCCGGGAACCATGCGCAAGGGGTCGCGTACCACGCGGCACGGCTTGGGGTGCGGGCAGTCATCGTCATGCCCAAAGGCACCCCCAATACCAAGGTGCGCGGCACCCTGGTCCTGGGCGCGGATGTGCGCCTCGAAGGCGAAACCCTGGCCGACGCCGCGACTTTCGCGCGCGACCTTGCCGCGCGTGAAAAGCTCGTCTTCGTCCACCCATACGACGACGAGTCGGTCATTGCAGGCCAGGGCACCGTCGCCATCGAGATGCTCGAGGACTGCCCCGATATCGAAGTCCTGGTGGTGCCGGTCGGCGGCGGCGGGCTCATCGCCGGCATGGCCACCGCCGCCAAGTCGATTCAGCCCGGGATCGAGATCTTTGGCGCCGAATCGAAGCGGTTCTGCGCCATGTACCAGCGCCTGGCCGGCCTTCCGGTGCAGGTTGGAGGCGACACCATCGCCGAAGGCCTGGCCGTGCGCGACGTCGGCGAGTTGCCGCTCGCCATCGTGCGATCGCTGGTGCGGGAAATCCTGCTCGTCGACGAGGACACCATCGAGCAGGCCATCGTCGCACTGGTCGAAATGGAAAAGACCGTCGCCGAGGGCGCGGGAGCGGCCGGCCTCGCGGCGCTCATGACGCATCGCGCGCGGTTCACTGGCAAGCACGTCGGCATCGTGCTCTGCGGCGGCAATATCGACACCCGGGTGCTGTCCTCGGTCCTCATGCGCGGCCTGGTGCGCGACGGGCGGCTCGTGCGACTGCACGCCGCGCTGCCCGACGTCGCCGGAAGCCTGGCCAAGGTGACCGCGCTGATCGGCGAAGCCGGCGGCAACATCGTCGAAGTGCAGCATCAGCGGGTATTCGGTATCGCGTCGGTGAAGACGCCGGAGGTCGAGTTCGTCATCGAGACGCGCGATGCCGACCACACCACGTTTCTGGTGGCCTCACTGGAATCGGCCGGCGTGCGGGTGACGCTGCTCGCCTAAGGCGCCGTCATGCCTGTCGGGGCGATAAGCGACGCGCGCTTGCGTAGCGCCTCACGCTCGAAGCCGGCGATGCGCTTGTACTTCTCCGCCATCGCCTCGAGTTCTTTTTTCGTCACAACATCCTCGATGCGATCGAAGGGCTTGTCGCCGGTGCGCTCATGAACCGTGCGCAAGATTGCGTCGGGGCCGACCGAGCGGTTGGCGATCACCACTTTGTAGGCCGGTTCGAGGCGTGCTGCCTCGTAGGCCGACAACGCCGCTTCGATACCCGGCGCCTGCCGCAGGCAACCCGCCAACACGCGTGCATCGAGGATCGCCTGGCCGCCGCCATTGGAGCCGCGCGGGTACATCGGATGGGCGGCATCGCCGAGCAACGTCACACGGCCCTGCGTCCAGTACGGCAACGGGTCGCGATCGACCATCGGGTATTCGAGGATGCTGTCGGCGTCGCGGATCAGCCCGGCGATGTCCAGCCAGTCGTGCGCGCGGTCGGCGAATACCGGATAAAAGTCCTCGATCCGGCCGGCGAGATTCCAGTCCTGCATGACGTTGCGCGGTGACTGGATCTCGGCCACCCAGTTGATGAGCTGGCTGCCGTCGGGAAAGGCGCGGATCGGGTACACGACCATCTTGCCGGTTTCCAGCCAGCCAGCGATCACCATGCTGGCGCCGGACAAGTAAGGCTTGGCGCGCGTCACGCCGCGCCACATATTGATGCCCTGGTAAGCGGGTGCGCCCTCGGCCGGAAACAATTGCCTGCGCACGGCCGAGTGGATCCCGTCGCAGCCCACGACGGCGTCGCCACTGGCGCTCTCGCCGTTGGCGAATTTCACCCTGACCGCGCCGCCATCCGGCGCGAAGGCGACGCATTTCGCACCGGGCACGAAAACATCGGGGCCGCAACGCTCGAGGAGTTCCGCGAGCAGCACCGCATGCAGGTCGCCGCGATGGATCGACAATTGCGGCCAGTCGTAGCCGGCGAACCGGCCGCGCGGTTCGCGATAGATGAAATGGCCGAAGCGGTCGTAGAAGCACACCTCCTTCGTCTCGACCGCCACCGCCGCCAGCTTCTCCTGCAGCCCGAGCTCGGTCAGCTCGCGCATCGCATGGGGCAGCAGGTTGATGCCCACCCCGAGTGCGCGGATCTCCGGCGCCGCCTCGAATACGCGGCACGCGATGCCGACCTGGTGCAGCGACAGCGCGAGCGTGAGCCCGCCGATACCCCCGCCCACGATGAGGATCGTCGGTTCGCCCACTTGTCCCGCGCCCCCGCCCTGCCCTTCGCCGCTCAGGCGCGGCGCTTGAGCATGCGCAGCGGGTTGTAGGCGAGCACGGTGACGCCGTCCTGGTTGACCACGATATTCGAGGTGCGCACCAGGCCGCGGTCGCCCTTGGATGTAAGGCGCGCTTCGGTAACGCGGGCTTCAACATGGATGGTGTCGCCGATGCGCGTGGGCGCCTTGATGTCGAGTTGCGCGCCAAGGAACGCAAGGCCGGTGTCCTGCATCGTGGGCAGCAGCAGGCCCTCGGCGAACGCATACACCAGCGCCCCGGGCACGGCGCGCCCCTTGATGGCGCGATCGGCGTCGTCCTCGACCGCGAACAGTTCCTCGGTGAGCCAGGTCAGGTTCACGAACGCGGTCAGGTCGCTCTCGGCGATGGTGCGCCGGTGGGTGCGGAATTCATGCCCGACAGGAAGGTCCTCGTAGCAGAAACCGCGGCCGACGATGGGAAGCTCTTTGCTCATTGGGATCCTTTGCGAATAAACGGGTGGCATGACTAAAAGAATCTTGACTAGCGACAAAGCTCAGCAGGCTCATCCTGTGAGCCAGTGAGTGTGGAAAATGGGATCACCGACACAGGAGGTGAACCATGGCGATGAACAGAGTGCAGTTTCAACCTGGGCTTTCGA
>JBDTRN010000054.1:0-13264 GCA_039931715.1 Betaproteobacteria bacterium
ATCCACTCGCTCTGGAACAGGTCGATCTTGCGTTCCTTGGTGTAGATGCCGTGCTCCGACAGGATCACCGGCCGGCCGGTTTTCCACTTGAGGATGGCGGCGAGGAAGCCCGCATAACCCGTGGACACTGTGTGGTAGGCGCGCACCGGGATCAGCGTCTCCGCGATCCGCGACAGCATCCACAACGGCTGGTGCATGGTGCGGATGGTCCAGAAATAGTCGATGAACGACGGGTCGCGCGAAAACTTGCGGTACTGCGCGGTCGTGAAGTCCCACGAAGCGCGGCTGTAGAGGAAGCTGGCATCGGAGAGCTTGCCCGAGGGCGACAGCGCCGCCAGCGCTTCGCCGATGACCGGCTCGGCCTCCGGCGAAGGCGCGCGGAAGTAAGCGTGCAGGCGCTCGACCAGGGCGTACGTCTTCGCATCGCCGGCAAGCGCGCGTACCGGCGGCTTTTCCTCCGGCGCGTGGATGTAGTGGCGCTCGAGGTGGACCACGTTGTCGGGCAGCTTGTACTTGGCCTCGCCGTAATCGGATTCCTGGCTGCCGATGAAGACCAGGGCAAAGCTGTATTCGGGGAAGGCCTTGATGATCTGGTTGACCCAGCTCGACACGCCACCGGAAACGTAGGGGAAGGTGCCTTCGAGCAGCAGCGCGATATCGGCCTTTTGCGCCCTGGGCTCGGCGGCGGCCGCAACCGGTGGCGCGCTAGCGGACATGGTCATTGCCGCTCCAGTAGCCGATCACCTGCGCCATGCGCTGGGTGTGCGGGGCCTGCGCGATTGTCTCGAGCAGCGGTCCCACGCGGTCGAACTTGCGCATCCGGAACGCCACTTCGGCGAGATAGGGCAGGACGCGCGCTTCGGGCATGCCGAGCTCGACCGCCCGCGTGAAGGCATGCCAGGCGCGTTCGTACTGGCCGGCGAAATTGGCCAGGCGCCCGCCCAGCGCCCACAGCGCGGCGTCGTCGGGCGCCGCCCTGAGCGCCGCATCGAAGTGGGTCCTCGCCTGCGCGGCTGCGTGCTTCTGCAGGTCGCCCTGCACCAGCCCCTGGTACACCAGCTCCCAGTACAACTCGGCCAGCTCCTTGTCAGCGATCAGGCGGCCGGTCGGGTCCTCGCCCTCGAGCTGCGCGCGGGCCGCCTGGATGCGCTCGTTGATGCGCTTTTCGCGCCCGTCGAGGATGCCATAGGCCACCAGCCGCACGTCGTCCGATGGATCGGCAAGCATTTCCCGGATGACCGGGTTGGCCGTGCGCGAGGGCATGTCCTGGATCGACAGGAGCGCGCGCAGGCGGGTCTCCACCGGAGAATCGGGGTCGGTGAGCTGGCCGCGCACCGGGCCGTGCGTGTGCGGCGGCGCGACGCGCTCCTCGTGCGGCGCGTACTCCGGCGCGGCCTGGGTGGAAAACACATCTTTGCCTTCGTGCCTGGGGAGGAAGCGCGAGATGAACGCGACGGCCAGCAGCCCGGGCACGCCGAGGATCGGGACGAAGAACCCCAGGCCGAGGAAAAAAAAGAACGCCCACCAGGGTTGCGCGCGCACCGACCGCCCTTCGACCACGAAAGCGAGCAGCCAGGCGCCCAGCAGGCTCGCGGCCAGGTGCGCCGCAAGGTAATAGCCCAGGTCGCTGCCGCTTTCGCCGAAGCCCATGAGCACCCAGAAGCCGGCCGCCTCGCACGCGGTGGCGAGCAGCGCGAGGCTAGAGCCGAACATCGTGGTCCTCGAGCATGAGCTTGACCGTGACGAACGGGTCTTCGTCGCCGAGTTGCTGGCTGTGGGGGGCGATGCGCGCGGCATCGAAATTGAGCTGGTAGCGCTGGTCCAGGCTCGATTCGAGCCGGCTCATGCAGCCCTCCACCCCCGCGGGGCCGGCCAGCGGCATCAGCGCGAGCAGGATGCGTCCGCGCGGCTGCTCGATGTCCCAGACGATGTCGAGGTCGCGGAACTGGCGCCGCATGAGCGCTGCGAACTCCGCCGCCTCCGGGTGGGTGCCGAACTTGATCAGCATCAGCGCGGAGTAGATCCCCGCGCTCTGCCACATGCGGTGGCAGCGGTTGACCTCGTCGGCGAAGTCGAGCGGGCAGCCCGGTAGCGCCTGATGCATCACGCGCGCGGCGCGCGACACCGCCAGCGAGTCGGCGTAATAGCCCAGCAGCACGCTCAGCGTGGACAGCGTCTCGGCGTGAAGCGCAAGGAACGGCATCTGTTCCACCGCGAGCAGGGCCAGCAGCCGGCCCTCGCTCGTGATTACGGGCGCGACGATGAGGTAACGCGAATGCGCCGCGCCGCGCAGCTCGCTCATCTGGACATGGCTCAGCTCGCGCTTGGCCATGCAATAGGCCACCAGCGGGTCGTCCACGACGAGTGGGCGCGCCGCGCCGATTGCCTCGATCACCGCGCTTCCGGGTCCCTCTGCGGTGCAGGCGTGGATACCCGCCACCTCGAGCTGGCAGAATTGGCCGAGCAATTCGACCAGGCTGGCAAGGCCCGGGTAGGACTGCGCGCCGGGCGCCGCATTTGCCGCCACCGGCTCGCGTGGCGCCGCCGCGAGCATCCTGATGCGCGCGACCGCCGCCCGCAACGTCACCGGCCGGGAAAACTGCTCCTGCTCCAGGCGCTCGTGCGAGAGCATCAGAAGGTAGTGCTGGCGCGTGAGGCGGTCGAGCCGCTCGTCGAGGTAACGCCCGGAGATCTCCAGGCGCCGCAGCTTCGCCATCCAGTTGCTGGCGAACTCGCCGCACACCATGGTGAGGATCATCGCACCCACCAGGCTGGTCGCCGGCGCGGGTCCCGTGACGAGGCCGTACTTGCGCGCCACGAGCCAGAGCATCGCGAGGAGCGCGCAGGATAAGAGGCCCGGCAGCACGCCATAGCGCAGCGCGAGCAGCGCCGGCGCGAGCACCAGCCAGGGGAAGTCGCCGCGCACGAAGAACGGATTTGAAGGCTCGGCCCACATGGCCAGCGTGACCGCCAGCAGCGTGAGCGCGACCGTTTCGAGCCACACCCACGACGAGCGCCGCGCGCCGGCCGGCAGTCCTTCGGGATTCACGCGCTTCTGCTCACCTGCCCAGCTGGATTCCGGCCAGCAGTTCGCGCGCCAGTTTCTGCGCCACGGCCGACAGGGCCTCGCGGCTCCAGCCGGATTTCGCACCCGATGCCGCGTAGACGACCGCTCCGGAGTCGAGGTCGAGGATTGACAGGCTCAGGCCGACCGCGGGCTCGCCGTCCACGCCGACCTTGTAGCGCCATTCCTCGACGCTGCCGCTGACCGCGAAGCGCGCCTTGCGCTCCTTCGCCCAGGCGAGGGCCTGGTCCTGCGCCTTGCGCTCGGCCGGGTCGAACAGGGCGTCCGGGCTGAGCGTGGCCGGATAGCGTTCGAGTTGCGCGACCCCCAGGCCACGCAGCAGTGTCTCGGTGATCGCCTCGGCGCGCAGGCCCGCCTGCGGCGTCTCGGTGTGGTTCACCATCGGCAAGAGGACCCACCTCGCGCCGGCATCGAGGCGCGCCTCGCGTGTCCTGTCCACGACCGTGCACGCTGCGGCCAACAGCGCACAGCAAACGACCAGCAGCAGCTTTTTCATTGTGTTTCCCCCGCGTAAAAGCGATATGAGTTCTTGCCCGAGCGTTTGGCGACGTACATCGCTGCGTCGGCGTGTTGCCTGAGCGACTGCGCGTCGGCGCCGTGGAGCGGGAACAGGGCGATCCCGATGCTGGCCGAGAGGTGGGCCTGCGCGCTCCCGAGTTCGAACGGCGTGGCAATCGCCGCGAGCACGCGTTCTGCCGCCAGGCGTGCGTCGGATTCGCCGCCGATGCGGCCGAGCACCACGACGAACTCGTCCCCGCCGAGGCGGGCCACCGTGTCGGTTTCGCGCAGCATTTTCCTGAGGCGCGCGCCGACCTCCGTTAGCACGAGGTCGCCGGCGGCATGCCCGTGCGTGTCGTTGACCGGTTTGAATCCGTCGAGGTCGAGGTACATCACCGCGGCGGCCTCCTTGGTGCGTCGCGCGGCGGCGAGCGCCTGTTCCATGCGATCGGCGAGCAGGCGCGCATTCGGCAGCCCGGTGAGCGCGTCGTGCAACGCCAGGTGGCGAACCTCTTCCTGCAGCTTGCGACGCTCGCTCACGTCCATGACCTGCGAAATGATGTGCTGCGGCTTTCCGTCGGCGTCTCGCATGAGCGACACGTTTACCTGCACCCAGACTTCGTGGCCGTCCTTGTGCACGTAGCGTTTCTGCACTTCGTAGGACTCGACTTTGCCATCGAGCAGGTCGCGCATGCGCAGCAGCGCCTGGGCAAGATCCTCCGTCACGGTGATGTCCCTGAAGGTGCGCGCCTGTAGCTCGGCTTCGGTGTAGCCGGTGATGCGGCACAGCGCGGGATTCGCCTTGAGCCAGCGACCATCGAGGTCGGAAATCGCCATGCCCATGGGCGAGCTTTCCATCGCGCCGCGAAACCTTTCCTCGCTCTCGCGCAGCGCGTGGGTGTAGCGCACACGGTCGGTGATGTCGCGGTTGGTGCCCACCATGCGCAGCGCGCGGCCGGACGCGTCGCGCTCCACGACGCGGCCTTCGCTGACGATCCAGATCGGGGATCCCGAGGCGGTGCGCACGCGGTGCTCCTCGCGGTAGCTTGATACCGGGCCGCGCAGCGCGGAGGCGATCGCCGCCTGGACTGCGGCGCGGTCCTCCTCGGGCACCAGGCCGGTCAGTGAAGCCATGGTCTCGGTGGTCGCCACCGGCTCGCCCCCCAGCAGCGCCGACCAGCCTTCGGACAGCGCCACCTCTCCCGTGCGCAGGTTGTAATCCCACAACACCAGGCGCGAGGCGTCCATCGCGAGCGAGAGCTGGTCCTTGGCGGCGCGGGCTTCGTCGCGCGCGAGCGTGCGTTCGGCCGCCTCGAGCTCCATCTCGGCCTTTGCCTTGGCGAGCTCCGCGGTGCGTGCGCGCACGCGCGCCTCGAGATGGTCCTGGGCCTGGCGCAGGTCCTCCTCCTGGATGCTCAGCTTGCGCAGCATCGCGCGCAGCGAACGCGAAAGCCTGTCGATTTCCGCGTAGCTCCCGCCCGGCGGAATCTCTACGCGGCGGCTGCCCTGGCTGATGGCGTCGGCGGCCTGGCTGATGGCGATCAGCGGACGGCTCACGCGGGTCGCCATCGCCCAGCCGAAGGCGAGCGCAAGCAGCGCGATGAACCCCCCGGCGAGCGCAATGCGTGTTTGCAGTTCGCGCACCGGCGCGAACGCGAAATCGACCCGCTGGCGCGCGATCACGCCCCAGCCCAGGCCCGTGCTGGCGCCGAACCCGCGTGTGCTGCTGCTGCCGACAACGTAATCCATGCCGTCGGCCCAGCGTTGCAGGCGCGCCTCGTAAGAGTGCAGGCGCGACGGAATGAGCTCGCCGGCCGGCAGGCGCGTGCCGGCGAGCGCGGCGGGACCTAGGAGTACCCGGCCGTCGGCGCCCACCACCAGCAACTCGAACGGGGTGTCCGGCTGGGCGTAGCTTTCGATCGAGTCGCGCAGGCGCGCGGCCCACTTCCAGTCGACCTGGGCCGCAACGACCCCCCGTACCCCGCCTGCATCCTTCAGCGGGAAGGCGATGTCGACCACCTCCGGCACCTGAGTCCGGGGCGTCGGCACTGCCGGCAGGATCCTCGATTCGTGCACGTCGCCCACGAAAGGTCCGCCCAGCGCCGCCGTGAACCAGTTGCGGTCCGAAACGTCTTGTCCCTCGAACAGCCCGTCCAGCCCAACCAGCACGCGCCCCCCGGAATCGACGTAGCCGATCCAGTGGTACTCGGGCGCCGCTTTCTTGAATTCCCTCAGCAAGGCGCGCCGCATGGCGGCGTTGCGCTGGCCGTCGAACCCGCTGTCGAGGCTGACCAGTGTCCCGACTTCGGCGAACCGCTCGGCCATGCCGAGGTCAAGCTTGTCGCGCATCTCGATCGCCAGCCGGGTCACGTAGCGGCCGATCTCCTTGCGCGCCACGTTGGTGGCGAGCTCGCCGATCGCCACTGCAAGGGCTGCGGTCAGCAGCACGGCAAACAGCCCCATGCCGAGCGCGAGCCGCACACGCAGGCTGCGCCACGCGGGGGGCGCATTGAGCGCGGTAGCCGGCGGCGCCAGCGATTCAGTACCGGTCGAAGAAGTACTCATACCGCAATCCGTATTCCAGTATGGAGGCTCCGCTGGATCCGCCGCCACGCGCCCGGTTCCAGTACAGCGACACGTGGTCTGCGCCGAACAGGCTACCGGCAATCCCGAACAATGCATTGTAGCCGCTGCCTGCGAGCGAGCTGGTGGTGCGCGCGAAGTTCCCATAGGGGCGCAATGCGCGCGAATAGCCCTCGCGCGCGCTTTCGCCAAAGCCCACGCCTGCCCCGAGCACACGCGAGTTGCGCGGGATGAAGAACGCCGCGCCGGGGATCCCGCCGGCAGGGTTGAGCTGGGCGGTCTGCGCGTCGTCGTTGCCGCCTGCGCTGAAGCGATAGTTCGCCGCCGTGAGGCGCACCGCGAGGTCCGGATAATCGATGCGCACGCGGTGGCCGATTTCGCCTTCGGCCGCACTCCCGCTGCCCAGCGGATTGCCATTCTGCGTGTGGTAGCGCATCTGGCGCAGGCCGCCTGAGAAATACTCGCGTTTCGCAAACGACCAAAGCACCCGGCCCGCCATCTCGTCCTTGGCCCCGGCGATCGCCAGCGCGGTCGAATCCAGCGTGCGCTCGTTATGCGCCGCCGACACCAGCGTGGACACGCCCCGGCTCCATTGCGTGAACAGGCCCGCGCGCAACGAAGTCTGTCCCGCCATCGCGCTGCGCTCGCCGATGCCGGCTTCCACCCAGCCGGTGTCGAGGACCTGTCGCAGGGTGAGGCGGGTTTCGCGGTCGCGCGCCGGCACACCGGTGAGCACCGCCGGATCGATGCTCGACTGGGAGGCTTCGCGCCACTCGAGCGCGAGGCGCAGGCGCGGGGTCACCCAGACTTGCGCCTGCAGTTCGCGTGGCTGGGCGCGGAGCGCGCCGCGCAGCGAGCTGATGGCCCCGGTTATCAGCCGGTTCGCCCCGGCCAGCAGCGAATCGGCCAGTTGCAGGTGCAGCCCGTCGTCGGCGGGGCGCGCCTCCTGCGCTTCGAAGGCGAGCGTCTGCGCAAGGCGCACCTGGTTGGTCAGCCGCGCGGCTTCAATGCGGCTGGACACCGGCACCGATTTGTCGGCCAGCAGGCGTTCGGCCGCCTCCACGTCGTTCTCGCCCAGCGCCACCGATGCTGCGGCCCAGCCGGGGGCGGCGAGCTTGCGTCCATACTGCAGCCACAACCACGCCTTGGCGTTCGAGTACTGCTCGGTCGAGATCGCCCACGACAGCACCAGCTCGCGCACCGCCGCCGAACGCTGCCTTGCGGCGGGCGCGATGGAGGGGTCGGTATCGCGCCGCAGGAGGTCGCGCACCACCGCGAGCATGGTGTCCGCCGGTGCAAGGGTGAGCGCGAGCCGCGCCGTGGTCTCGCGCAGCTGCCGGTCGGTGCTCGCCGGGTCCTGCGCCCGCGCCGCGCGCACCACCGTCCACGCCTGCCTGCGCACCCGCGCGGATGGGCCGGCCTGGCCTGCCAGCTCGAGCGCATCCGCATAGCCCATGAGCATGAGGTAGTCATCGGGCTTGTCGCGTGTGAGGCGGGCATAGAAAGGCAGCGCGCGCCGGGGTTCGCCGAGCGCGGTCCATCCGGCAGCCTGCAGCGACCAGAACTCACGCCCGCCTGCGGAGGCGTCGCCCGCGGTACGCGCGACTTCCTCGAGCTGGCGGCGCAATGCGACCAGGTCCTTCGCGTCGATCAGCAGCCAGGTGAGTGCGGTCTTCAGCGTGCCGTCGTTGGGCGCGATGGCGATTGCACGCTCGAGGTCGGCGCGTGCCCCGGCCAGGTCGCCGCCAGCCTGCCGGTACTGCGCGCGCAGCGAAAAGAAGAACGGTACGCGCGCAAACAACTTTTCGGTGGCGGCGCCTACATCCGCATACAGCCTCTTCATTGCCGTGAGGTCGCGCCTCTCCCAGTGGATTTCGAGGGCGGTCAGCAACAGGCCAGGGGTGCGAAAGCGGGCGAACCCGAACTCCGCCACGCGCGCGGCTTCTTCGGGATGCCGCTCGCGCAGCAGGGTGGCGAGGCGGTCGAACTCGCCCGGGTCGGCCTCCTTGCGCGTGGACAACGCGCGATACGCGAAGATCGCCGACTCGTCCTCCTGCAGCCGCCATGCGAGGTCGCCGAGCAGGTCCCAGTACTCGCCGGCCTCGGCGCCGATCTTCTGGCGGTAGCCGTTGAGCAGGTCATGGGCGGCGCGGAACTTGCCGGCCATGACGAGCAGCGTCGCGGTGCGAATAAGGCGCTCCTCATTGGGGCCCTGCAGCCCGATGAGCTGCAGGTTGAGCGCGATGGCGCGGTCGCGCTCCCCGGCGTGGTCGGCCAGGTTGGCGGCGAGCCCCAATGCGACGACGTCGCCGCGTGCGGCGTGCCGCGCCACGAACCACGCGATCCCGTCGCGTGGCCGGCCCAGCCGCTCGAACTGCGCCGCCAGGGCCTTCAGGTCCTCAGCGGTCGCGGGCTTTCCGTCCAGCTTGTGGCGCATGGCGAGCAATAGCGCTTCGTCCGCGCCCAGGCCGGGTGCGATCCGAAGCACGCCCTGCCAGGCTTCCTCGCTGCCCCCGTGTTGCGCAAGGTACAGCCATTGCTCGAGCGCCTCGACGGGCTTGCGTGACCATTCGGCAGCACGCGCCAGCTTCTCGCGCCACGCAGCGTCGCCGGGCCGCTGCGCCACGGCCGCCTGCGCGACGCGGAATGCGTCATCCACGTTGCCATTGGCGAGGAACACCTCGTAGGCAAAGGCAAAGACCGCCTCGTCGAAAGGCCGCATGGCCCCGGGCGCGGCGCCCGCCTGTGCGTGCGCGGGAGGGATGACCCAGGCGAGCAGCCGCGCTGCAAGCCCCGGGATGAGCGCCGCAGGTTCGCGCGAAGTGCCAGGCCACAGCAGCCCCTTCATCCAGCGCTCGGCCACGTCCGGCCGGCCGGCGGCCAGCCCGAGCCTGGCCATCGCGAGGATGGTGGCCTCGTCGTTGGCCAGGTCGCCGATGTTGGCCTCCGCTGCGGCGATTGCCTCGGCGAGCAGGTTGCCTGACTGGAGCGTGCCCACGCCTGCGAGGAAGTACTGGCGTGCCAGCGGTCGCGTGACAGCCAGCTTGCGCGCGCGGAACGAAAGTTCAGCCGAAAAGCGGTAGTCGCCTTCGCCGAGCGCCTCCCGCGCGGCCTGTGCGAACCACTCGGGATCGCGCTCGTACGCGGCCACGCGCTCGAACACCGCGCGCCGCAGGACGGGATCGCCGGACACCCGCGCGTAGCGCGCGATCAGCCGCAGCTCGTCGCGCGTCCAGGGCTCGCCCAGGCGCGGGGCGAGCAACGCGGCGCGCGCCGGCCCCGCTGGCAGCGATTCGGCGTGCATCAGCAGGGCGCGTCGCCGGACCGAGGCGTCGGGATGCGATTCGAGCACCACGAGCAGGCGCACGGCGTCGGCGCGCTGCGCCTGGGCGATGCGTGCGCCGGCGAGCAGCAGGGTGGTTTCGGCGTTGCCGGGATCGTCGCGATGCAGGTTTACGAGGTACTGCAGGGTGAGCGGGTCGTCGCGGCGCGCCTGCAGGATGCGCTCGAGCAGTTCGCGCTGGGGGTAGAGGGTCAGCAGCGCTGCCGCGACGAGGCCGGCGAGGGCGAGGATCGTGGCGGGCGAAATGAGGCGCAGCCGCGGCGGCACGCGCGCGCCCGGGCGCATCGCCGGCTCGTGGCGCTCAGGCGCAGCGGACTTCGAGCCGGCCTGCGCCATCGGGGTCGGGGTGGTACAGGCCGTCCTTGCCCGGGGCGATGTCGCGGCCCGCCGCGCGCACGCGGCAACCGGCAGCACCGCCGAGCCGGAACGCGACCGGCTGGTGGCCGCGCAACGCAAACGTGAATCCGTCGCTCTGGCGCTCGAACGCAGTCAGGCGGGCATTGGCCTCGGCGAGCCAGGCACCCGCCGGGGCGCCCTGCGTAAAGCCGAAGCGTGCTTCGTCGGCGTGCAGGTGGACATAAACCAATTCGCCCTGCCGGGCCTGGCCGGCCACACCGCTGCCAGAGGGCACGCCCAGCGACGCCGGCGCGCGCAGGGTGCGCAGGGCGTCGGCACCTCGCACCAGCCACGTGCCGTCCAGCGCCCTCGCCACCACCACGCGACGGAAGTCGTTGACCTTGGCGATGTACTCGGAGGCGAACACCGGGAACAGCGGCTGCGCCAGCGCCCACTGGTACACCTTGTGCAGCGCCGTGAGCGAGGCGGTCTTGGTGGTCGAGTACATGTGGTAGTAGATGTTCACCGGCTTCAGGCGCCGCGGCGAGTCGGTCAGGGCAAATGTCTCCAGCACCCGCTCGAATCCGTAGTACGGCCCCTCCCACAGGCTGGTATAGACGTTCTCGTTCTGGTTCGGGGCATACACCTGGAAGTGGCGGCCGCGCGGGATACCCAGGGGTGACACCAGCGTGACCGACGGGTCGGCGCGCGTGATGAGCGTGTCGCCGCCGTTCATGTTGAGCACCCCGGCAGCATCCGTATCGGCCAGCGGATCCTCGTCCGGATTGCAGTCGCCGGTCCATAAGAACACCCGGGTTCGCTTGCCCTTGGGCGCGAGCACCTTGTCGATGTAATCGATCGAGCCCTGGATCTCGGCGCGCAAATCGAACGTGTAGCCGGGAATCTTGAGCGAATAGGTTTCCGAGCCGGACACGTTCTGCGCCGTGGCCGCAGCCTCGGCCGCCTGCCAGCGGAAGGGGTGCGAAAACGAGTGGCTCGCTATCTCGACCGTATCGAGGGCGAAGATTTTCCTTGCGATGGCCTCGAGCGCCGGCGACTGGGCCGGGTACAGGCCGCGCACCGCGGTCTCGCCCTCGATGATCGACACGGTGTGCGGCAGCCGGTAGCGCTCGAGGATTTCTTTGAGCAGCACTTCGCCCGAGTAGGGTGCGGCGCGCGTTTCGGCGCGACTGGCAAAGCCGTCGCCGTCGATATGCGCGATGAGCAGCCGCCGGCCGTTCTCGGTGGTCACGTCGGGTACAGGCATGTCGGGTAGCCTGAGCGCGCGCTTGTAGAACGCAAACGGGTCCACGATCCAGCGCTTGGAGGTGCTGCCCGGGATCGTGATCACGTTATAGGGGAACAGCGCGTAGCCGCCCCAGGCGGTGAATGCCACCGCATCCATGCGCTCGGTGCCGCGCCCCACCAGCGTGAGCAGTGCTTCGCTATCCGGGCTGCCCTTGGCGAGCGTCAGCGGCAGGTAACTGCGCCGGTCGGGGAAGGGCTCGAGTTCGAACCCGACGATGGGGTCGCGATGGCTCACGCGCAGCGGGTCGAGCGCCGAACCCTGGTTGGCCAGCGAGAGGCCAAGCGCCGCGGCGCGTGCCGCGGTCATGCGAAAGCCCAGGTCGCCGAGGACGGCCACCCGAACGCCGGCATCCATCTGCTTCTTCAGCCAAGCGAAGAGGGCCGCTTCGTTGCGCGAAGTGTCGGTGAACCGGGTCACGATGCCCGCAACGCGCCCGGGGAGCGGGTACTCCGGCAGCGCTTCGCCGGTGTCCAGGTACTCGACCGAGTAGCCCAGGTAGTTGAGCGGCATGGTGGCCACCCGGTGCGCATCGAGATAGATGAGCTGGTCGGCCTTGTTGGTTTTCTCGTACAGCATGAGGATCTTGCGCGGCATGACTTCGAGCGCACCCACCCCGAGCACGTCGAGCGCCGGCGTGGTCACCCATGGGATGAAGCCGTCGGTGGCGATGCGGCGCGCGGTTGCGCGCGCCAGCTCGCGCTCGGCCGCAGGCGCGTAGTCGATGAAGATCGCCGGCAGGCGGTACTCGGACTGCACGCGCTTCATCTGGCCGGTGAGCCACGCGCGGTCCGCAGCCGGGACTTCGGCGTATTTTTTGGCGTCGTGGTCGTACTTGCGATACAGCGATTCGGCCGCCACCGCGTACGCCAGGCCGTGCACTTGGGGCAGGATCTCGAAGCCGCGGTTGAACATGAGTTTCGCGGCGGGAAATTTCTGCTTCACGCGCGCGATGACCGCCGAGAGCCCCGCTTCCTGGCGCGCGCGCTCCGCGTCGGTTTTCGCCACCAGGTGGTAGGAGTCCAGTGTGTCGAGGAAAAAACCGCGAAATCCGCGTTCCCACAGCGGCCGGACGATGGTCTCGCAGAAAAACTCTGCCCATTCGGGATGCGCCTGGTCGATCACCGTGCTGTCGAACGAGGCGTTGGTGCCCAGCTTCCACCCCGGCGGAATCAGTTTGAAGTACGCGCGCGTCGGGTGGACTTCGCCCACGCTCACATAGGCGAACCAGGTTGTGCGCCTGGCAGCCGGCAGCGGACGCGGCGCGTGGTCGGGCTCGAGCACCACCGCGTCGAACGCCGCCAGTTCCTCCACCGGGGGCGAAGCGCCGTAGAACAACGCGACCGATGGGCCCGGCAACGCCACCGCAGGCGCCGCCGGCGGCGCGGGCGGCTTGCGCTGGGCATGCGCGGGGGCCATTTGCAGGGTCATGAGCAAGGCCAGGGCGAGACGGGCGAACATGACGAATATTTTACGCTAATCCCGGTAAAACAATAAGTTACATCGCTAATCTAAAGTGCCCGCAAGTTGACGTTAACGTAAACGTCACATAGCATTGCCGGCCATCGCCCCGTGCTGCGCCGTGCACCCGGCAAGCGAAGTTATAGACTGCACTTTTCCGCGCCAACCGAACCACGCCGACAGCCAAAGCGGGGCAACGCCATGACCGACCTCAGCGATTCGACCAACCTCGCCTACAAGGCCAAGCACAAGATCCGCTTCGTCACCGCGGCCAGCCTGTTCGATGGCCACGACGCCTCGATCAACATCATGCGCCGCATCCTGCAGGGCTCGGGTTGCGAGGTCATTCACCTGGGCCACAACCGCTCGGTCGACGAAGTGGTGACCGCCGCCCTGCAGGAAGACGTGCAGGGCCTGGCCGTGTCGTCCTACCAGGGCGGGCACCTCGAGTACTTCAAGTACATGATCGATTTGTTGCGCAGTCGCGGCGGCGAGCACATCAAGGTGTTCGGCGGCGGCGGCGGGGTCATCGTGCCCGAGGAGGTCGCAGAGTTGCACGCGTACGGCGTCGAGCGCATCTACTCGCCCGAGGACGGCCAGAAGATGGGCCTGCAGGGCATGATCAACGACATGCTCGCGCGCTGCGACTTCG
>JBDTRN010000055.1:0-13112 GCA_039931715.1 Betaproteobacteria bacterium
CTGCGGCCGCGTGCTGGACCTGGGCTACAACTTCTGCGACCAGATCGCCAAGCTGATCCCGTTCCAGCCCGGCAAGACGATCACCCTCGCCATGGCGCGCGAGATGGAGCCGCTGCTGGCCGAGCGCGAGCAAAATGAGGACGAGGTGAGGCAGCTGCTCGAGCTGGGCGAAAAGCTCGAGGGCCTCACGCGCAACGTCGGCATGCATGCGGGCGGCGTGTTGATCGCGCCGGGCAAACTCACCGACTTCTGCCCTCTGTACGCGGCCGAGGGCACCGAAAACGTGATCTCGCAGCTCGACAAGGACGATGTCGAGGCCGTCGGGCTGGTGAAGTTCGACTTCCTCGGGCTCACCACGCTCACGGTGCTCGACTGGGCCGTGCGCTACGTGAAGCTGCTCGGGACGCCCGAGTTCGACCTCGAAACCCTGCCGCTGGATGACAAGCCGAGCTACCAGCTCCTGTCCTCGGGCAATACCACGGCGGTGTTCCAGCTGGAATCCTCGGGCATGCGCGACATGATCCGCAAGGCCAGGCCCGACCGCTTCGAGGACATCATCGCGCTGGTGGCGCTGTACCGCCCCGGCCCGATGGACCTGATCCCCGACTTCATCGAGAGGAAGCACGGCCGCCAGCGGGTCGAGTACCTCGACGAGCGGCTGGTGCCGATCCTGTCGCCCACCTACGGCATCATGGTGTACCAGGAGCAGGTGATGCAGATCGCCCAGGTGATCGGCGGCTATACCCTGGGCAACGCCGACCTGCTGCGCCGCGCGATGGGCAAGAAGAAGCAGGAGGAGATGGACGCGCAGCGCGACGGCTTCGTCGCCGGGGCGGAGAAGAACGGGCTCACGCGCAACAAGGCGAGCCAGCTCTTCGACCACATGGAGAAATTCGCCGGCTACGGTTTCAACAAGTCGCACGCCGCGGCCTACGCGCTGGTCGCTTACCACACCGCGTACATGAAGGCGCACCACGCGGCGGCTTTCATGGCGGCCAACTTCTCGGCGGTCATGGACGACACCGACAAGGTGCGCACCCTCCACAAGGACAGCCTCGCCAACGGCCTCACGGTGCTGCCGCCCGATGTGAACACCTCCGACTACCGCTTCACCCCGGTGGACACGAAGACGATCCGTTACGGGCTGGGAGGGATACGCGGCACGGGGCGCTCGGCGACCGAGGCGATCGCCGCCTCGCGCGAGGCCGACGGGCCCTTCACCAGCCTGTTCGATTTCTGCCGCCGCGTCGACAAGCGCGTGGTCAACCGGCGCGCAATTGAGGCGATGGTCCGCGCCGGCGCGTTCGATTCGATCGAGGCCCACCGCGCGAGCCTGCTCGCCTCGGTGGGTCTTGCGATGGAGGCGGCCGAGCAGGACGAGCGCCAGGCCTCGCAGGAGAGCCTGTTCGGCGACCCGTCTGAATCGCGGAGCGCCGCGTTCAAGCTGGTCGAGACACGCGCCTGGGACATGAAGCAAAGGCTTATCGAGGAGAAGACCGCGCTCGGCTTTACGCTTTCGGGCCACCTGTTCAATGCCTATGCGCACGACCTGCAGGGTTTTACGCGCACCTCGCTTGCAAGGCTTGCCCCGGTGCAGGGCACAGTCTGGCTGGCGGGCGTGATCGCCTCGGTGCGGGTGCAAATGACCCGACGCGGAAAAATGGTGGTGGTGCTGCTCGACGACGGTACCGCGCAGGTCGAGGTCACGGTGTTCAACGAGCTGTACGACCGGCACCGCGACAAGCTCAAGGAAGACGCGCTTCTTGTCGCTGTCTGCAAAGTCCAGGCGCCGCGCGACGAATCGTTCGCCGGCCTGCGCGTTTCGGCCGAGGACCTCCTCGACCTCGCGGTACTGCGCAATCGCTACGCGCAGAACCTGCGCCTGGCGATCAACGGCAAGGCGGACGCAAAAAAGCTCAAGGACTACCTCGCCCCCTTCAAGGCGAGCGCCTCGGACGCAAGCGGCAATGGCGGATGCCCCGTCGTGGTCCATTACCACAACGGCGAGGCCGAGGTCGACGTGGCCCTCAGCGCCGACTGGCGCGTGCGCCCGGATGCGCAGTTGCTGAGCCAACTCGAAGAGTGGCTGACGCCAGAGGGCGTGCGGGTGGTGTACTCGTTCGCCGCGGCGGGCTGATTCGTGGTTTCCAAAAAAGGAAACTCAATTGCCCTGTGAGCCGCTTTCCAATTAGTTCTATGATATTTAAAGTTTAACTTTTACGGTAGTGGAGCCTGGATGAAGCTAGCGGTTTACGACGATCATCGCGTCGGGGTGGTCGAGGACGGCCAGGTTTACGACGTGACCGGCGCGGTGCCCGGGGCCGGGCCGGGGTGGCCGCCGATGTACATGAACGCGCTCATCGGCCGGTGGGAGGAATGCGCGCCCCGCGTGGCCGCGGCGCGCAAGGATGCCACGCCCGTTCCGCTCGAATCGGTGCGCCTCTTGCCGCCCAACCCGTGCCCGGTGCATGTCATCGCCGCCCCCGCCAACTACCGCAAGCACATCGGCGAGATCGGGGCGCGATCGGTGAGCAAGGGCCGCTCGGCCGAACAGCAGGGATTCTTCATGAAGGCCACCGCCTCGCTGGTGGGGGCGGGCGGTGCGATCGAACTGCCCAGGGGGTCGGCGCGGCGCTTTGACCACGAGTCCGAACTGGCGGTGATCATCGGCCGGCGCGCGCGTAACGTGCCGCGCGCCCAGGCCATGCAGTACGTGTTCGGCTACAGCTGCCTCATCGACGTGACCATGCGCATCGAACCCGGCGTCGCCGAGGAGGAGCGCGTGACGCGAAAGTCCTTCGAGACCTTCACGCCGCTGGGCCCGTGGATCGTGACGGCCGACGAAGTGCCCGCCCCGCAGGCGCTGCAGAACCAGCTCTGGGTCAACGGCCAGCCCAGGCAGGATGCCAACACGCGCGACATGATCGTCGATATTGCGGCGCTGATAGAGCTCATCTCCTCGGTCATGACGCTCAACCCGGGCGACGTGATCGCGAGCGGCACACCCGAAGGCGTTGGGCCGATCGTGCCCGGCGACGCGGTGCGCATCGCGATCGAGTCGGTCGGCGAAATGACGCTTCCCGTTCGCGAGGCGGCAGGGTTCTCGCCCCGCCGCTTCTGAGCGCAGCGCCGGCATGACCTTCACCCCGGTGCTGGTGGCCGGCGGGGGGCCTGTCGGCCTTGCGCTCGCCGGCGATTTGGGCTGGCGTGGCGCGGCCTGTACGCTGGTCGACTCGGGCGATGGCGCGATCTACCAGGCCAAGATGGACATGGTAGGCATCCGCACGATGGAATACTGCCGTCGTTGGGGCATCGTGCCGTGGGTTGAGGAGGCCGGCTACAACCGGGACTACCCGCAGGACTGCGTCTGGGTCACGAGCCTCACGGGATGGGAACTGGGCCGCGAGCAGTTCCCCAAGCCGAGCGAGGCGCGCGCGCCGGCCGAAAGCCCGCAGACGCGCGAGCGCTGCCCGCAGAATTTCTTCGACCCGGTGCTGGCCAGATTCGCCGGGCAGTTTGCGAGCGTATCGTTGCGCTATCGCACCACCCTGGCCGGGTTCGAGGAGCGCGCCGATCGCGTCGTCGCCACCTTGCGCAACGAAGTGGACGGCAGCGAGGAAGCCATCGAGTGTGCCTACCTCGTCGGATGCGACGGCGGGGCGAGCACCGTGCGCCAGGGGCTCGGCATCACGATGACCGGCACGCCTACGCTGACCCACACCACCAACGTCATCTTCCGCTGCGAAGGGTTGGAAAAGCTGCACGACAAGGCGCCCGCTTACCGCTTCATATTCATCGGGCCGGAAGGCACCTGGGCCACATTGGTGGCCATCAACGGCCGCGACCAGTGGCGCTTCTCGCTGGTGGGCGACGCGCAGAGGCGCACCCTGTCAGAAGACGAACTGCGGCGGGCCATCGTGCGCGCCATGGGGCGCAAGTTCGAGTTCGAGATCCTGTCGGTGCTGCCGTGGGTGCGCCGGCAACTGGTGGCCGAGCATTACGGTACGCGGCGCGTGTTCATCGCCGGCGACGCGGCGCACCTGACCTCACCCACGGGTGGATTCGGCATGAACACCGGTATCCAGGATTCGGTCAACCTCGCCTGGAAACTCGCCGCGTGCCTCGAGGGGTGGGGCGGGGAACGGCTGCTCGCATCCTATGAGCTCGAGTGCCGGCCGGTGGGGATCCGTAACGTCGCTGAGGCCACCGGCAACCTCGAACGTATGCTCTCGCCGCGCGTCACTTCGGTGCCGACGGCAATGTTCGACACAAGTAGCGATGGCGACCGCGCGCGCAAGGCGTTCGGGGATGCCTACACCGAAATGATGCGTCGCGAATGGTTCTCGAACGGCATCCACCTGGGCTACATGTATGAGGGCTCCCCGGTGATCGTTCCCGACGGCACCCCGCAGCCACGCGACGAAGTGTCGACCTACCGGCCGACGGCCCGGCCCGGTTCGCGCGCTCCGCATGCATGGCTGGAGGATGGGCGCTCGATCCTCGACCTGTTCGGCAAGGCGTTCGTGCTGCTGCGCTTCGGCACGCGGCCTGCGGATGCGGCGAACCTTGTCGCGGCGGCGGCGGCGCGCAAGGTTCCTCTTGAAGTATTCGACATCGCGCAGGCGCATGCCGCGCGCCTGTACGAGAGGTCTCTCGTGCTCGTGCGCCCCGATGGGCAGGTGTGCTGGCGCGACGATGTCGAGCCCCGGAATGGATTGGCGCTGATCGACATAATCCGCGGCGTGTAAGTGCGCCAGCGCACGCTGCCCGCCCAGGGTTTTCGCCGCCAGGGCCGACACCCTGACAGATATGGATTACAGGGGAAACTCCTCCCCTCCGTGGCCAACTGGGGCGTTTGTCCCACAGACTCGGCGCCGGTAGGCCGGCAGAGTGCGGTCATGGACTCGCACCGCAGACTTCTCCAGGCCCTTATCGCCACCTTAGCGCTGCTCACCACTGGCGGCGCCTTTGCGCAGACGATCTACAAGCAAGTCGATGAAAACGGGCGCGTGACATTCACCGATCGCCCCAGCAGCGATGCGCGGGTCGTGGCGAGTTACGAGTCGCCCAGGGCACCAGCGCAACCGGGCGCGCAGGAGGATGGCAGGCAGGCAAGCGCTTCGTTCGACAGCCGGTACCCGCCAGTGAAATACCCCGATAACCGGCGCGCGGACGAAATGCGCTCGCTGGAATCCCGCACGCAGGAGGCGCAGTCGCCAATTGGCGCATACCGCGACGTCTACCCGGCACCGCGGCAGGCGCAATCCGGCCCACAGGCGGGCGACGCGGGGTCAGTGGCCGCGTTGGACTCTTCCAACCGGTACGCGAACCCGGTCGAACCATCGTCCCGGCAGGCCTCCACGCCGGGACGGGAGATCGAGCGCGCAGTGTTCACAGCCGCCACCCTTGCCACGCCGGACGCCGCGCAGATCGATTTCATGGAATCCGCGCGGCGCGCACGGCAGGAAGCCACCTACCGGGAGGCTGCGCCTATCCTGGTGGTCCGCGACACCCCGCGCGTCACTACCGGCCCCACGGTGGCGAAGCGTGCCATGTCTTCGTTTTACTTCCTGTGGGCCGGGGCGTTCCTCGTCTTCGCTGCAGGCCTGCTGTACGTCGGCTGGCAGGTGATCCGCCTCGTCCTCGGGAGCGCGTTTCCGCGCTGGCACGTCGGCGCCGCCTGAACGCGGCAACGCCGCGCGTCGCACAAGGCTGCTGTGTGCGCAAGCGCACCGCTGGGTGTGCTCGATGCGGTCAAGCTGGTTCTTGCCTGAGCCAACCCCGATCCACCGATGACAAGCCGCAACGAACGGCGCGACCCGCGCCCCATCCTGTTTGCAGTGTTGGTAGCCCTTGCTTTACCGGGCTGCGAGTCGGCCCGGTTGCCGTTCAGCGCAGGTACCGGTCCCACCCCTCAGTTGCCGCCGCCGGACGCTTCCCTGATCCCCACGGTGCATATTGCACCGGCCGATCCCTGGCCCGAGGGATCGGTGCCCACTGCCGCACCCGGCCTCGCGGTCGCGGCATTCGCGCGCGGCCTCGACCATCCCCGCTGGCTGTACGTGCTCTCCAACGGCGACGTGCTGGTGGCGGAAACCAACGCGCCGCCCAAGCCCGACGATGGCAAAGGCATCAAGGGATGGATCATGAAGAGGGTCATGCATCGGGCGGGGGCGGGCACGCCGAGCGCCAACCGCATCACCCTGCTGCGCGACGCCGATGGCGATGGGGTGGCCGAAACCCGAAGTGTGTTCCTGGCCGGGCTTAACTCGCCGTTCGGCATGGCCCTGGTGGGCAGCGATTTGTTCGTCGCCAATACCGACGCGATCATGCGTTACCGCTATGTCGAAGGTAGCCTGCAAATCGACACCGCCGGCACCCGGGTCACCGAGCTTCCCGCCGGCACCATCAATCATCACTGGACCAAGAACATCATCGCCAGCCGCGACGGCAAGCGCCTGTATGCGACGGTGGGCTCGAACAGCAACGTTGCCGAAAACGGCATGGTCAACGAGGCGGGCCGCGCGGCGATCACGGAGATCGACACCGCCACCGGCGCTTCGCGGCTGTACGCCACGGGCCTGCGCAACCCCAATGGCATGGGATGGCAACCCGATTCGGGCGCGTTGTGGACGGTGGTCAACGAGCGCGACGAACTGGGCAGCGACCTCGTGCCCGATTACCTCACCGAGGTGCGCGAGGGCGGATTCTACGGCTGGCCCTACAGCTATTACGGCAGCCATGTGGATGAGCGCGTCAAACCCCAGCGTCCTGACCTCGTGGCCACCGCTCGCGTGCCCGACTACGCGCTCGGCGCCCACGTCGCGCCCCTGGGGCTGGCCTTCTACGAAGGCAAGCTGCTGCCTGCGAAGTATGCCAATGGCGCGTTCATTGGCGAGCACGGCTCGTGGAACCGCCGGCCGCGCAGCGGTTACCGCGTGGTGTTCATTGCCTTCTCCCAGGGCCGCCCATCGGGAGCCCCGGAGGACGTCCTCACCGGGTTCGTCGACGCGGATGGCAACGCGCGGGGCCGGCCCGTGGGCGTGGCAGTGGACGCCCGCGGTGCGGTGCTGGTGGCCGACGACGTGGGCAACGCAATTTGGCGCGTTACCCCGGCTGCGGCCCGGACGGGGCCGGCGCGCTAGAAGTTCAGAGCTGCAGGCCGAACAAGCTCGCGGCTTTCTCGGCCGCTTTCTCAGTCCACGGACGCTCCTGCCACGCCTGCAGCGTTACGCGACGTGCGCGCCCAAGATCATGCACAAAGATGGTGGTCTGCTCGCGCGCGAATGCCGCGTCGTAGACGTTGAGGTTGGCTTCGTCGTTGAGGCGAAACGAGCGGTTGTCGAAGTTCGTCGATCCTACCGAAACCAGCAGGTCGTCTACGACCATGACCTTGCAGTGGAACATCGTCGGCTGGTATTCGTACATTTCGGCGCCCGCTTCAAGCAGCGCGCCCCACAAGGCCCGCGACGCGGCCTTGACCACATGGGTGTCGGTGTGCGGGCCCGGCGTGATGATGCGCACCTTCACGCCGCGTTTGATGGCGTCGACCAGCGCGTGCAAGGTCAGGTCGTCCGGCACGAAGTACGCGCTCGAAAGGTCGATGGAGCGGGACGCCGCAGTCACCGCCATGAGGTACATGAGGTGCATGCTCTCGCTGCCGCCCGACGGTGAGCTGCTGAACATCTGCGCCGCGCTTTCGCCTGCCGGCGCAAGCTGAGGGAAATAGTCGGGACCATGCAGGACGGTGCCGGTCACCTTGATCCAGTTGTCGAGGAACACCGCCTGCATCTGCGCCACAACCGGGCCTTCGACGCGAAAATGCGTGTCGCGCCAGTGCTGCGGGTCTTCGGCGTCGCCGCTCCACAAGTCGGAAATCCCCACTCCCCCGGTGAACGCTACCCGGCCATCGGTGACCAGCACCTTGCGATGGGTGCGGTTGTTCATGCGCGCAAGGTTGTACCAGCGCGGTTTATGGAATTTGCGCACCTGAACGCCGGCCTGCTCCATCCGGCTGAGCAAATCAGAGTCCATTTTGCTGCTTCCCACCCAGTCGAGGAGAACATGGACCCTCACGCCGGCCTTCGCGCGCTGGGCCAGCGCCTCTGCGAATTCCTTGCCGACCTCGCCCGACCAATAGATGTAGCTCTCGAAGGTGATGCTTTTCTGCGCGGCGCGGATCGCCTCGAGCATCGATGGGAAGATGCGCTTCCCGTTGAGGAGCACTTCGACGCGGTTGCCGGGAACAATGGCCGGGCCAAGCAGTACGCCCATGGCGCGCGCGAAATCGGGGTCAGCGATACTGTAGAGGCGCTCGACCTTGCGATCGATCTTCTTCTCGCCGCTGGTGAAGTTCAGGAACAGCACCACGGCAACCAGCGTCGCGACGAAGGTGATCAGGATGGCGGGCAGCATCGGACGGATATTCATTGTCTGGGTATGTCGGTTTTCGGCAAGCGAATCGTCCGCGCGTTATCCGCAAGGCTCGGTACGCTGGCGTACTGAAACGATATTTCTTCCGCGCGACGATTGCGTCAGCGGGGCCCAAAAACCTCCGCATGTTCCTTGCGCTTCAAAACAGGGCAGCACCCTCATCAACAGGAGATTTGAATATGAAGACAACACGCACCGATGACAGCGACGCGAATCGCGATCCGATTACGGGCGCGCCGGGGTCTCACCCCATTGGAACGGGGCTGGGCGCGGCCGCCGGCGGCATGGCAGCAGGCGCTGCGGCGGGTACGGTAGCCGGTCCGGTCGGAACCCTCGTGGGCGCAGCGGCAGGCGCAATCATCGGCGGACTGGCCGGCAAGGCCGTGGGCGAGGCGATCGACCCGACCGTCGAGGCGGCGTACTGGGAAAAGAACTACACCAGCGAGCCGTACTACGAGTCGGGCTATACGTACGACGACTATTCACCCGCGTACCGCACCGGCTACCTCGGACGCAGCCGGTTCGCCGACCGCAATTTCGATGACGTCGAGCGCGATCTGGAGTCGGAGTACACCCGCGCGCGCGGCAACTCGAAACTCGAGTGGGAAAAGGCCAAGCACGCCACGCGCGCGGCCTGGCACCGGGTCGAGCGCGCCCTGCCGGGCGATGCCGACGGCGACGGACGCTAAGAGGCGATCAGCGGGAATCAGCGGCGGGGGCGCGAGCCTCCGCCGCTGTCCGCTTCAGGCGAGACGGTACCGCTTGTAATACATGAGTACTTTTGGCACGTAGGCAACGGTCTCAGGGTAGGGTGGGATCTTGCGGCCGTACTTGAGAACGGCCCCTTCCCCGGCGTTATAAGCAGCGATCGTGAGGCGCATGTTGTTATTGAACAGGCGCATGAGGTCGCTCAGGTAGCGCGCTCCCCCGAGGATGTTCTGCGACGGATCCATGCGGTTCTTGACCCCGTAGCGGGCCGCCGTATCGGGCATGAGCTGCATCAGTCCCACGGCGCCGGTGGAGGACAGCGCGTAGGGATTGAACGCCGACTCGGCGGTGATGACCGCGCGGATCAGTGCCGCCGGCACCTTGGTCGCCCGTGCTGCCAGCTTGATGTGGCGCGTATAGCGCGAAGGATCGCTTTCCACGTAATTGCGGGCGAGGAACAACGGCGGCGTATCCGGGTAAATCTTTACCGGACGCGGGGCGGGCCGCGGTTGCACCGGGCCGGCTGCGACACCAGCATTGTCGCGTGCCTGGGCACGTCCCTCAATCTCGATGGATGATTGCACCGCGACCTGGTAGTCCGGCCGGCGGGTGATCTCCGCGTACGTTTCGGTTGCTTGCGAGTTGATGCGGTGGACGACCACCGTTCCCGCTCCGCTGGTGGCTGCGACCAGGGCCCACATGATTGCTCTTCTTTTCAAGACCGTCTCCTTTGCTCCGTCTCATCGACAGGGGTGGCAATAGCCACCGGTTTGGTCTCCCCTTTTCCTACGCCGCGATTGCGCGCGGATTTCCTTCCTGAAGCAATGCCGCGGGATGGGCTCCCGCGGCGCGAGTGGAATCGGCGTCCAGGCAGGCCTGCACCACATCGCCTGAAACCGTTTCGTGCTCGAGCAGTTCGGCCGTGAGGAGCTCGAGGGCCCCGCGATGCGCGAGCAGGAGCTCGGCGCAACGGCTTTCCACTTCTTTGGTGATCTGGCGCGCCTCGACGATCGCCTCGGCGTGCACTCCCTGCCTTTCCTGCTCGGGCAGCCCGGCATAGCTGAACGGCCCGATGGCGCTCGAAAACCCGAACTCCGTGACCATGCGGAACGCCATGCGCGATACGTGCTCGAGGTCGTTGGCCGCCCCGGTCGACGCCGACTTGAGCATCAGTGCCTCGGCGCCTCGGCCGCCCAGCAACATGGTCATGCGATTGCGTACCTCGGTTTCGCTTTGCAGCGTGGCATCGTGTTCGCGCGTGACCAGCGTCACCCCCAGCGCGTGCCCGCGCTTGAGGATGCTGACTTTCTCGACCACGCCCACCTCGAGCAGCCGGGCGAGGACCGCGTGGCCGGCCTCGTGCACGGCAATGCGCTCGCGTTCGTCGGGTGCCATCGCCGACTGTCCCGCGCTGCTGGGTCCGCCCATGAGCGATTGCTCGAGCGTTCGCTGGAAATACTCCTGGGTGACCGCAGGCGCGTCTTCCTTGGCCGCCAAAAGCGCTGCCGCGTTGACGGCGTTGGCGATCGACGCGGGCGACAGCCCGGCCGACATGCGCGCGAGCTGGCGGAAGCCGGGCTCCCCAGCGGTGCGCAGCGCCTTGGCGTAGAGGCGGAACAGCGCCTCACGCTCGTCCACGTCGGGCAAGCCCAGGTGGCACGTGCGATTGAAACGGCCCGGGCGGATCAGCGCAGGGTCGAGGTTGTTCACGTTATTGGTCGCGCCGAGCACCACGATGCCCGAGCCCGACTCGAACCCGTCGAGTTCGACCAGCAGGGTGTTGATGATGCGGTTGTTCTCGGTCTCGGCCCCCGAGCTGCCGCCTGAGCGCTTGCCCAGGCCGTCGATCTCGTCGATGAAGATCACGCAGGGGGATTGCTTGCGCGCGAGTTCGAACAGTTTCTTGACCCGGCGCACGCCGACGCCGAGGAACATGTCGCTGAAGTCCGCGCCCGACAGAGCGATGAACGGCACACCGGCCTCGCCCGCGACGGCACGCGCGAGCATGGTTTTTCCGGCGCCGAAGTGGCCCTCGAGAACGACGCCCTTGGGCGCTTTCGCGCCGATGTCGGCGAATTTCTTCGGGTGCTTGAGGTAGGCGACGATGTCCTGCAGCGCGTCCTTGGCTTCCTCGACGCCGATCACGTCCTTGAATCGCGTCGTCGGCTTGACCGCAGTCTTGAACTGGCCCCCCATGCCGCGAAGGGGATTCATCTGCAATATGAGGAACAGGATCAGCAGCGGGCCGAGGAGGGTGAGCAGAACCGGGCTCAGGTTGCGTCCGATCACGCCGAGGGGCGTGGCCGGCGGCTGGACATTGCCCAAGGCGAACACCGCGGGCGCGGTGCCGGCGGGCTTTTCCTTGAGGGCTTCGGCTACGAGGGCACGTTGCGCATCCGTGCGAACGTAGTAGCGCGACCCGTCGGCGCGGGCGACCAGGGCGTACTCGCTCGACAGCCCGATGCTGCGCGCGTTGCCGGTGCGCACGTCCTGCGCCATGGCGGAGAAATCGCGCTCGGTGGCGAAATACGCGGCGGAGTCCTGCTCCATCGCCACCGCCACCTGGTTGCGGCCCGGCTCATCGGCGGTGAGGGTGAACCAAACCAGCAGGCTGGAGGCCACCACGGCCATCGTGACGCCGACGGCCTTGAGATATTTCTTGTTGCTGAAAATCTGCTTTAACAATGCCTGTCCTCACGCGCCGGTACAGTGGCGCTCGCGCTACCAAGGGTGAATTCGGCGAATCGTGATGTGAGGCCGGCGCTGCCAGGCTTCGACAAAGAGGTGTCCGGAGGTCCCTGCGGGGACGGTCTCGCGAACTGCCAGATACGTTGCGGAATTCTCGGATTAAGGCGCGGGATGAAGCGCGCCGGCAAGCGAGGTGGATCATAAGCGCTGGCGCGGCGTCAGACAAGGATTACAGCGCGATGGCGTGTTATCTGACAGGCCACGTAGGACAAACACTTACAGGGTGGGGGAAATTGTAGGCGCGATGGGCCTGCAAGAGGGCGCTGCAAATTGCGCCGGCGCAGCATAGCGCTTACCGACGCCCGCGTAAATTGCGCCCAGGGGCTCACTCGGCCGGCGCCATCGCGCGAACCGACAACAATAAAAAAGGGGCGCCGCAGCGCCCCTCTACTCTATGCGTGCTCTACGCATGCATCGTCTTCCTCGTGCTCTACGCGCGCATAGTCACGTGCTTCACGCACGCATCGTCGCTGCCCTCGTCAGGCGGAGATCATGCCCGGCGTGCCATGGGCACCACCGTATTGGGGACGGGTTTCGTCTTGGCCTTGGCGGCGGCAAGCGACACAGCGCGCTGTTCGCGGATCAGTTGCGCGAAGCGCTTCTTCAGGTCGGTGCTGAAGGAGGGTGTGTAGTGAAATCTCTTGTCGGTGATTCTGTGCATGTGGTCGACCTCTGTATTGCTGTGCGGCGCATTCGCGCCAGCGAAGCCTGCATATTCTGCCGAAACCGCGCCCGAATCCGTACGTTGGGTAACATTGCGCCGATCCGTACGGGCCACCGGGAGGCGCCACTGTGTGGGGGCGTACAGAGGCCCGCTGCGATCCCCGCTAAAGTGCAGGCATGAAACCAAATCTTGTTTTCGCCGCGGTCCTGGCCGCCGCGATGACCCCGATGCTGGCTGGATGCGACCGGGATGATGGGGCTCGCGTCGTGGCCGTTTCCAACGGCCAGCCCTCGCAGGAGATCCTGACGGCCGGCCCCACACAATCCGGAACCGTTAAAGATCCTTCTTTGCCCGACGCGGCCGCGGTGTTCGCAGCGCGCGACCCCGAAGAGCGGCGCCAGGCGACGATTGTGGTTGAGCAAAAGGCGGCGTCGCCGCTTTCCACCGAATCGCAACCCCAGGCCCCGTCTTCTGCGAATACGACTGGGGCGGCGGCCCCTCCCACGGCTGGGACTGCGGCCATCGTCGGTCCGATCGACGCTCCCGGAACGACCAAGCT
>JBDTRN010000056.1:0-13104 GCA_039931715.1 Betaproteobacteria bacterium
GATGCCGCAAGGCGAGCCATGGTCTTCGAGGAAAGCATTCAGCGCAGCCTTGAATTCGGTGCGGAACACGCACGAGCGCACCTCCTGCAACTGCTCGGCACTGGGCAGGTCGCAGGGGTCGACGATCTTCGCGCCCATGCGCGAGAGACTGGCGAGGGCCGCATCGAAGAGCGGCATGACCGAGGCGAACTCTTCGCGGTCGGCAACCTGCCGGCGCGGCACGCCGATCCGCACGCCCGACAAGCCGTCCCCTAAAAGGCTGCCGGGCAGCGTACCTTGCGCAAACAAGGTCGCACTGTCGCGGATGTCCGCGCCGGCCAGCACCCACCCCACCAGCGCGGCGTCCTCGACGGTGCGCGCGAGCGGCCCGGGCGAATCCTGGCTGGGCACCAGCGGCACGACCCCGGTGCGGCTCACCACGCCCACGCTTGGCTTGTACCCCAGGACCGACGAGTAGCATGCTGGTGTCTGGATCGAGTTCTGCGTCTCGCTGCCGATGGCGAACACGGCGAGCGACGCGGCCACCGAAGCCGCCGACCCAACGCTCGACCCCTGCCCGCGCCCGTACTCGATCCCGTGTGGGTTCTTCACCACGCCGCCTGCGCCGCTGTAGCCCGAGGGCATGACGTCGGACACGAAATCGGCGAACTCGGTAAGGTTGGTCTTGCCCAGCACGATCGCGCCGGCGGCGCGCAGCCGCTGCACGAGTACAGCGTCGCGTTTGGCGCGGAACGTGGCGAGCGCCGCCGCGCCGGCGGCCGCACCCATGCCGGCGGTGAGGATGTTGTCCTTCAGCAGCACCGGGATGCCGTGCAGCGGGCCGTGGGCCTGGTCGGCGGCCAGCACAGCATCGGCGAGGCGCGCCTCCTCCATGGCGTGCGGCGAAACCTCGCGCACCGCGTTGATCGCCGCGCCGGACCGGCTGACCTTGTCGATGCGCGAAAGGAACCACGTTACTGCGTCGGCGACCGAGAGCCTCCTCTCGGCGTAGTGCGCGCGCAGCTCGGCGATCGAACCCTGCAGCAGCGTGCGCTCGAGGTCGTTTGTGCTCATTTCTTCACCTTTCCCCGGTCATGTTTCTTCGACATCCACATTATCGATCCAGCCCGGGTCCACTTCGGGCAGGGGGATCGCGCGCAGGAGCGCCCTCGTGTACGGGTGCTGCGGCGAGGCGAACACCGCGGCCGACTCGCCGGCTTCGACTACGCGGCCGTGCTGCATGATGACGACCCGCTCGCACAGTGCGCGCACCACTGACAAGTCGTGGCTGATGAGCACCAGCGCCATGCCGGTTTCGGCCCGCAGGGTTCGCAGCAGGTCGAGCACCTGCGCCTGCACCGACACGTCAAGGCCGGAGACGATTTCGTCGGCGATCACCAGCGCCGGGTCGAGTGCGATCGCGCGCGCGATGCCGACCCGCTGGCGCTGCCCGCCGGAAAGTTGGTGGGGGTAGCGGCCGGCGAAGCCGGCGTCGAGGCCGACGCGCTCGAGCAGCCCATCGGCCAGTCGGCGCGCCTCGCGCGAGCTTTTAGCGCGCCCGTAGGAGAGGAAAGGCTCGGCCAGCGCGGTGCCGATGGCCAGGCGAGGGTTGAGCGCCGACTGAGAATCCTGGAACACGATCTGCATGCGTGCGCGCAGCGGCCGCAGTGCCGCCTCGTCCAGCGCCGTGATGTCGCGGCCCTCGAACACGATGCGGCCCGCGCTCAGCGGCACCAGCCGCATCAGCGCGCGCGCAAGCGTGCTCTTGCCCGAGCCCGACTCGCCCACCAGCCCGATCGTCTGGCCGGGTGCTACCGCGAGGTCGACGCCCTCGAGGATCTCGATCATGGGCGCGCGCCCGAACACCGGCTGGTGGCCGCGGTCGGGCAGGGCGACGCGCAGGCCCGATGCCTCAAGCACGGGCGGCCTCGCGCGCTGCTTGCTCAAGGCGATCGAACTCTGTGGTTTCGCGCTCGAGTTGCGCGCGCAATTCGGGTGACACCGGGCGCAGCGCCGATTCGGGCCGGTCGTAGCGCGGCGCCGCGTCCAGCAGGGCCTCGGTGTAAGGGTGCCGGTCGCCCGAGAAGATGCGCCCTACCGGCCCGGCGTCGAGGATGCGCCCGGCATGGATCACGCTGACCGCGTCGCACACCTTGGCCACCACGCCGAGGTCGTGCGTGATGAAGAGCACTGCGGTGCCGGTCTTTCGCTGCAGGTCGCGGATGAGACGCAGGATCTGGTGCTGCACGGTCACGTCGAGCGCGGTGGTCGGCTCGTCGGCGATGATGAGCCGCGGCGCGCAGGCGAAGGCGATCGAGATCACCACTCGCTGGCACATGCCGCCGGAAAGCTCATGGGGGTAGAGGCGCAGCACGCGCTCGGGCGCGCGGATGTGCACCGAGGCCAGCAGCTCGAGCGCGCGCTGGCGCGCTTCGGCGCGGCCCAGCCCCGCATGCAGGCGCAGCACGTCAGTGACCTGGTCGCCGATGCGGTACGCCGGGTTAAGTGCGGTCATCGGGTTCTGCAGGATCGTCGCGATCGACCCGCCCAGCAGCGCCCTGCGCTCGCGTGGGGGCAGGCAAAACAGGTCGCGCCCCTCGAACCGGATCGCGCCGGCTTCGATGCGCGCGCTGTCGGGCAGCACGCCGAGGATCGCTTTGCCCACCATCGTCTTGCCGCCGCCCGACTCACCGACCAGCCCGAGGATCCGCCCGGCCTCGAGCCTGAGGCCCACGCCGCGCAGCACCGGCGTGCGCGCGCCCCGCGCATGGATGGCGACGCGCAGGTTCTCGATTTCCAGGAGGGGTGGGATCGCGGACTCGACTCCCGATGGCGCGGCGGAGGCGGAAGGCGGTGGGGGGGTCATCGCTGCAGCACCGGGTCGGTCGCCTGGCGAAGGCCGTCGCCCAGTGCATTGAGGCCGAGCACGGCCACGATGATGGCCACGATCGGGTAGGTCATCGCCCACCAGGCCTGGTTGATGTACGAGCGCGAGTCCGCAATGATCGAGCCCCAGGTCGCCAGGCCGCTCGAGCTGAAGCCGATGAAGCTCATGATCGCCTCGACCACGATCGCGCGGCCCATTTCGAGCCCCAGCAGCACGATCACCAGCGGCAGCAGGTTGGGCAGCAGCTCGTGGAACAGGATGCGCGCGCGCGATACGCCCAAGGTGCGGGCCGAGGTGACGAACTCCTGCTCGCGCAGCGCCAGCACCTCGCCGCGCACCACGCGGCAAAATCGCGTCCAGCCGATCAGCACGACCGAAACCACCACCGTCGTGAGCCCCGGTCCCATCGCCGCGGCCAGCACGATCGCCAGCAGCATCGGCGGGAAGGCCATGAATGTGTCCACGGTGCGCGACACCAGCGTGTCGAGCCAGCCGCCGAAGAAGCCCGCCAGCATGCCGAGCACCACGCCGGCCAGCCCCGACAGGGTGGCGCCCAGCACCATCACCAGCAGTGCCGGTCGCGTGCCGTAGATCATGCGCGAGAGCAGGTCGCGCCCGAGCGTGTCGGTGCCGAGCAGGAAGGCGGGATCGCCGCCCTTCACCCAGCGCGGTGGCAACAGCTGGTCGAGCAGGCTTTGCGCCATCGGGTCGTGCGGCGCGAGCCAGGGCGCGAATGCGGCGACCAACACGAGCGTGAGCAGCACCGTCGCGCCGAACACGAAGCGTGGATTGCGGGCGAGCGACCGAAGTGCGTTGCGCGCCATCAGCGTCTCAGGCGCGGGTTGGCGAGCGAATAAGTGAGCTCGATCGCGATATTGAGCAGGATGAAGAGCAGCGCGAACACGAGGGTCACGCCCTGGATGAGCGGCAGGTCGCGGTTGGAGGCCGCCCCGTACAGCATGTTGCCAATGCCCGGGTAAGCAAATATAAGCTCGACCAGTACCGTGCCGCCGACGAGGAAGATGAAGTGCACTCCGGTCAGCGTGATGGTGGGCAGCAGCGCGTTGGGCAGCGCTTCGCGTGTGAGGATGCGCAGGTCGCTGAACCCCTTCACGCGAGCGAGCAGGATGTAGTCCTGCACCATGACCTCCTGCAGCGAGGCCTTGAGTACCCGGGCGATCACCGCTGTCAGCGGCAGCGCGAGCGATGCCGCCGGCAGCGCGAGGTGGCCCAGCAGTTCGCGCGCGAGCGCGAATTCACCCCTGGCCAGACTCTCGAGCAGGTAGAACTGCGTGGTGAATTCGGTCGCGCGCATCGGGTCGATGCGCCCGGAGATCGGGAACAACGGCAGCAGCACCGCGAATGCGAGGATCAGCAGCATTGCCCACAGGAACTCGGGGATCGCCAGCGCGACCGAGTTCAGTGCGTCGACCGCGCTCTCGATCCACGAACCGCGCCAGAAAATTGCCGCCAGTGCCAGCGCGAAGCCGCAGACCAACGCGAGCGTGATCGCCACGCCGGCCAGTTCGAGCGTAGCCGGCAGCCGGCCGAGGACCAGCCCGAGCACCTCCTGCTTGAGCGAGATCGACACGCCGAAGTCGCCGCGCGCGAGCTGCCCGAGGTAGAGCCCGAACTGCACCACGATCGACTTGTCGAGGCCGTAGCTCGCGCGCAGGCGCGCCACGTCCTCGGGCGTGGCCTCTCCCGGCACCATCATGGCGATCGGGTCGCCGGGGACTACGCGCAGCAGGACGAACACCACCACCGCGACCCCGAACAAGGTCGGGATCGCCAGCAGCAGCCGGCGCAGGAGGGCGGCCGCAGACATGGCTGAGAAGCTGCCCCGCCTTCGGCCGGCGTGGGTTAGCGGCCCGCGCGGCCGATCGATTGCGGCAGGATGAACCCGGCCAGGTGCGGCTTGAAGGTGATGGACGTCTTGTAGACCACCGGCTGGTAGAACTGGAACAGCGGCAGGATGTACGCGTTCTCGGCGATGGTGCGGTTGAGCGCCTTGTAGCCCGCCATCCGCTTCGCCTCGTCCTTTTCAATGAACAGCGCCGAGAGGGCGGCATCGGTCTCGCCGCCCTTCCACGAGGTGTGCGGCGACTTGCTGAACATCGCTGAGCCGAGCGAGCTTTCCGGGTCGGCGGTGGCATTGCCCCAATTGTAGAACGCCGCCGGCGCCAGTTTGTGCTGGGTGCGCAGCTCGAAATGCTTGGCGATCTCGTACACCTCGATGTTCGCCTTGATGCCCACTCGGCGCCACATCTCGACGATCGCCTGCACCGTCTCGTAGTCCTTGGGCTTGTAGCCGCGCGTGGTCTGGATGGTGAATTCGACCGGCTTGTCACGTGAAAAACCCGACTTGGCCAGCAGCTCGGCGGCGAGCTTGGGGTCGTACGCGACGGCAATGGAGGCGTCGTAGCCCTTGTACTGCGGTGCGAGCAGGGTGTCGATGGGCTTGGCATAGCCGCGCTGGATGCGATCGACAATCAGCTTCTTGTCGATCGCGTGCGCCGCCGCTTTGCGCACGTTGGGGTCGGCCATGACGCCCACGTTGTGCAGGAAGATCATCGCGATGTCGGTGGTCGGGTGCGCCACGCCGGCCAGACCCGGCCGGGTGCGCAGGCGGTCGAATTCCTCCCACGGCATGTCGAGCGCGAGGTCGGATGAGCCGCGCTCGATCTCCGCGATGCGCGTCGCCGCGTCGGTTGCGAACTTGAACACCACGGTGTCGAACGCGGGCGCGCCGCACCAGTAGCCCTTGTAGGCCTTGAGCCGCAGGAAAGAGCCGCGCTCGAACTGGTCGATCATGTAGGGGCCCGAGCCCATCGGCGCCTTCTCGAATCCCTCCTTGCCGACCTTCTCGTAGTAGTGCGGCGGCAGCAGGTAGCAGCCGAGGAACGTCAGCCGCTCGAGCATGTTGGCGCGCCACGGGGTCACGTCGAACGAGACGTTGTCGCCGGCGACCTTGACGTTCTTGATGCTGGCGAAGATCGACTGCAGTGGCGCCGGCAGTGTGCTGAGGCGGTTGAGGTTCCACGCCACATCGGCGGGGGTGAGCGCGCGGCCGTCGTGCCAGGTGACGCCTTTCCTCACCCGCAGCGTGATGGCGCTCTTGTCGGCATTCCAGGCAAACTGGTCGCACACGCCCGGGGCGAGCGACAGATCCTCGCGCTGCACGATGTACGGGTCGTAGATCGAGCGGAAAATGCTCGACAGCCCGGGGCTGACGGAGGAGGGGCCGGTGTTCGGATCCCAGCTCGGCGGGCTCACGTTGTAGGCGATCGTGAGCGTTTCGCCCGCCTGCGCCCAGGCGGTGCCCGGTCGCAAGAGGCTGTGCAGCGCCGGTGCGCCCAGCGCGGTCGCAGCGGCGGCCGCGCGCAGGAAGCCGCGCCGGCTGGCGCTGCGCGAGGATTGGTCGTTGCTGCGGTCGTCGTTGCTCATGGCGGCGGTCCTTCCGGAGGAAATTTTAGGGTGAGGCGGTTCGTCAGGCGGAATTGGTTGCTCTATCCAAGTATTGTGCCACGCAAGTGTTTACGCGAGAATCTGCACCCGAGTGCACCGCGCGGGTGCGGTTGCCGACAGCATGCTTGCGGAGAGGTCGATGCAGCACCACCAGGGGGCGCACGCAGACGCCGCCATCCGGATCGACGAGGACAGCGGACGTTTCGGCGTGGCCCGCTCGAGCTACACCGACCCGCACCTGCACGCCGCCGAGATGGAGGCGATATTCGCGCGCTGCTGGCTGTTCGTGGGGCACGATTCCGAATTGCCCAAACCCAACGATTTCGTCGCTCGTTCTGTCGCCGGCCGCCCGGTGATCTTCCTGCGCGACCGGGACGGGACGGTGCGCTGCCTGCTCAACATCTGCCCGCACCGCGGCGCGCAGGTGTGTCGGCAAAAAAAAGGCAGCGCAAAGCTGTTCAGCTGCATCTACCACGGGTGGGCCTTTGAGAACACCGGGCGGGTGATCAGCATCGCCGAGGCGGAAACCTACCACCCGTCATTCAACGACCGTTCCTGCAACGTGGGGGCCAACGACCTCGTGGCGGTGCCCCGCTTCGAGTCCTACCGCGGGCTGTGGTTCCTCAATTTCGATCGGCAGGCCGGCAGTTTGCACGACTACCTCGGCGGCGCGCGCGAATACATCGACATCGTCATGGACCAGGCCGACGAGGGCATGCGCGTGGTGGGCGAGGTGCAGGAGTACAGCGCGCGCGCCAACTGGAAGCTGCTGGCCGAGAACAGCACCGACATCCTGCATGTGGTCACGCTGCATCCGACCTACCTCGACCTGGTCAAGACCAACTCCGCCGGCACGATGGTGCGTGGCAAGGTGCTGGGAAAAAGCATCGACCTCGGCAACGGCCACGCGGTGGTGGAGCGGGAGGCCTCCTACGGCCGGCCAATCGCCAAGTGGATGCCGATGTGGGGCGAAGAGGCCCGGGTGGAGATCGACGCCATCTTTGCGCGGCTGGTGGCCCGTTACGGTGAAGAGCGCGCCATGCGCATGGCCACCTGCGCGCGCAACCTGCTCATTTTCCCCAACCTCGTCATCAACGACATCATGTCGGTCACGCTGCGCACGTTCCAGCCCGCCGCAGTGGACTATATGGAAGTCAGTGTATGGGCCATCGCGCCAGGCGAAGAGTTCGGCAAGCCCGCGCTGGCGCGGCGGCTCACCAACTTCCTCGAGTTCCTCGGACCGGGTGGGTTCGCGACGCCCGATGACATTGAAGCGCTCGAATCCTGCCAGCGTGCTTTCGCGGCGAGCCGAGAGGCGCCGTGGAACGACCTGTCCAAGGGGCTGGGCCGCGCGCCCGACCCGACCGACGAACTGCCACAGCGCACGTTCTGGCTGCAGTGGCGCGACAGGCTCATGCAGCGGGAGCTCTAGCGTGGCGGTGCTCGAGACGCTGACGCGGCCAGAGGTCGAGGACTTTCTGATCCTCGAAGCGTCGTTGTTGAACGAGTGGCGGCTGGAGGAGTGGCGCGCCCTGTTCACGCAGGATTGCAGCTACCTCGTGCCGAACATGAACGGCGACCCGTATGCGCCGCCCGACGCATCGCTCTACCTGATCGCCGACGATGGCCACCACCTGACCGAGCGGGTCAAGCGCCTGGGCAAGAAAACCGCGCACGCCGAGTTCCCGCGCTCGCGCACCCGCCGGCTCATCAGCAACGTGAGGTTCCTTGCGCGCAGCCCCGCGCAGGTGAAGGTCGAGAGCAGTTTCATTACCTACCGCGCTGCGCAGGGCGTGACCGACACGTTCTATGGCCGGCACGAATACTGCATCGTCGAGCAGGCGGGCGGGCTACGCATCCACGAGAAGCGCACCATCCTCGACATGGAAGCCCTGCGCCCGCAGGGACGCCTTTCAATCATCGTGTGACGGGGGACAATGCAATGAAAGGCATCAGTGGCAGGGTCGCGATCGTGACCGGCGGGGCCAGCGGAATCGGCGCGGGCCTGGCGCGCGCGTTTGTCGCGGCCGGCGCCAGGGTGGCGTCGGCCGACATCCTCACGGAGCAGGGCGCCGCGCTGGCGGCGGAACTCGGCGAGGCCTGCGCATTCAAGCGCACCGACCTGCGTAGCGACACGGACATCGAGGCGCTGGTGGCCTTCGCGGTGGAAAAATTCGGCGCCATTGATTTCCTCATCAACTCGGCCTGCACCTATGCCGACAAGGGTGGCGAATCCGACCGCGCGGCTTGGCAGGCCGGGTTCGACGTCAACTTGTTCGGGGGCATCGTGCTCATGCAGAAGGCGCTGCCGCACCTGCGCAAGTCTGCGTGGCCGTGCATCGTCAATTTCAGCAGCGAGGCCGCGCATGTGGGACTGCCTTCGCGCTGGGTTTACCCGGCCACCAAGGCGGCCATCGAGCAGGTCACGCGCAGCCAGGCCATGGACCTCGCAGTCCACGGTATCCGGGTCAACGCGGTGATGCCCGGATGGACGGCCAAGCCATGGCAGGCTGCCGCGCCCAAGGAGACCCAGGAGCAATACGCCTATTGGGGAAACCGCCTGCACATGCTGGGGCGGGTCGGGAAGATGGAAGAGGTCACCGACGCAGTGCTGTTTCTTTGCTCGGAGCATGCCGGCTTCATGACCGGCAGCTGCCTGCGTGTCGATGGCGGCCACAGCGCCATGGGCCCGCAGGGACGCGACGTCGTTCTGCCGACTACCCTGCGCAAGGGAACGTCGGCGGCCCAACCGAAGGAGAACTGAGATGCGATCGATCCGTTTCGCCCTGGCAGTCTTCACAATGTTTTTTGCCGGGTTCGCTCTCGCGCAGCCCTATCCCAACCGGCCGGTGACCATGGTGGTGCCTTTCCCGCCCGGCGGCTCCGTCGATGCAGTGGCGCGCCAGGTGGCCGCCGCGATGGGCCCGTACCTCGGCCAGAACGTGGTGGTCGAGAACAAGGCCGGCGCGGGTGGCACCATCGGCTCCGGGCTGGTCGCCAAGGCGCCGCCCGACGGCTATACGATCCTGCTGGGCACCACCAGCGCGCTCGCGGTTTCGCCGGTCACCTACAAGAGCGTGCCGTACGATTCGCTGACCTCGTTCGTGCCGATCATCGAGGTGACCCGCGGGCCGTTCGTGCTGTCGGTGAAGAACTCGCTTCCGGTGACCAATCTGCACGATCTCGTCGAACTCGCCAGGAAAAACCCGGGCAAGCTCAATGCGGGCTCCGCCGGCCAGGGCAGCGTGCATCACCTGGCCCTCGAAATGTTCAAGCAGGCCGCCGGGGTGAACATCGTGCACGTGCCGTACAAGGGCGGCGCGCCTGCCTGGACAGCGGTCGTGGCCGGCGACATCGACATGCTGTTCGACAGCATGCCAGGACCCCTCCTGTTCCAGGGCCGGGCGAAACCGCTCGCCGTGGCGGGTCCGCGCCGGCTGGCCGGGCTGCCCGGCGTGCCCACTTTTGCCGAGGCCGGTTTCCCCGGCGTGGAAACCGTGTTTTTCTGGGCGATCCTCGCGCCCGCAGGGACGCCGCCCGACATCGTCGCGAAGCTCAATTCGGCGCTCGGCCAGACGCTGCGCGATCCAGCCGTGCGGGCTGAATTTGCCAAACAGAGCATGGAAACCTCGCCCGGGACGGCGGAGGAAATCGCCCGCTTCATGGCCGAGGAAATTCCCCGCTGGCGGCAGGCGGTCCTGAAGGCAGGACTCAGGCAGGAGTAATTACTTACGCTGCCGGTACGCCAGTGGCGGGGCCTGCCGGCGGCCGGGCCCGCACGACCCGGCAGGGATAGTGTAGGCTCGCGCGAAATTCGCGCGGGAGTCCCATGAAAGTGCAGGCCAGCAGCCTCGATCTCGAGCACCGCACTGCGTACCGCTTTTCCCTCCTCGCCGCGCAGAGCACGCGCTGCATGGGAGAGCTCTACCGCAAAGTGGGGCTCACCGTCGGGGGCTGGCGCACGCTGTCGATCATCGGGCGCTACGAGCCGATCCACCCCGGCAGCATTGCGGAGCGCACCAGCGTCGATGCGGACAAGGTCACGCGTGCGGTGGACCGTCTTGTGGCCAAGGGGCTGGTGGCACGCAAGGTTGATCCGGAGGACCGTCGGCGCATCGTGCTGACGCTGACCGCGCGCGGCCGTCGCGTTTACGCCTACATGGACCACGTGCGCCGGCAGATGGAGGAAAAGTTCCTCAGTGTCCTCACGCTGGAGGAGGTGGCCGCCTTCAGCGCCACACTCGACAAGCTCGAGGCCCAGGCGCGCCGCATCTTCACGAGCAAGGCCTCTTGGCGCGAACTCGTGCAGGGGACGCTGGCGCCGCCGCCGCCAACGCCAACGCCGCGGTCTCGGGCACGTTCTGCCGCCGTAGAGGCGCGCACGCGTCCCAAGTCGCCGCGCAACGGGGCGCCGCGGGCCAAGCGATGAAGACCGTCCTCGTCACCGGCGCTTCAGGCGACGTGGCCGGACATCTGCGGCGCGGCCTCGCCGGGCGCTATCATCTGCGCCTGTCCGACCTGCGCCCGCTGCCCGACAAGGCGCGCAGCGAGACTTTTGCCAAAGCCGACATTTCGCGCATGGCCGACGCGCTGCGCATCACCAAAGGCGTGGACGCCGTCGTCCATCTCGGCGGCTATTCGGTCGAAGGGCCGTGGGAAGACATCCTGCAGGCCAACATCATCGGCTGCTACAACATATTCGAGGCGGCGCGAAGGAACGGCGTGCGGCGCATGCTGTTCGCCACCAGCAACCACGCGGTCGGCTTCTACCCGCGCAGCGAGACCATCGACCACAAGGCCTACATCAAGCCCGACAGCCGCTATGGCGTGTCGAAGGTGTTCGGCGAAGCGCTCGGCAGCCTGTATGCCGACAAGTACGGCATGCAGGTGCTGCTGATCCGCATCGGCAACGTCAACCCGAAACCCATCGACAAGCGCCGCCTGTCCATCGTGCTAACGCCAGAGGACCTCACCCAACTCGTGACGATCGGCCTGGACCACCCCGACATCCGCTTCGAGATCGTGTACGGCGTCTCGGGCAACGCGCGCTCGTGGTACGACAATTCGAACGCCTACCGGCTGGGCTACCGGCCCAAGTACGACAGCGAGCTCGACGCCGCGCCGGTGCTCGCGCGCGAGCCCAAGGGCCATCCGGTCGGTGAGCAGTACCAGGGCGGCGCGTTCACGCACGTAGAAGCGGTGCCTAATCCCGCGCCACTGCCCAAGACGGATGCACGAGGGAAGGCGGTGATGAGGAAGAAACCGGCGCTCAGGCGCCGCGCCTAAGCCAGGCCGGCGGCGAAATCGGCCAGCAGCGCGTTCACTTTCTCTGGCGCCTCGAGCTGCGGGAAATGGCCGCTGCCGGGCACGATTTCGATGCGCGCCCCCGGCGCGCGCGCCTTGACGAGGTCGAGCCAAGGCGAACTCTGGTTGGCGGAGAGCGATACGCGGATACGCTCCGCGCTCATGGTGGTGCTCTGCACGATCATCAGTGGCACGCGCACCGCGGCCAGCGCCGCTTCCATGCGCCGCGCGTCCCATCCCACCAGCCGCGGGAACAGCGTGCTGCCGATCTCGGAGCGCACCTGCAGGGCGCGGTCCATGAGGGTCGCCTTGAGCTTGGGGTCGCTCGACACGATGAACATCTCGTCGAACAAGCGGCGCGCGAATACTCCGTAGCCGGTCGCGCGCAGTTGCTCGTTCATGACCCTTTCGGCCACCACCGGGTCGCCAAAGCCCAGCCGGCTGCCGTCGACGAGGACGATTCCGCAGACGCGTTCCGGCGCGTACAGGTAGGCCTGCAGCACAGCGCGGCACCCCATGCTGTGGCCGACAAGGATGGCCGGCGGATACTTGAGCTCGCCCATCAGCGCCGCCACGTCGGCGCCGTAGTTCTCGATCGAGCAGTCGGTGGCGTCGCCAGGGGAATCGCCGTGCCCGCGCAGGTCGCACGCGACCACCGCATGGGTGGGGGCGAAAAAGTCCAGCTGCTGCTGCCAATCTTCGTGCGTGCAGGCAAACCCGTGGACGAACACGATCGGGGGATTTCCCTGCCCTGCCTGTATGTAGTGCATCAGCCGTTGTCCGGTGGGACCCTGAAACCCATCTTACCCCTGTCGGGGCGCAGTCCCCGCCGAATTGCTGCGGACCTCCCCTACAATCCGGGCATGGCCCTCAAAGCAACCATTTTCCGCGCCGAGCTTGGTATCGCCGACATGGAGCGCAATTACTACGCGACCCATGCGCTGACCTTGGCCCGGCATCCGTCGGAGAACGACGAGCGCATGATGGTGCGGCTGCTCGCCTTTGCGCTCAACGCCCACGAGGCGCTGGCTTTCGGGGCCAGCATCGGCAGCGACGACGAGCCCGACCTGTGGCGCAAGGACCTCACCGGGGCGATTCAATTGTGGGTCGACGTGGGCCTGCCCGACGAAAAGCGCATTCGGCGCGCTTGCGGGCGCTCGCGGCGCGTGGTGGTGTACAGCTATGGCAGAGGCGCGGACCTGTGGTGGAAGCAGTCGAGCGAATCGCTTGCGCGTTCGGGCAACCTGGATGTCATCGACCTGCCTCAGGCAGCCACGCAGGCGATGGCGAAGCTGGCTGATCGCAACATGAAGCTCGATTGCACCATCCAGGACGGGCAAGTCTGGCTCGCCAGCGAGCGCGACAGCGTCGCGGTGGAGGCCACGAGCCGCCTGCGCGCCAGCGCACGGGCCTAGCCTGCGAGCCCAGGCTTCGGGCTGGCCTTACTTCTTCGCGGGCGGTTTGGG
>JBDTRN010000057.1:0-13088 GCA_039931715.1 Betaproteobacteria bacterium
GCACGCCCTGCTGGGTCACCGCCGCCGGCAGCCGCGGCGCGGCGCGGCTCAGGCGGTTCTGCACGTCGACCTGGGCGAGGCTGGGGTCGGTGCCGGTCTCGAACGTGAGCGTGATCGTGCCCACGCCGTTGGCCTGGCTCACCGACTCCATATAGATGAGGCCGGGCGAGCCGTTCATCTCCTGCTCGATGACGCCGATCACCGCCTCTTCGAGATTCTTGGCCGACGCGCCGGGATAGACGGCGGTCAGCACGATCGAAGGCGGCGCCACCGTGGGGTATTGCGCCACCGGAAGGAGCTTTACCGCGACGCCGCCGAGCACGAGGATGAACAGGGCGATCACCCACGCGAAAATCGGACGGTCGATGAAGAAATTGGCCATGGCGGCGGTCCCTCAGCGGCCTGTGGCCGGCTTGGCCGGGGGCGCTGCCGCCGGAGAAGGGGCCGAGGCAGCCGGTGCAGCCGGCGAGGGTGCGGCGGCGGGCGCTGCCGCGGCATCCGGCGAACCCGCCGGGGCCTTCGCTACCCCGGGGGCGCCCGCGGATTTCCATGGCACCGGTTTCACTGGCGCGTTGGGGCGCAGCTTCTGGAATCCGTCGACCATGACCTGCTCTCCTGCCGCAAGGCCTTCGAGAATCACCCAGTTGCCGTCCTGTGCCGAGCCGATCTTGACCGGGCGCGGCGCGACCTTGCCGTCGGAGCCCACTACCATCACCGAGTCGCCGGTCGAGCCGCGCGTCACCGCCTGCTGCGGCAGCAGGATGGCGGCGCTCGCCTGCGCTTGCTCGATACGCACCCTCACGTACATGCCCGGCAGCAGGATGCCGGCCGGATTCGGCGCTTCGGCGCGCAACGTGAGCTGCCCGGAGGTGGGGTCCACCGTGAGGTCGGTGAACAGCAGGCGCGCCGGGTGCTGGTATTCGGTGCCGTCTTCGAGCACGATGCGCACGAATGCCGCCCCCGCGCCGGCGCCCTTTAACTGGCCGCTTTCGACCGCGCGGCGCAAGCGCATGACTTCGGTGGCGGATTGGGTGAAATTGACATAGATCGGGTTGACCTGCTGCACGATGGCCAGGGGCGTGGCTTCGCCCTGCCCGACCAGCGCGCCTTCGGTCACCAGCGCCCGGCCGATGCGGCCCGAGATCGGCGCTGTCACCGCCGTATACCCCAGGTTGATCTGCGCCGTTTCTACCGCCGCCTTGCCCGCCGCGACGTCCGCCTCGGCCTGGGCGCGGGCAGCCGTCGCATTGACGTAATCCTGCTTGCTGATGGCATTGGCTTCGAGCAGCGGCTTGTAGCGCTCGGCCTGCGCCGCAGCCTGGCTGAGGTTGGCCTGCGCCCGGGCGACCGAGGCCGCGGCGCTGGCGAGCGCGGCGCGATAGGGCGCGCTGTCGATCTCGAACAGCGCCTGGCCGGCGCGCACGTCGCTGCCTTCGCGGAACAGCCGCTTGTTCACAATACCGGCGGCGCGCGCGCGCACCTGCGCGATGCGCGATGCCTCGAGCCGGCCGGGGAGCTCCGTGGTGAGGCCCACCGCCCGCGTCGCCACGGTCACGACCCCCACTTCGGGCGGCGGCATGCCGCCGCCGGCCCCCTTGGCTTTGTCGGCGTCCTTGCCGCCGCAGGCGGCGAGGACGAGGAGCATCGCCGCGCAGGCGCAGGCCACGCGGGCGGGGAGGGCGATCTGGGTGGGGGCCATGGAATACCTTGCAGAGAATGCGGCGCTTTGAGCGGGTCTCCGCCGGCGCGCCGCACGGCGAATCCAAACACAGGAATCGAACAATCACACGCACGCGCAAAGTACGTGCAAGCCGCAAAGTACGTCCAAACCGAAGTATGTTCAAACGCCTGCAGCTGTGTGCGCTAGTGTACCATTATACATCCACGCGTGAATGTATGTAGGCATGCCGGGCGCGAGCCCGGCTGGAGAACCCGCTTCATGGCACGACGCACCAAAGAGGACGCCCTCGTCACCCGCAGCCTGATCCTCGACACGGCCGAGCTGGTGTTCGAGCGCCGCGGCGTATCGCGCACCTCGCTGAAGGAGATCGCGCAGGCTGCGGGCCTCACGCGCGGCGCAATCTACTGGCATTTCAAGGACAAGGCGGACCTCTTCAACGCGATGATGCAGCGGGTGGTGCTGCCGATGGAGCAGGCGGTGGGGCGCTCAGGAGAGCGCGAGCGCGCCGACCCGGTCGCGCACGTGCGGCAGACATTCATTGGCGCCCTGCGCAAGACGGTCAACGATCCGCAAGTGCGCCGCGTGTTCGAGATCGCCACGCACAAGGTGGAGTACGTCGATGAGCTCACCGCGGTGCGCGAGCGCCGCCTGTCGGTGCGCAACAGTTTCATGGGCCACGTGGTGCGCCTGCTCACGCTCGCGATGCGGCAGGGCACGCTCGGCCGGCGCGTGCCGGCGCGCGCCGCGGCCCTCGGCCTGCACGCCCTGATCGACGGCCTGATCCAGAACTGGATGCTCGACCAGGCCGCATTCGACCTCGTGCGCACGGGCACCCAGGTCATCGACACCTACCTGGCCGGCCTCGCGCCGGCAAAGCCCTCCGCGGCGAGGACGCGATAGGCGCGGGCGATGGTTGCGATTGAAACGTTTTTGCGCGCGGCGGGGCAGCATGGGTAGACTGGGACCAGACAAACGAAGGAGGCTCCGATGGCACATATGCAGATGAACACCGGTATCAGCGAAAAGGATCGTGCGCGCATCGCCGAAGGGTTGTCGCGCCTGCTGGCCGACACCTACACGGTCTACCTCAAGACGCACAACTTCCACTGGAACGTGGAAGGCCCGATGTTCCAGACGCTGCACATCCTGTTCATGGAGCAGTACACCGAGGCGTGGAATGCGATCGACCTGGTGGCCGAGAGGATCCGCTCGCTCGGCCATTACGCGCCCGGCACGTACAAGCAGTACCAGAAGCTCGCCTCGATCAAGGAAACCGAGGGCATCCCCAAGGCGACACGCATGATCGAGTTGCTGATCGAAGGCCAGGAGGCCATCGTGCGCACCGCGCGCTCCGTGCTGCCTGTTGCCGACAAGGCCAGCGACGAGCCTACGCTCGACCTGCTCACGCAGCGCATGCAGGTCCACGAGAAGAACGCGTGGATGCTGCGCTCGCTGCTGCAAAAGCAGTAACCCGCCGCGCGGCGGATGCATGACCGGCACGCGGACCGAGAAGGGCACCCGGACCGAGAGGGACTCCCGGACCGAGAGGGACTCCCGGACCGAGAGGGACTCCTTCGGTCCGATCGAGGTCCGGGCCGACCGGTTGTGGGGCGCGCAGACCGAGCGCAGCCTGCGTTTCTTCCGCATCTCCTTCGAGCGCATGCCGATGGAAGTGGTGCGCGCGCTGGCAATGACCAAGCGCGCCGCCGCGCGCGTGAATGCCGCCCTTGGCCTCATCGATGCGGCCAAGGCCGGCGCGATTGATTCGGCCGCCGGCGAAGTGCTGGCGGGCCATCACGACGCCGAGTTTCCGCTGTCGGTGTGGCAAACGGGCTCGGGTACGCAAAGCAACATGAACGTCAACGAGGTGCTCGCCAACCGCGCCTCCGAACTGCTCGGGGGCGAACGCGGCAGCGCGCGCCTCGTGCATCCCAACGACGACGTCAACCTGGGGCAGTCGTCCAACGACGTGTTTCCCACGGCGATGCACGTTGCCGCGATGCTCGCCATCGACGGGCGGCTATTGCCGTCCCTCGAACGGCTTCGTACCAGCCTCGCGGCGAAAAGCTCCGCATTCGCCTCGATCGTCAAGATCGGACGCACGCACCTTCAGGATGCAACGCCGCTCACGCTTGGGCAGGAATTTTCCGGCTACGTGGCGCAGCTCCAGGCCGCGGAACACGCCATCCGAACGACGCTGGGCGGGCTGTGCGAGCTCGCTGCGGGCGGCACCGCGGTCGGCACGGGCCTTAACACCCATGCTGAGTTCGCCGATCGCATCGCGGCCGAACTGGCGCGCGAGGCGCGCCTGCCGTTCGTGAGCGCGCCGAACAAGTTCGCGGCGCTCGGTGGGCACGAGGCGCTGCTGTTCGCGCACGGCGCGCTCAAGACCCTTGCTGCGGCGCTCATCAAAATCGCCAACGACGTGCGCTGGCTCGCTTCCGGACCGCGCTCGGGCCTGGGCGAAATCTCGATCCCCGAAAATGAGCCCGGCAGCTCGATCATGCCGGGCAAGGTGAACCCCACGCAGTGCGAAGCGCTCACGATGCTGGGCGTGCAGGTCATCGCCAACGACGTGGCGGTGAACATCGCGGGCGCCTCGGGGAACTTCGAACTGAACGTATTCAAGCCGCTGCTCATCAACAGTTTCCTGCAGAGCGTGCGCCTGCTCGCCGACGGGATGGAGAGCTTCGAGGAGCACTGCGTGCGCGGCATCGAGGCCAACGAGGAGCGCATCGCGCGGCTGGTGGGCGATTCGCTCATGCTCGTCACGGCGCTTGCGCCGCACATCGGCTACGACCGCGCGGCGCAGATCGCCAAGCAGGCGCACGCCGGTGGCGGCACGCTGCGCGAAGCGGCCCTCGCGTTGGGCTTCGTCACGGCCGAGGAGTTCGATGCATGGGTGCGGCCCGAAGACATGCTCGGACCGCAGCCCTGAACACCCTGCACGCCCCGGGCGCCGCCTCATCATGAACCGCCGCGGATTCCTCGGCGCCGTCCCCGCGTTTTGGCTGGCCGGCTGCGCAACCCGCGGCCTCGACCTCGACGTGCCGTACGTGTCGACACCGCAGCCGGTGGTCGAGGAAATGCTGCGCCTCGCGCAGGTCGGCGCTGCGGACACGGTTTACGACCTGGGCTGCGGCGACGGCCGGTTCGTCATTGCGGCGGCGGAGAAATTCGGCGCCCACGGCGTCGGCATCGACCTCGACCCCGCGCGACTGGCTGAGGCAACGGCCGGCGCGCGCCGCGCCGGGGTGACGGGGCGGGTCAGTTTTCGGCAGGAGGACCTCTTCAAGACCGACTTCTCCAGCGCATCGGTGGTCACGCTGTTCCTGCTTCCCGAAGTCAACGCTCGCCTTGCGCCCCGGTTGCGCGCCACCCTGAGGCCGGGCGCGCGTATTGTGGCCTACCAGTTCGCCATTCCCGGCTGGTTGCCGGATGAGCATTCGCAGCTCAATATCGATGGCAACAGCCACGACATGTACCTCTGGCGCGTGCGCTAAGCCGCATACGGGGACCGTGACAGCGCAGCGAGGGGTGCGCTGCTAAACTGCGGCCCGCCATGTCAATCGTCATCCTCATTTCCGGCCGCGGCAGCAACATGCGGGCCATCCTCGATGCGGGCCTGCCCGTGAGCGCGGTCATCAGCAACAAGCGTGACGCGGCCGGCCTTGCGATCGCGGCCGCGCGCGGCGTGCACACCGCGGTGGTGCAACCCAACGACTACGGTACGCGCGAAGGCTTCGACGCCGCGCTCTCGGCCGAGGTGGCACGGCACGCGCCGCAGGCGGTTGCGCTGGCCGGCTTCATGCGCATCCTGACGCCGCGTTTCGTGTCCCGCTACGCCGACCGGCTGCTTAATGTGCATCCTTCGCTGCTGCCTTCCTTCGTGGGCCTGAACACGCACGAACGCGCGCTCGAAGCCGGTGTCAAAGTCCACGGCTGCACGGTGCATTTCGTCACCGACGAGCTGGACCACGGCCCCATCGTCGCCCAGGCCGGGGTGCCCGTCCTGCCGGGCGACACCGCCGCCGACCTGGCCGCACGGGTGCTGCGTCAGGAGCACCTGATCTACCCGATGGCCTTGCGTTGGCTGGTCGAAGGCAGGCTCGCCCTCGTAAACGGCGCGGCCGCCATGAAGGAACACGATGCGCAACTATTTCGCTTTTCTGATCTTCCTTAGCGCCGCCGCGTGCGGCCTTACGCCGCTGACCGCCGCGGCCGCCCCGGCGCACCGCGTCGAAATCGCCTATGACGTGATTCGCAACGGCATGCCGGTGGCCGAGTTGGTCGAGAAACTCGAGCACGACGGCAAGACCTACCGGCTTTCGGCGCACCTCAACGGCAAGGGCGTGTTCGCTTTGCGCGGCGATGCGACGCGCTCGAGCCGCGGCACTATCGCGCCCGACGGGCTGCATCCCACTGAATTCGAGGACAAGCGCACAGGCCGTGATACTGCGCGCGCCAAAATCGATCGCGGCGCGGGCCAGCTGACGTTGCAATCCAAGGAAGGCGCTGCCGAAACCAAGCCGCTGCCGGCCGATATCCAGGACCGGCTCTCGTTTGCGTATAACTTCGCGTTCAAAGTCCCAGGCAGCGCGCCGGTCAGCGTGAGCATCACCGACGGCAAGGGCATCTCCACTTCGACCTACCAGGCGGCCGGGCGCGAGAAGGTGAGCACGCCGGCCGGCGAGTTCGACGCACTCAGGCTGGAGCGACAGAAGAAGCAGCCTGAAGATCGCACCTCGGAGATCTGGCTGGCCGTCAAGCACGGCTACGTTCCGGTGCGGATCCTCGTGGTGGAGAAGGACGGCACCCGCATCGACCAGATGGCCACGCGGATTTCGGCGCAGTGAGGGCGGCGCGCGCCAAAGCGGCCGATGCGCTGGGATACATGCGCCGGCAACGCCTGGCGGCGCTATTTGCAGGCCCGGCCCAATGACGCCGACGCGCGCGCTGATCGCCAGCGCATCCGAGGCGTTGTCCGACACGCTGCGGTTCTCAGGGCCCGCCGACCAGGCGCTGTCGCGCCATTTCCGCAATCACCGCGACCTCGGCCAGGCTGAGCGCGCCTTCGTAGCCGAAACGGTCTTCGGCGCGCTGCGCCGGCGGCGCTCGCTCGCCATGGCCGCACAGTCGGAATCCCCCTATTCGCTGGTGCTCGCCTGCCTCGTGAGGGTGCAGGGGGTGCCGGTGCGTGCCGTCGCCGACGCGGTGCGCGAAAAGGACCTGCCGCTGCTCGAGCGCGCGAGCGCGGCGCGGCCCGAGGACCAGCCGGCGGCGGTGCAGGCCGACGTGCCCGACTGGCTGTGGGCGCGCCTGGTGAGCGAATACGGCGAAGGCGAGGCGCGCACGATCACCCAAGGCCTGCTCGCCCCGGCGCCCATGGACCTGCGCGCGAACGTCTTCAAGGCCTCGCGCGACGCGGCGCTGGACGCCCTTCGAAAAGCGGGCCTTGCGGGCGATGCGACACCGTATTCGCCCACCGGCATCCGGCTGGCAGGCAAACCCGCGATCAACCGGCAGCCCCTGTTCGCGGACGGGAGTATCGAAGTTCAGGACGAAGGCAGCCAGTTGCTGGCGGCCCTGGTGGCCCCGCGGCGCGGCGAGATGGTGGTCGACTTCTGCGCCGGTGCGGGCGGCAAGACGCTTGCCCTCGGCGCCCTCATGCGCAACACCGGGCGGCTATATGCGTTCGACGTCTCCGCCAAGCGCCTCGCGGGCCTCGATCCGCGGTTGGCGCGCTCGGGACTGTCTAACGTCCACCCGGTGGCGATAGCGTCCGAGAACGACCTGCGCGCCAAGCGGCTGGCCGGCAAGATCGATCGCGTCCTGGTCGATGCGCCGTGCTCGGGCTTTGGCACGCTCAGGCGCAACCCCGATCTCAAGTGGCGCTTTGATGAGAAGGACGTGGCCGAGCTGGTGGAAAAGCAGGCGAGGATCCTGGCGGGTGCTGCGCGCCTGCCGCGCATCGGCGGGCGACTGGTGTTCGCCACTTGCAGCGTGCTGCGCGAGGAAGGCGAAGGGATCGCCGCCACGTTCCTCGCCGCGCATCTGGCCTACAAGCAGCTTTCGTGCGCCGAAATCCTCGCCTCGCAGGGCATCGGGCTCGATACCGGCATCAACCTGCGCCTCTTCCCGCACGTTCACCGGACTGACGGGTTCTTCGCCGCGGCTTTCGAGCGGGTGAGCTAGCTTGCGCGTGAGCGCAAGTGGCGCGCTAGAACAACAGCCGCATGCCGATCGAATGGAATACGCGCCCGGGCGGCCCGGAGTTCTGCTCGCCCACCGTGGCGTCGACCTGCACGTGATTGGGTACGACCCAAAGGCGCAGCCCGAGGTGGCGCGTGGGTTTGTCGGCGCGCTGGCCATAGGATTCCACGATCGCGATGATCCGCGGATGCAGCACGATCTCTGCGCCCAGCCCCCACGTGCCGCGCGTCATGCCCAGCTGCCGGTCGGCGTTCGCGCCCAAATTGGCGTGTACGACAAGCCGGTCGTCGGCAAACGAGAAGCTGCCGATGGCGTTCAGGTAGGGGTTCGTCGTTGCGCGTCCCTGGAATGGCGAGACACGGGCCGCTCCCAGCGTAAGGGCATACCCGCTGCCGTTGGTGACAAGTGGTTTGAGCAGTGTCTTGGCCTGGAACAGGTTGAACCGGCTGTCGCCGGGCGCAGTGCCGTCCACCCATGCGCGACCCACCGTGAGTTCCGCCAAGCCGAGAGGATTGCACGCCGGGAGGAACCAGAACTCGTGCTCGTCGAGCTTCCTCTGGCGCTTGGCGAAAGTCTCCACCTGGCATCCGCCTGGGTCGACGACGCGCGCGTCGTCGGTGACGAACGGACGCGCGGCACCGGCGAGCACCGGAAAGCACAGGAGGAATATCGTCAGGCAGCCTGCGAATCTTGGCATTTTTGGCTGGCGCACCGGCAGTTTTTGGATGCGGTTTGCGCAAAGCGCCGGAGCATCCGTACACTGGGCATCTTACAGACTCGGGACTCAAACGAGCCGAATCGCCGCCACGCGCGCCCATGACCGCCAACGCATTCCAAAGCGTGCTGATCGACCTGTGGAGCGACCTGAGGGAGCCGGACCTGCTCTGGCAGCTCGCGGCGTTTGCGGGCTGCGTGCTCATGGGTTGGGCCCTGGCGCGCGCTGTGCACGTCGACATGTCGAAAGAGCAATCGCGCGCGCTGCGCGTCGGCGCCGGTGGGGTGAACCGCATCTTCTTTCCGCTGGTGGTCGTGGCCCTGCTACTGATGGCGCGGGTGGTCCTGGGGCGCTGGGGCCACGTGAACGTGCTGAACGTGGCGATCCCGCTGTTCGCTTCGCTGGCCGGGATCCGCTTCGTCGTCTACCTCATGCGCCTCAGTTTCCCGGCTGGCAGCGGCCTCGCGCCGTGGGAACGCGGCGTGGGCGCGGCGGCGTGGGTGCTGGTGGCGCTCTACCTGACCGGATTGCTGCCCGAGATCCGGGCGCTGCTCGATGGCGTCGGGCTGTCGATCGGCAAGCAGAAGTTCTCGCTGCTGCTCGTGCTCGAGTCGGTTTTCTGGTTGCTGCTCACCCTGTTGCTCGCGCTGTGGGCCGGAAGCGCCATCGAGAGCCGGCTGATGCGCGCCGAGCGCCTGCATTCCAGCCTGCGCGTGGTTCTCTCCCGTCTGGTCAAGGGCACCCTGATGGTGGCCGCGATCCTTGTCGTGCTGCCGCTCATGGGCATCGACCTCACTGTGCTGTCGGTGTTCGGCGGGGCGTTGGGTGTCGGGCTTGGCCTCGGCCTGCAGAAGATCGCCAGCAACTACGTGTCCGGTTTCATCATCCTGCTCGACCGGTCGATTCGCATTGGCGACTGGATCACGGCCGATAACCACTACGGCGAGGTGAAGCGGATCACCACCCGCTACACAGTGGTGCGCTCGCTCACCGGCGTGGAGGCGATCATCCCGAACGACACCCTCATCACGGCGACTGTGCTCAGCAATACCTTCGCCGACAAGAGGCTGCGCATGACGGTCAAGGTAGCGGTGGCCTACGGGACCGAAATGCAGCCTGTGCTTGACCTGCTGGCCGAGATCGTGAGCCGCCATAAGCGCGTCCTGAAAGACCCGGCACCCAATGCGCTGGTGGTCGAACTGGGCGACAGCGGCGTGAACATCGAGGTGGGTTTCTGGATCGAGGACCCCGAAAATGGCCGGCAGAACATGAGCTCCGAAATCAACGTCTGGATCCTGTCTGAATTCAAGGCCCGGGGAATCGAAATTCCCTTTCCGCAACGGGAGGTTAGGCTGGTATCCAGGGATCCCGGTTGATTTGACACAATCGATCACCATTTAGCGGTTGCGCGAGGAAATGTTTCGCGTAGAATCGCGCGCACTTCCCTCTTCTTAACCTTATAAAACCGCCACCTACATGCTCTTTTCCGGATACTTCGACCTGTCCGGGTGGGAACTAGTCGCAGTCGCGCTGGTCCTCACCCACATCACCATTGCAGCGGTCACGATCTTCCTGCATCGCCACCAGGCGCACAGGGCCCTCGACCTGCACCCGATCGCGTCGCATTTCTTCCGCTTCTGGCTGTGGCTGACGACCGGCATGGTGACCAAGGAGTGGGCGGCGATCCATCGCAAGCACCACGCCAAGTGCGAGACCGTGGACGACCCGCACAGCCCGCAGGTCCTGGGTATCAACCGCGTGTTGTGGGGCGGGGTGTTCCTGTACGTCAAGGAATCGTATAACCGCGAAACCATCGAGCGCTTCGGGCACGGCACGCCGGACGACTACATGGAGCGCAACCTGTACTCGGCGCATGCCATCTGGGGGCTCACGCTGATGGGAGCATTGAATGTTTTCATGTTCGGGCTCGTGCCGGGCCTGCTTATCCTCGTGACCCAGATCATCTGGATCCCTTTCTGGGCCGCAGGGGTGATCAACGGCGTGGGCCACTGGTTCGGCTACCGCAACTTCGATGCCGCCGACGCGAGCACCAACATCCTTCCCTGGGGCATCCTCATCGGCGGGGAAGAACTGCATAACAACCACCATTCGCATGCCACCTCGGCCAAGCTGTCGTCCCGGTGGTACGAGTTCGACATCGGCTGGATGTATATCCGCATCCTCGAGACGCTGGGCCTGGCCACGGTCAAGAAAGTGGCGCCCAAGCCGCGCTTTGCCGATGCCAAGCCGGTGTCCGACCTCGACTCGGCCACCCTGCATGCCGTGATCGCCAACCGCTACGACGTGCTGGCGCGCTTTGCCAAGTCGCTCAAGAAAACCTACGCACAGGAACTGGCGCGCCTGCGGCAGGGCTCGCCGGTCCACGCCGAGTCGCTGCGTTCTCTCAAACCCAATCTCATGCGCGCAAGCGAACTCCCCGCGCCCGAGAAAGAGCGCTTGTTCGACGCGCTCAAGCACAGCAAGGCGCTCGAGACGGTGCTCGCCATGCGCGATGAGCTGGTGGCGCTGTGGGAGCGTTCCAATGCCTCCAAGGAACAGCTCCTGCAGGAGTTCAAGGACTGGTGCCATCGCGCCGAAACCAGCGGCATCGTCCCGCTGGCGGAATTCAGCCAGCGGTTACGCTGCTACGCTTGAGAAAAAGGCCCGCAGAGCGGGCCTTTTTTCGCGGAAGGTAGGAGCAGGGGGGACGGGCCCCTTCCGCTTCGCGGGGCCTTCCCGTCCCCCCCGCACCCCCCGGGCGCTGCTGACAGCGCCGGGGCAAATAAAAAAGGCCCGCGGTGCGGGCCTTTCTCGTTGTGCTGGCTGAGGCTATTTCAGCTTCGTTTCCTTGTACATCACGTGCTTTCTCGCCTTCGGATCGTACTTCTTGATCTCGAGCTTGTCCGGCGTGGTGCGCTTGTTCTTGGTCGTGGTGTAGAAGTGGCCGGTACCGGCGCTCGACTCCAGCTTGATCTTCTCGCGCATGGTCAGACTCCTTTGATTTCGCCTCTGGCGCGCAGGTCGACGAGGATGGCATCGATGCCGTTCTTGTCGATGGTGCGCAATGCGTTGGTGGACACGCGAAGTCGGATCCAGCGGTTTTCGCTCTCAACCCAGAACCGGCGGTAGTGCAGGTTGGGAAGGAAGGTGCGCTTGGTCTTGTTGTTCGCGTGCGACACCAAGTTACCTTTCATCGGCTTCTTGCCGGTGACCTGGCAGACTCGGGACATGGGGGGCTCCGCAGAAAAAGGCGAGAGTTTACACGCAATTAGGGGGTGAACTCAAGGCGTGATTGGGTTTTCCCCGACGCTTGGCGGGTGGCGTCCGGCCCGGGGGCGGCGCGAAACCAGCGTCGGTCAGCGAAAAAGTCGGCGCCGGTGGCCTCGGGCAGCCAGCCCGGGTAGCCGAAGACCGGCAGCGGCGGCAGGCCCTTGGGGCTCGCGTCGTCGGGCAGGCCCTCCACCCATCGCGCCGCCGCCCAGTCCAGCGTGGCGACAAGGCCCGCCCAAGCAGCGCTGTCCATCGCATCCGGCAACGGCGCGGCGACGGGCAGGAACAGCGCCTTGCAGGTGATCCCGGCATAGGGCGTGAGCGCCTTTTCGAAGGCGGCATGGCCCACGAGCACGAAACGCGCGTCGCGCTGCAGTTCGGCGCGCCGATGCCAGAAGAGTTCCTGCCAGCTGAATGCTCGGACGAGGGCCTCGTAGCGCGCGAGCGTGGGCGCGGCGCAGGCCACGATGACGCCACTTTCGTCGATGAGGGTCAGCAGGTCGCGCAGCGGCCCGCGCACTTTTCCCTCCTGCAGCAGGCGGGCCGCATGGCGCGCGTTCAGTGCGGCCTTGGTGCGCGGGAACGCCATCCAGGCGAGTGCGTTAAAAACGTCGTGCAGGTTGCCGCTGCGGGTAGTGACCTCGCCGGTGCGATGGATATGTTCTTCGTATTGCGCCGGCCCGGGCCCGGCAGGCGCGCGAAAATGCACCTTGCATCCGGTGGCAGTCACCGGCCGGTCCCCGGTATCCAGCAGTGCGTCCAGCGCCGCGACGCAAGGGTTTTCGCCGAGCCGGCGCAGCCAGGGCCGCAGCGGATCGAACGCAGGGTGGGTGAGGGCGGGCGCTGGGAGGAGGGCCGCGGTGAGGGTGTCTATTGCAGGCGCCATGCGAGCGTCTCGCCGGCGCGCATCGGCACCACTTCGTCGGCGCCGAACTTGTAGGCGTCCGGCACGCGCCATTCCTTGCGCACCAGGGTGATGCGGTCCTTGTTGCGCGGCAGCCCGTAGAAATCGGCGCCATGAAAGCTCGCGAACCCCTCGAGCTTGTCGAGCGCGTTGGCCTCTTCGAAGGCGCTTGCGTACAGCTCGATGGCCGCGTGCGCGGTGTACAGCCCCGCGCATCCGCAGGCCGTTTCCTTGGTGTGCTTCGCGTGCGGCGCGCTGTCGGTACCGAGGAAGAATTTCGGGTTGCCTGAAATCGCCGCCTCGAC
>JBDTRN010000058.1:0-12993 GCA_039931715.1 Betaproteobacteria bacterium
TTAAAGCCAACCATGCCTCTGAAGCCGACCATGACCTCCTCCCTCCTGCCAGCGCTTGCCTCGCTGGTGCTCTCCGCGGTATTTGCGACCACGGCCTGGGCGCAGGCCTGGCCCACCAAGCCGGTGCGCATCGTGGTGCCCTATGCTCCGGGCGGGATCACCGACACCGTGACGCGCCTCACCGCGCCCAAGATCCAGGAAGCGATCGGCCAGCCCGTCATCGTCGAGAACAAGGTCGGCAACGGCGGCGCGCTCGCCACCGAGTATGTGGCCAGGAGCACTCCCGACGGCTACACATTCCTCATGGGCTCGGCCGCGCCGCAGACGCTCAACCAGTTCATCCAGAAGCTGGGCTACGACGGCCTGAAGGACTTCGCCCCGGTCACCCTCATCAACACCAACCCGCTGGTGCTGATGGCCCACCCGTCGCTTCCAGCGCAGAACGTGCGCGAGTTGATCGCTCTGGCCAAGGCGCAGCCGGGCAAGCTCAACTTTGCCGGCGCGGGCGGCCTCACCCAGTTCAGCGGCGAGATCTTCAAGTACATGTCGGGCACCGACATCGTGTACGTGCCGTACAAAGGTGGCGCACCCGCCACCGCCGCGGCCGTGGCCGGGGATACCCAGCTGACTTTCGCCAACTACTCCGACGCGCTGCCACAGATCCGCGCGGGCAAGCTGCGCGCGCTGGGCATCACCAGTGCCAAGCGCTTTCCGCAGTCGCCGGAGGTGCCCACCATCGCCGAGGGAGGCATCCCCGGCTACGCAGTGGATTCGTGGAACGGGTTGTTTGCCCCTGCCGGCACGCCGCCGGAGATCGTCAACCGCGTCGCCCTCGCGGTGCAGCAGGGGTTCCGCGATCCCGCGCTGCGCAAGCGCATGGAAGACATGGGCGCGACGCCGGTGGGCGACACGCCGGAACAGTTTCGCGCCTTCGTCGCCTCCGAGATGCAGAAGTGGGGTAACTTCGTCAAATCGACCGGCATCAAGGTCGAGCAGTAATCGCCGCCCGGCATCGATGCCGGGCGCCCCCTTTTCCAGCACTTCCAAGGATACCGGTATGGACGCCAGCAACCAGGTCGTGATCGACACCAGCTTCCGCTCCGCACTGCGGCGCATGCAGCAGGCCGGGCGCATCGACACTTACAAGCACGAGGCCGACCCCGAATACCAGATCGCCGGCATGATGAAAAAGCTCGACGGCGGGCCGGCGCTGCTGTTTCCGCGCGTCAAGGGCCACAGCATGCCAGTGCTGGGCAACATGCTTTCGTGCCGCGAGAACTGCGAGGCTGCATTCGGCGTCGACTACCTCGGCATCCGCCAGTTCGTCGCGCGCGCCTTGGGCAACCCGGTGGCGCCCGTGGTGGTCAGCAAGGCGCCCGTGCACGAGAACGTCCACCGCGAGTTCGACCTCGGCAAGATGCTGCCGATCCTGCGCCACACCGACGGCGACAGCGGCCGCTTCATCACCGCCGGCATCGTGATCGTGAAGGATCCGGAAACCGGCGTCTACAATGCCTCCTACCATCGCCTGCAGCTCATCGGGGCGAAACGCACCGCGATCAAGCTCGATTTCGGGCGCCACCTGCGTGCGGCCTACGAACGCGCCCAGAAGCTGGGCAAGCCGCTGCCGATCGCGGTCTGCATCGGCACCGACCTCGCCGTGCACTACACCGCCGCCACCATGGGGGCGCAGATGCCGGAGTCGGCCGACGAGCTCGCCATTGCGGGCGGCCTGCGCGGCGAGCCGCTGCCGGTGGTCAAGGGCGTGAGTCAGGACCTGCTCTACCCGGCCGAGACCGAGATCGTGCTCGAAGGCGTGCTGCTGCCCGGCCAGACCGTGCGCGAAGGCCCGTTCGGCGAATTCGTCGGTTACCTGTCGCCCGAAGGCGATGCGCCGATCTTCGAGGTCAGCGCCGTGGCCCACCGCAACGACCCGCTGTACTTCGCCATCAACGGCGTGGGCCGCGAGACCATCATGCTGCGCAAGTACGTCATGGAAGCGAGCCTGCTCAAGGCCCTGCAGGCGGCCACGCCGATCGTAAACGACGTGGAGATGACCGCCGGCGGGTTGCACCGCTTCCACGCCGTCATCAGCGTGAAAAAGACCAACCCGCAGCAGGAAGGCCTGCAGCGGAACGCCATCCTCGCGGCCTTCGGCACGCTGAAGGACCTCGACCTCGTGATTGCGGTTGACGACGACATCGACATCAAGAACCCCAACGACGTCGAGTACGCCCTCGCGATGCGCATGGAGGCAAGCCGCGACCTGTTCATCATTCCCGGTGCGCGCACCCACGAATATGTGAGAAAGAGCGACAACGGCATCCGCGCCAAGGTGGGCATCGACGCGACCGTCCCGTTCGAGGAGAAAGAGCGCTTCGCGCGCGCGCCGTTCCGAACCGTTGAAGTTAACGCGACCGACCTCACAAACCAGGCCCCTAACTCGATCGGATGGCTCAAATGAGAAGACTGTTCCGTCTTCTCATCGGGGGCCTCCTCGCGGCCGCCAGCGCCCTCGCGTTCTCGCAGGGCGCGGCGCCCTACCCATCCAAGCCAGTCCGCCTGGTCACCGGCTTCCCCGGCGGCGGGCCAACTGACCTGATGGCGCGCGTGTTCGGCGAAAAGCTCCAGGCAATCTGGAAGCAGCCGATCATCGTCGAGGCGCGTCCGGGCGCATCGGGTGCGCTCTCGATGGAGCAGCTCAAGAACGCACCGCCTGACGGCTATTTCCTGCTCATGGCGCCGACGAACACGATGGCGGTGAACCCGCACCTGTTCCCCAAGCTCGCGTATGACCCGCTCAAGGACTTCACCCTGATCGCGCGCGCTGCCAACATCGATAATGTCCTCGCGGTGAATCCGTCGGTGCCGGCAAAGAACCTGCAGGAACTGGCCGCCCTCGCGCGCAGCAAGCCCGGCGAGCTCACGTTCGGCTCCCCCGCCAACGGCTCGCAGGCCCACCTCGCGGGCGAATTCCTCAACCAGCATTTCGGGATCAAGATGGTTCATGTGCCCTACAAGGGCGTGGGTCCCGCGATGAACGACCTCATCGGCGGCCAGATCTCGATGATGTTCGTCCCGGTTGCAAACTCGCTGCCGCACATCAAGTCCGGCAAGCTGGTGCCGATCGCCATCCCGACACGCGAGCGCAATGCCTCGATCCCCGACGTGGCGACCTTCGCCCAGCAGGGCATTCCGGGGTTCGAAGCGGTCACGTGGTTCATGCTGATCGCGCCGGCGGGCCTGCCCGGCGAGGTGACGGCTAAGATCCGCACCGACATGGCGACAGTGCTGCGCGATCCCGACCTGCGCGAAAGGCTGCGCGCTTTCGGCGCCGAAGCCGGTGTCGTCGGCGAGGACCTGCCCGCGTTCCTGCGCGCCGACCTCGCGCGGTGGGGACAAGTGGTGCGCGCCGCCGGCATCAAAGCGGACTGAACCTCCGCAATGCGGTCCTTACGCGGCACGGCGGCGATCGTCGGCGCGGGCCTCGCCGGAATGGGCGAAGCGCCTGGTTTTTCGCACCTCGACCTGCTCAGCCAGGCTGTACACGCCGCCCTCGCCGATGCGGGGCTGCCGTTAAGCGCGGTCGACGGCCTGTTTACCGCGAATTCAGTCAACTTCCTGCCGGTGCTCTCGACCGCCGACTATCTCGGCATCCGCCCACGTCACGTGGTTGGCACGAACATCGGCGGATCCTCTTTCCTCGAATTCGCGCTCTCCGCGACCCTCGCACTGGAAGCCGGGATGTGCGATGTCGCGCTGATCTGCTACGGCTCGAACCAGCGCAGCGGAAAGCATTCACCGAATTTTTCCGATCCGCCTCCGTACGAATCCATTTACAAACCGAGCTACATGGTCGGCCCGTTCGCGCTGGCTGCGGCGCGCCACATGCACGAGTTCGGCACCACACCAGAGCAACTCGCCGAAGTCGCCGTCGCGGCGCGCGGCTGGGCCCAGCTGAATCCACAAGCGTTCATGCGCGATCCGCTGACGGTGGCACAGGTCCGCGCATCGCGCATGCTTTGCGACCCGCTCACCGTCCGCGACTGTTGCCTTGTGACCGACGGCGCCGGCGCGATCATCATGGTCGCCGCGGACCGCGCAAAGGATTTTCCCAAGCGGCCGGTGTATTTCCTCGGTGGCTCGGCAGCCGTCTCCCACCGCCAGATTTCTTCGATGCCCGACCTCACGGTGACTGCCGCTGCCGAGACCGGCCCGCGCGCGCTCGCGATGGCGGGCGTGTCGATCGGCGACGTCGACGTCGCGGAGATCTACGACGCCTTCACGATCAACACGATCCTCGCGCTCGAAGACCTCGGCTTCTGCGCCAAGGGCGAAGGCGGCGCCTTCGTCCAAAACGGCCGCATCGCTCCGGGTGGCAGTCTGCCGGTCAATACCAACGGCGGCGGGCTTTCGTGCGTGCACCCCGGCATGTACGGCATTTTCCTGCTTGCCGAAGCGGTTGCCCAGCTGCGCGGCGAAGCCGGCGAGCGGCAAGTGGCCGCGCCCGAAATCGCCTTGTGCCACGGCAACGGTGGCACCCTCTCATCGCAGGTCACGGTGCTGCTCGGCACTGCGGCCGCGTTGTAATCCAAAAAATAGAAGGACATTCATGCCCGTCAAATACCCGAAGCAGCCGCGCACCGACTACGAATGCATCACGGTCGAGACCGACCGCGAAGGCATCACCTGGATGACGTTCAACCGGCCGGAAAAGCGCAACGCGATGAATCCGACCCTGCACGCCGAGATGGCGCAGGCGATGCTGGAGCACGAAACGCACCCGGAAACGAAGGTCATCGTGCTGACCGGCGCCGGAAACTCCTGGAGCGCCGGCATGGACCTCAAGGAATATTTTCGCGAAACCGACGGTGACGCGCAGGCGCAGTTCCGCTCGTACACGGACAACCGGCGCTGGTCATGGGATGCGTTGGTGCGGGGCAGGAAGCCGGTCATCGCCATGGTGAACGGCTACTGCTTCGGCGGTGCGTTCATTCCCCTTTGCAACTGCGACCTGGCCATCGCCGCGGACGATGCGATATTCGGGCTCTCCGAGATCAACTGGGGCATCGTTCCCGGCGGCGTCGTCAGCAAGTTGCTGGTCGACACGCTGCGCATCCGGGACGCGATGTACTACGCGGTCACCGGTCGCACTTTCGACGGGAAGAAAGCCGCCCAGATGGGGCTGGTGAATTTTTCGGTGCCCTCTAAAAAGCTGCGCGCGGAAACCGTTGCGCTCGCCCGCGAACTGATGTCGAAGAGCCCCATGGTGCTCGCCTATACCAAGCAGGCGATCCGGCAGGTGCGCACGATGGACATGGAGCAGGCCTACGACTACCTGATCGCCAAGATCACGGCGCTCGAGGCCAAGGACACCGAACACACGCGCGAGCGCGGCATGCGCGAGTTCCTCGACAAGAAGAGCTTCAAGCCAGGGTTGGGCGCCGTGGCGCGGCCGGGAGAAAAGGCAACCGCCAGGAAATCCACGTCGAAGGCCAGGCGCAAGAGCCCGAAAAAATAGGGGGCGGCGCGGCCCTCAGCCGCGCGCGTTCTCGCGGTCCTGCACTTCGCGCCAGAGGATCTTGCCCACAGGGGACTTGGGCAGGGTTTCGACGAACTCGACGATGCGCGGCACCTTGTAGGCCGCCATCTTTTCCCGCGCCCAGGCGGTGAACTCCTCGCCCGTCAGTCGGCCGCGCGCCTCGGGCCGCAGCACAAGCAGCGCCTTGACCGTCTCGCCCCGGTAAGCGTCGCGAACGCCGACGACACACGCCTCCAGCACATCAGGATGGGCATACAACACGGATTCCACTTCCGCCGGCCAGACCTTGAAGCCCGAAGCGTTGATCATGCGCTTGAGCCGGTCGGTCATGAAAAAGTAGCCCTCTTCGTCGACGTAGCCGATGTCTCCCGAGCGGTACCACTCGCGGCCGGCGACCTTCACCCATGCCGCCGCCGTGTCCCCTGGACGGTTCCAATAGCCCCTGAACATCTGCGGGCCGCGAATCAGGATCTCCCCGGGCTCACCCACAGCGCGCACTGCCAGCGTGTCCGGGTCGATCACGCAGGACTCGCTGTCGAACCACGTGATGCCCAGGCACTGACGCTTGGGACGGTCGCCCGGATTGTTGTGGGTGGTTGCGGCCGCCTCGGTCATGCCATAGGCCTCGATGTAGGGGATGCCCATGCGCTCGTTGAGCCGCTTCCATACTTCGTCCGGCATCGAGGAGCCACCGGAGCCGATGCGCCGCAGGCTCGAAAGATCACGCCGATCGAGCTCGGGATCGGCCAGCAGGTCGATCACCGCCGTGGGGGCCATGCTCGCGTGTACGACGCGGTAGTGTTCGATGAGTTCCGCAGCCAGCCTGCGCTCCCAGCGCGGCACAAGCACGATGCAGGCGCCGGCATAAACCGGCACATGGATGCTGTGGGTCAGGCCGGACACGTGGTACATGGGCGCCACGCCGAGACAAGGATCCCCGGCCGTGATGCCGTGCCAGAGCGCCAGCCCAGCCACGTTGTGCATGAAAGTCGCGCTGGTGTGCATGCAGCCCTTGGGCAGTCCCGTGGACCCCGAGGTATAGGGCAGCAGGCAAAGGTCGTCCGGCGTGGCCTCAGGCGCACGCGGTGCGCGCCCTGCTGCCATGACATCCTGCCAGGGAACGCACCCCGGGACGTTTACGCGGGGCGCGTGCAGCCAGTCAGGCAGCGTAAAAGGCGAGTCCGCCGGGACATATTCCGAATAGGTGGCCACGACGACCTGCTCGAGCGACGTCCCGCCCGCGGCACCGAGCAGCGCCGGCGCGAGCTCCTGCGCGCAGACCGCGACCCGCGCGCCGGAGTCCTTGAGGTAGTGGTGCAACTCGTCCACGCGATTCATCGGATTGACCGGCACCACCACTGCGTCGGCTCGCATCGCGCCGAAACTGGCGATGAGCCACTGCACCGAGTTCTGCATGTAGATCAGTACCCGGTCGCCACGCGCGATGCCCGCATGCTGCAGCCAGCCGGCGAAGGCGTCGGCGGCGGCGGAAAACTCCCGCCAGCTCAACGTGCGCCCGAGGCTGTGGATAGCCGGCGCATCCCCGTATCGCAAAGCGGCAACCGCAAGATTCGTTGCGAGAGTGGTACGAGGCACGGTAAGACTGCGCCGGAAGCGGCTTGGCCAGTAACCGGCCAGTCCGAGGCTGGAAGGCTTGTCGGAAGGAGCGTTCAACGCGGGGAACTCCTGTGCGATTAATGGAACCGGTGCAGCGTCTCCTCCTGCAAACCTCGCTTGCAGAGCCGATGCAGTCATTCTATCGTTGCGCCTGCTCCCGGCTGCGATCGTTTCGCGGCGCGAGCCACGACAAGTAACCAGGAGCAAGGCATGTTGAAAATATACGGACAACCGCGTTCGCGCGCGTTTCGCGTGCTGTGGCTGGCGAAAGAGGCCGGCATCGCCTACGAGCACATCCCGGTGAGCATCACGGCCGACAAGCCCGAATGCAAGGAGCCGTGGTACCTGGAGCTCAACCCCAACGCGCGGGTGCCCACCATCGACGACGACGGCTTCGTGATGTGGGAGTCGGCGGCGATCAACCTGTACCTGGCCGAGAAGTACAAGTCGAGCCTGTTCCCGGCTACTGCGCAGACCCGCGGACGCATGCTGCAGTGGGCTTTCTACGTCGCCAACGATGTCGAGCCGCCCATGATCGCGATGTTCCAGAACCGCGTGCTCTTCCCGCCGGAGAAACGCGACGCCGCGCTCGCCGATGCTTCCGAATCCCAGATGGTGGTGCGGTTGAAACTCCTCGAAGACCATCTTGCGAAACACCGCTACTTCGGCGGCGAGCGCTGGGACATGGCCGACTTCATGGTGGCGAGCGTGGTCTACACGCTGGCGGCGATCAAGTACGACCTGTCGAAGTTCCCCAAATTCAGCGCGTGGCTCACCGAGAGCATCGAGCGCCCGGCAGCCAAAGAGGCGCGCAAGCTGCGCGAATAGTCCTGGACCAAAAGCCACCTGCGCGCGCCGTGGGGAGCGGCGCCAAGCCCGACGACGCGGCCGCACCACCCGGCAACACGCGCGCTCCGCTCGACGACACCGTCGCACTGCTGCGTGCACGCGACTGGGAGGCCGCGCACGAGATCGCGCAGGAAAGCACCGACCCATTGGCGGCCTGGGCGCATGGCATCGTCCACCTCATCGAGGGGGACGAGTCAAATGCGCGCTACTGGTACGAGCGGGCCGTACGAACGTTTCCGGGCATGGATGCGATCGACGCCGAGATCGGCGCGCTGGAGCGGGAGCTGGCCGCGCGGTAGGGTGTCCGCGGGTTCGCGGCGCTGCGAGCCAGCGCGCGCGCGCAGTAAGATGGCTGCTTTCCTGTTCCGGCCGCCCCAAAGGCCGGCAATGCCAACCCCATGCGCATAACGGCCCCGACGCACGACGCGGTCGCACGCAGTTGCTGAACCTCGTCGAGGCGGTCGGCGGCTGGCTGGTTCGCACCGCGCTCATGTTCGTGCTCGTGTCGGCACTCCTCGTGGCCGGCTACTGGATGCAGGACGAAGTGCGCGCCTATCGCCGCCTGCAGGGCGAGGTGGCACTGCTCACGCAGGGCAAGGCCGGCATCGAACAGCAGGTGCGCGAATTCGAGCAAGCTGCGGCGGCGCGCGTGAAGGCCCTGGCGCAAGCGCCCGCGGCTGCGCTCGATGCACGCATCGCGACCATCGTCCAGGAAATCTCCCGGCTCGCGCTCGAGCAGAAGGACGGCATTGGGTTCTTTACCAGCGTCCCCCTCGGCCGCGGCGTGGTTGACCACTTCAAACGCAACGTCGAGATCGAAGTGCTCACCCAGGAGCGCGACTACCTGCTGCGCCTGCGCCCCTTTCTCGCCGCAACGCACGAAGGGCCCGCGCAACTCGAAGCGTTCCGGCGCATCCACGCGGCCGCCTACGCGGACTATCTCGCCAACCAGGAGGCCCAGCGGGTGCTCGCCGAGAACCATCCCATCGCCACGCTGATCATCGGCACCGACCTGCATGCGCGCCTCAGGAAATTGCGCCAGGACGCCGTCGCGTTGATCGAGAAGAACCGACGCGCGGACGCCGACTACCGGTTCAAGAAGCAGGTGATCGACGCAGCCGCCGCCGCCCGGAAACCCTTCGAACTCAGCAGCGAGCGAGTTGCCGCGGTGCTGCAGCCGCTCGATGCACTGATCGGGGAGCGCGAGAAAAGCCGGCTCGGCAATCTCGCCGGGCGGGCGCTGGAGCGATGGCGCGAAGTCTGGCCGACTGCGGCGGCGATCGTGCTGTCCATCCTGCTCGTGCCGATCGGAATCAAGCTGCTGTTCTTTTTCGTCCTCGCCCCGCTCGTGGCGCGCCGGCCGCCAACCAGCGTCATGCCCGGCACGTCCGGCACCATCGACCTTGCGCTGCGCGGCAGCGACGCCGACGCGGCGCGCCCCGCCTTTTCCGCCGTATCGCAGCCGATTGCGATCGACGCCGGGCAGGTGCTCCTGATCCACCCGCAGTACCTGCAGAGCATGCCTTCGGCGACCCAGCCCGGCGCGCAGGGCGAAACCCGTTCGGACACCAAGCTGCTGCTCGACTGGTCCTACCCGCTGAGCAGCCTCGCGGCCGGCCTGCTGATGCTCACCCGTGTCCGCGCCGCAAAGCGCGAGACGGTCGTGGTCTCCTCGACCACCGACCCCATCAACGAGATCGGCGTGCTGGGCGTGCCCGAAGGCTCGGCCGTGGTGTTCCAGCCGCGCAACCTCGTCGGTGTCGTGTGCGCCGAAGACAAGCCGCTGCGCATCACGCGGCACTGGCGCCTCGGGAGCCTGCACGCCTGGATGACGCTGCAACTGCGTTACCTCGTGTTCCATGGCCCGGTCAGCCTGATCGCCAAGGGCGGCCGCGGCATCCGCGTGGAAAAGGCCGAAGCGGGCCGCGCCATAAACCAGGAAGCCACCATCGGCTTCAGCGCGAACGTCCTCTACTCGACGGCGCGCAGCGAAACCTTTCTCGCCTATGCGCTGGGACAGCAGCCGTTGTTCAAGGACCGCTTCGCCGGCGATGCGGGCTTTTACGTGTACGAGGAAATGCCCGGCTTCGGGCGCAAATCGGGAATCGCCGGCCGCGGCCTCGAAGGCTTCACCGACTCGCTCATGAAGATTTTCGGCCTGTAGGAATTGTTCGTGAGCAGGTCGGTGCCGCTAACGCCCCTTCCACTGCGGCTTGCGCTTGGCGGCAAACGCAAGCGGCCCCTCGACGTAATCGTCCGAAGCTTTCCATTCCTTCACAGCCGAGTAATCGCCGAGCGCGCCCAGCGCGGCTTCGACTGTCGTCTCGGCCAGCCCGCGCATTGCGGCGGCCTTCGACGCGCGCACCGCCATCGGGCTGCACTCGAGGATCCACCCGGCCCACTTGCGTGCCGCGTCCATGAGCCCGGCCTGAGGGACGACTTCGTTGACGATGCCCAGCGCAAGCGCCTCGCGTGCTTCGACACGCCGGCCGGTAAGGATGATGCCCATCGCCGCCTTGAGGCCGATCTGGCGCGGCAGGCGCTGCACACCGCCGGCAAACGCAGCGAGGCCGACACGCGGCTCGGGCAGCGCGAACACGGCGTTGTCGGAGGCGATAACGAGGTCGCAGGCGAGCGCGATCTCGAACCCGCCGCCCATCGCCACGCCGTTGACGGCGGCGATGAGGGGCTTGTCGAGGTCGAAGCGCGCGGTGAGGCCGCAGAACCCGCTGGGCGGGCGCTCGTTGGAGGCGCCGGAGGCGATCACCTTGAGGTCGCTGCCGGCGCAAAACGCTTTCGGCCCCGCGCCGGTGACGATGGCCACCCATTGCTCCGGATCGGCGGCAAAGTCATCGAACACCCGCGCCAGTTCGAAGTGCGCCGCCGAGTGCAGCGCATTCATCGCCTCCGGCCGGTTCAGGGTCACGACAGTCAGGCGCCCTTCGCGCGCCACCGAGCAGAATTCAAGCGCCATCCAGTCCTCCGGTTGTAAGCTGTTTTCTCGCGCCGACTATCGCCCCCAAGGGCGCAGCTTTCGGCACACTCACGCTTTTTCGCCCCGCAGCCCCCGTCGAGGAGACTGTGAGCCGGAGCCCTCCGAGCCGACGCCGACGCCGGCGCCAGCAGCGTGGCAGTAATTCGCCCGGAAAGTCAATAAACACGCGGGTCTGACGGAAAAATTGGCAGTATTTGATGGTCCCGCCGCGCAGGCAGCTTCGCTTCCCGCGCAGGCGCGACCGCAGGCGCACGTCCCGGCCTGGCGGGTTGCCGATGTGGAAGGGTTGAGCGTCACCACGGGTCGTAGGTTCCGACGTTCCACAAGTGTCCCTCCAGATCACGACAGGTAAAGCCTCGGCCTCCGTAGGCTTCGTCCTTGATCTCGATCTCGATCCTGGCACCTGCGGCCTTTGCCCTGCGGTACACCGCGTCGGCGTCCGAGACTATGAGGTACGGGCTTTGTGTTTCCATGCCTCCGACTTCATCCGGTTGCGTGATGAGACGACCGAACTCGTTCCCGGCTTTCGAAACCGAGCCCAGCATGACCATGCCGCTCCCAAAGCTGAGCTGCGCGTGGGCAATGGTTCCGTCTTCGTTCGGAACGACGAGTTGCCGCTCGAATCCGAAGACCGAACAGAGCCACTCGATGGCGTGCGGAGCATCGCGATACCGCAGGCACGGAACGACGGTCGCGCGGGTGTTCTTGGCGGTAGTCGACATCGCATATCTCCTTGGAAGGGCTCGGCGTGCATGGATTGTGACGCCCAGCGTTCGAGCTCGCCGGGCCCCCGCAACCTACTGCCTAACCCCGGTCCCGCGCGGCCATGAATTTCGGCGCCATCTGGCGCAGGCGCTCGTCGCTCATGCGACCGCTCCTCGTCATGTAGTCGTAAGCTAGGTCCCACGGGGCGAGCCGCATCTTCTGCGCGAAGCGCTCGTACCAGTACGAAGACGCATTCGCCGCGGCATGCAGCTTGTCTACCACCGGCCGGCGCTCGCGCTCGAACGCCGCGAGCGCCTTGTCGACCGACCCGCCCGCCTCGCCAAGCGCATGATCAAGGGCGATCGCGTCCTCGAATGCGGCGCGGGTTCCCGAACCGATGGAAAAATGCATCGTGCGCAGGGCGTCCCCGATCAGCACCGCCGGAACACCCTCGGGCGTGCGCGCGGCCCAGTGGCGGTTGGCGAGGAGCGGGAACTGCCGCCACACCGACTTGTTCGACACCAGCGCGTGGCCCCCGAGATCGGGCGCGAAAACTTTTTCGCAATAGGCGCGCGAAGCTGCCTCGTCCATCGTGTCCAGGCCCGCGCGGCGCCACGTTGCCGCGTCGCACTCCACCAGGAATGTGCTCATGTCCGGCGCGTAGCGATAGTGGTGCGCGACAAAAGCGCCATCTGGGGTGTCACGGAACGTGAGCGTGAGGCACTCGAAAACCTGCGTGGTGCCATACCACGCGAAGCGGTTTTCGAGCCACTCTGCCTTGGGGGCGAACTGCGCCTCCAGGCTGCGGCGCACGAGCGAATGGGCGCCGTCCGCGCCCACGATGAGGTCGGCGGCGCCGAGTTCTGAGAGCGCAGTCACGCTGCGCGAGAATTCAAGGCGCACACCGGCTTCGCGGCACAGGGCGTGCAGGAACCGGTTCAGCGCGAGGCGCTGGATGGCGGAGAAGCCATTGCCGTCGATGTCGACTTTCTCGCCGCGATGCACGACGCGCTGCATGGGCCAGCTTTCCATGCGGCCGGCGAGCTGCGCATGCAGCCCGGGGGCGTCGCGCTCGAGGAAGGCAAGCGCCCCCTGCGAGAACACCACGCCGAAGCCGAAAGTCGCATCGGCTGGGTTCTGCTCGACCACGTGGATGTCCCAGGCAGGGTGGCGCCGCCTGGCGAGCAGCGCGAACAACAGGCCCGCCGGGCCGGCGCCGAGGACGACGATGCGCATCGTCCTAAGTCCCCATCCCGACCGCTTGGGTTAGGTTCCTGAGAAACAC
>JBDTRN010000059.1:0-12875 GCA_039931715.1 Betaproteobacteria bacterium
TTACTCCCCTTTCGGGCCTGCCTCAATCTCGCGACGGAAAAAAAGCCCCGAGTCGCAGTCAAGGCGCCATGCTGGCGGCCTTGATTGACTCGGTGCGGATTTCCTCTGTGAGCTGCGCCTTGTAGCCGGTGAATTCGGGCGTAGTCTTCATCTTGTAATGGCGCGGGTGCGGCAGGTCGATGGGCAGGATGGTCTTGATGTGGCCCGGCCGCGCCGACATCACCGCCACGCGGTTGGCCATGAAGATCGCCTCGTCGATGTCGTGGGTGACGAAGAGCACGGTCTTCCTGTCGGCCTCCCAGATTCCCAGCAGCAGTTCCTGCATGAGCGCGCGGGTCTGGTTGTCGAGGGCGCCGAAGGGCTCGTCGAGCAGCAGCATCTTCGGGTCGTTGGCCAGCGCGCGCGCCAGCGCCGTGCGCTGCTGCATGCCGCCGGAGAGCATCTTGGGGAAATGCCCCTCGAATCCAGCCAGGCCGGTCTTGCCGATGAAGTAGTCGGAGATCCGGATCTGCTCGCCCACTGGCAGGCCTTTCTCGCGCAGGCCGAAGCAGATGTTCTCGCGCACCGTGAGCCACGGGAACAGCGTGTAGGACTGGAACACCATGCCGCGATCCGGCCCCGGCCGGCTGACCGGCTCGCCGTCGAGCAGAACCCGGCCGGTGGTGGGCTGGTCCAGGCCGGCCACGATGCGCAGCAAGGTCGACTTGCCACAACCCGAAGGCCCCAGGATGGTGATGAAGTCGTTGTCCTCGATGTTGAGGTCTGTCGGCTGCAGCGCTTGTGTGGGCGCGCCGCCGCTTACCCCCGGAAACACTCGCGACACACCCTCGATTGCGAGCTTCGACATCAGAACGCCCAGGGGTAGAGCTTGCGGTTGACCCACTTGAACACGAGGTCGGTCACCAGCCCGATCACGCCGATGATGAAGATGCCGAAGATCATCTGGCCCGTGTCGAGCATGCGCTGGCTGTCCATGATCATGTGGCCGATGCCGGTTTCGGCGCCCACCAGCTCGGCCACGATCACGTACGTCCAGGCCCAGCCGAGCACGAGGCGGAGCGTCTCGGCGATCTGCGGCGAGGCACCGGGCAGCATGACCCGGCGCACGATACCCGATGCGTCAGCCCCCAGCGTATACGCCGCCTCGACGAGGTCCTTGCGCGTGGCGCCCACCACGCCCGCCACCATGAGGATCACCTGGAACACCGAGCCGATGAAGATCACCAGAAGCTTTTCGGCCTCGCCTATGCCGGCCCACAGGATCAGCAGCGGGATGAACGCCGAAGCCGGCAGGTAGCGCGCGAAAGACACGAAGGGCTCGAGGAACGCCTCGATCGGCTTGAACGCCCCCATGAGGATACCCAGGGGCACAGCGACGATCGCGGCCAGCACGAACCCGCCCACGACGCGGAACACGGTGATGCCCACATCGTTGATGAAACCGAACTGGGCAAACAGGTTATAGCCGGTGACAAGTGTTTCGAGGGGCGTTTTCAGGAACATCGGGTCGATGAACCCGCCCCACGTCACCACTGCCCATGCCGCAATGAACAGCACGAAGAACACCGCGCCGAGCGCGATGCGCGCGCCGCGCGCAACCGGCTTTAAGGGCTCGAAGATCATCGGCTAGACCTCGCGTGCCGCGGCGATGCGCGGCACGCGCGTCACAGGCCTACTGGAAGCTCAGGTCCACCATGTCTTTCGCCTTGATGTCCTTGGCGATCACGCGGTTGAACTTCAGCACCTCGATGGCGAAGTTGGTGAACTGGGTGCTTTCCTTGGCGTAGTAGGCCTTGTTCGCGTCGCGGTCCTGCCACGAGATGAACGCCGCGGACTTGCCGAACTGCTCGCCGGTCTGCTTGATCGCACTGCCCATCAGCTCATAGGACTTGGCCGGCTCACGCTTGATCATGTCGAGCGCCTCGAAGAAACTGTCCACCGCGGCCTTCACGGTTTTGGGGTTCTTCTTGATGAAATCGGTGCGGAACACCAGCGTGTCGACGACCACCGGGTAGTCCTTGGAGGTGACGAGGATCTTGCCGGCGTCGGGCTTGGCGCGCACCGTGGACAGGTACGGTTCGTACGTGACGGCGGCATCGTTCTGGCCGGCCACGAACGACTGCGCGGCGGGCTGCGAGCCCATGGTCGAGCGAATCACGTCCTGCATCGTCATGCCGTTCTTCTGCAGGATGTACGAGAGCATGAAGTGCTGCACCGTGCCCGGGCCGTCGACGGCGACCGTCTTGCCCTTGAGTTCCTTGATCGAATTGATGTTGTTGCGCACCACCACGCCATCACCGCCGTTGGACTTGTCGATGAGCAGGACCTGCTTCGCGGGCACGCCGGCGGCGGTCCAGACGATGTGCTGGTCGATGGTGGTCGCGGCGGCGTTGAGCGCCCCCGAGGCCAGCGCGGCTGATCGCTGCACCGGCGCAATGAAGCGGATTTCGACGTCCACCCCGTTCTTCTTGAAGATGCCCGCCTTGTCGGCCAGCGACAGCGGCGCGAATCCCGTCCAGCCGCTGATGCCGAGGATGACTTTCTCCTGCGCGACAGCGCCCGTCGAAAAGGCGGCCGTGACGGCCGCTACCAGCGCTGCCTTCAGCGCGAACCGAACTGATTTCATTGTGTGGCTCCCCGGGTTTTCCCTCGAAGGCTCCATTCTAGGGGCAGCGTGCTGCGACGCGCAACGCGGGACGGCGCGGTCAGGCGGCCTCGCGCCGCTTGGTCACCGGAATGCCCTGGCGGAAAGACCAGCCACCGTTGAAGCGCTCCTCGAACTCGGCGGCGAGCGGCCTGGGCTGGTTGGAGGCGAGCCACAAGCGCAACAGGTGGCGCTTGCGCTCGGGCTCGTCGAAGTCCACGTACTCGGTACGCTGGTGCAGGACCGACAGGTTGTTTGCGATCTGGATGTCGCCCGGCTCGAGCGCGAAGCTGAGCGCCATCCCGGGCGTCCGCGCGGCTTCCAGCGGCGCGAACAGCGTAGTGCGCTCCGCTTCGCCCAGTTCCTTCCCGGTGTATTGGGCCGCCTGCAATACCGTGTTGATGGTGTACCGGCACGACATGCGCCCCTGGTACCAGCTATAGATCGGGATCTTGTGGTCCGATACCGGCGCCACGCCCGCCCGGTGCTCTCCCATGAGGGAAAAGGTGTACCCCTCGAACAGCTGCGGCAGGGTTTCGGGCCGCGTCGCCAGCAATTCGTTGAACACCTGCGCCGAACTGACGATTGAGGACAGCCCGCCCGAGCGCGCCTGTTTCAGGCACAGAAGTACGATCAGGTCGGATTCGTCGTTGTGGAAGCGCAGTTCCGAATTGGTGTCGTAGCCGCGCACATCCTTCTGCCCAAGCTTCGCGCCGATGTCACGCACATGGCCGATGACGTCGCCGTACGCATTCTGCGTAATCGCGGTGCCGAAATGGCTGCCGACCCCGGCGATGAGGAGCTCCGCATCTTGCGGGCTGAAACGATCGATGGGCAGGCCCTTCACCAGAAAAAAGCCCAGACCGTCGTTGACCTCGGTGGCTATGCGGGCGAACGTCGCGCCGAGCCCGGCCAGCGGAAATTCTTCGCGCCCGAGCCGGGTCGCCGGTCGGCCACTCGCGCGTGCAACGGACAATGCCGCCTCGATCTCGGCAGTGTCGGCCGCGGTCAGGCGATAGGTCCACTCCGCCTGCCGCACGGCAAGGTCAGAGCCCCGCCACGCCGAGCGGTCGGTCACCGGTTGCTTGTGCGCGTCGGCCATGACCGGGTTATTGCTCCACCTTGATGCCCTGCTCGGCGATGATCTGCGCCCAGCGCGCCCTTTCGGCGTCGATCCGGTTGCCGAACTGGGCCTGCGTGTTGGGGATGTAAACGAGGCCCTGCTCGGCGAGGAATTTTTGCACTTCAGGCATCTGCGCCACAGCCGTGTATTCCCGGTACAGGCGGTCGGTGATCGCCTTGGGCGTCCCCGCCGGTGCGATCAGCGCATACCACGTCACCACGTCCACTTCGGGGTAGCCGGCCTCGGCAAGTGTCGGCACATCCGGCAATTGCGGCACACGCTGCGGGGTGGTGACCGCAAGGCCCCTGATGCGCCCGCCCTTCAACTGCGGCAACATGAGCGGCAGCGTGTCGAACATCGCGTGGATCTGGCCGTCGATCATGTGCGGCAGGGATTCGTTGGTGCCTTTATAGGGCACGTGCACCATGTCCGTGCCGTCCTTCTTCTTGAACATCTCGAAAATCAGGTGCTGCGCGGTGCCGACGCCGACCGAGGCGTAATTGAGCTTGCCCGGCTGGGCTTTCGCCATCGCCATCAGCTCCTTTACGTTTTTGGCCGGGAAGTTCGCGGGCACCACAAGCACCAGCGGCGAAGCCGCGAACATGGTGATCGGAATCAGGTCCTTCTTGGCGTCGTAGGGCATGTTGCGGTACAGGTTCGGGAATATCGTCAGCGGCCCGAGGTTCCCCATGCCGATGGTGTAACCGTCGGGCGCCGCACGCGCGACCTCGGCCACGCCGATGCGCCCGCCCGCACCGGCCTTGAAGTCGGTGACGACCGTCTGCCCGAGCGCGCGCGAAACGCGATCATTGAACGCACGCGCAATCAGGTCGTTAAGCCCGCCGGCGGGCCAGGGCACGATGAAGCGGATCGGCTTGGACGGCCACTCCTGGGCGGCAACAGTGGCAGAGGCGACAAGGCACAACACGGTGACCAGCAGGCGAAACATCAAGGACTCCCCGGGGAATTGCGAACGCGCGAGCATACATCCGTGCCCAACCCTGAGAAAATACAGGTTCGCAACGACCCATCACACGGAAGTGCCCATGCAATCGAATCCTCCCCTTCGCGTCGACCATGTCGGCAGCCTGCTGCGCCCCGACAACCTCAAGATCGCCTTCATGCAGCACGCCACCGGCCAGTTATCTCTCGAAGACCTCGTCGCGGCACAGGACGACGCGATTCGCCACGTCATCGCCAAGCAGGAGGCGCACGGACTGCCGGTCGTGACCGATGGCGAGTTCCGCCGCCTCAACTGGCAGGTCAGCTTCTCCGATGTGGCCGGCTGGGACATGTGGAACACCTCATGGATGAATTTCAAGCAGAACCCGGGCAACATCGGTCCGACCGAGACGCCGTTCGAAAAAGGCGAGGATGCGGTGCTCTCGTTCCAGACACCGGTAACGCAGAAGCTGCGCCTCGAGCGCAGCTTCCCGCTGAAGGAATTCCAGTTTGCCGCGTCGACGGCGGCGCGCCCGGTCAAGATCACGCTCATGGGCCCGGACCGCGTGGCCCAGATGGCCGACATCGAGTGCTCCCGTGCGGCCTACCCGGACGCGGATGCATTTCTCGCCGACGTAGTCTCCATCCAGCGCCAGATCGTCATGGGGCTGTTCGACGCCGGCTGCCGTGACATCCAGCTCGACGAACCGAGCTATACCGGATACGTCGATGCGCCAACGCTGGAGCGCCTGCGCTCGCGCGGCGAAGACCCGATGAAAAACCTCGATCGCGCGATCGCCGCCGACAACGCGGTCATCGCCGGACTCGGGGGGAAAGCCACATTCGGCCTGCACATCTGCCGCGGCAACCGCGCCAGCATGTGGCACCGCGAAGGCAAATACGACCCAATCGCCGAGCGCCTGTTCGGCAGCCTCAAATTCGACCGCCTGATGCTCGAGTACGACACCGAGCGCGCCGGGGGCTTCGAGCCGCTGCGCTACGTGCCCAAGGGCGTGACCGTGGTGCTCGGCCTCATCACCACCAAGACCGGGCGCGTCGAGACCGTGGACGAACTGCGCCAGCGCATCGACGACGCCGCCCGCTTCATCGACATCGGCCAGCTGGCAATCAGCCCGCAATGCGGGTTCGCCTCGGGAATCGCGGGCAATTTCCTTACCGAAGACGAGCAGTGGCAAAAGCTCGACGTAATGCTCGAAACCGCCCGGCAGGTCTGGGGAACGACCTGAGCACGCGCATTTGCCGGCACTGATGCCGCCTGAAGGCCAACTCCGTCGGCCGCAGGGAGCCCGAAGCGCCGCTCACATACAATGAATGCGCCCGTCGGCACACCTATCGAAAAGCGAGCACACGCGACATGACCCCATCCACACCGCGCGGCCCGATCCGCGCCGCACGCGGCACCACCCTCACTGCGCGCAGCTGGCTCACCGAAGCGCCGCTGCGCATGCTGATGAACAACCTCGACCCCGAGGTCGCCGAACGCCCGGAAGAACTGGTGGTTTACGGCGGCATCGGCAAGGCCGCCCGCAACTGGGAATGCTATGACCAGATCGTGACCAGCCTGCGCGCGCTCGAAGGCGACCAGACACTGCTGGTCCAGTCGGGCAAGCCGGTCGGCGTTTTCAGGACGCATGCCGACGCGCCGCGGGTGCTGATCGCCAACTCGAATCTCGTCCCCCATTGGGCCACGTGGGAGCATTTCAACGAGCTCGACCGCAAGGGCCTCATGATGTACGGCCAGATGACGGCCGGCTCATGGATCTATATCGGCAGCCAGGGCATCGTGCAGGGCACCTACGAAACGTTTGCCGAAGCCGGGCGCCAGCACTACGGGGGCGACTGGAAAGGGAGATGGATCCTTACCGGGGGGCTGGGAGGCATGGGCGGCGCGCAGCCGCTGGCCGCCACCATGGCCGGCGCTTCAATGCTGGCGATCGAGTGCGACCCCTCGCGCATCGACATGCGACTGCGCACGCGCTACCTCGATGAGCGCGCCAATACGCTGGACGAGGCCTACGCGATCCTTCAGCGCGCCGAGACCGAAGGCCGTGCAGTGTCGGTGGGCCTGGCAGGGAACGCCGCCGAGGTCTACCCGGAAATCCTCAAGCGCGCCCGCGCCGGCGGCATGAAACCTGCGCTGGTCACCGACCAGACCTCGGCCCACGACCCCGCTAACGGGTACCTGCCGGAACACTGGTCGCTCGAGCGCTGGAAGGACTTGCGCAAGAAAGATCCCGACGAAGTCGCGGTTTCCGCGCGCGAAGCCATCGCCAACCAGGTGCGCGCGATCCTCGGATTCCAGGCGATGGGAATCCCGTGCGTGGATTACGGCAATAACATCCGCCAGGAGGCGAAGAACGTCGGCGTGAAGAACGCGTTCGACTTCCCGGGCTTCGTGCCGGCCTATATCCGGCCCCTCTTCTGCCGCGGGATCGGCCCGTTCCGTTGGGTGGCGCTTTCTGGCGACCCGGAGGACATTGCCAGGACGGATGCAAAGGTGAAGGAGCTCTTCCCCGACGATGCGCACCTGCACCAATGGCTCGACATGGCAGCCAAGCGGATCCACTTCCAGGGCCTGCCAGCGCGCATCCTGTGGATCGGCCTGGGCGACCGCCACCGCGTGGGCCTCGCCTTCAACGAAATGGTGCGCAACGGCGAACTCAAGGCGCCGGTGGTGATAGGCCGCGACCACCTCGACTCAGGTTCCGTCGCAAGCCCCAACCGCGAGACCGAATCGATGAAGGACGGCAGCGATGCGGTATCGGACTGGGCGATGCTCAATGCGCTGCTCAACTGCGCGAGCGGGGCGACCTGGGTGTCGCTGCATCACGGCGGTGGGGTCGGCATGGGCTACTCGCAGCACGCCGGTATGGTGATCGTCTGCGACGGGACCGAGGCCGCGGACAGGCGTCTCGCACGCGTGCTCTGGAATGACCCGGCAACCGGCGTGATGCGCCACGCCGACGCGGGTTACGAGGACGCGATCCGCTGCGCGAAGGAACAGGGGCTCGACCTGCCGATGGTCCGATAGCCGGCGCGTTCAGGCGTCGAAACACACCACCGTGCGGATGCCCTCGCCGCGCCGCATTTCGTCGAAACCTTCGTTGATGCGTTCGAGCGGCAGGCGTGCGGTAATCAGCTCATCCAGCTTGAGCGAGCCCTCGAGGTACATGCGTGCGAGCCAGGGAAAATCACGGCGTGGACGCGCCCCGCCATAACTCGAGCGGCGGATCTGCTTTTCGCCCATGAGCGCGCCCCACCGAAAAGCAACGTCGCGCGCGACTCCGGTCTTGCCCAGCCAGATGAGCTGGCCTCCGGGACGGGTGATTTCGGCCGACAGCCGGAACACATCGGGATGGCCCGCGCACTCGATCACGCAGTCGGCCCCGCGGCCCGCGGTGAGAGCCTTGACTTGGGCGATGGTCTCTTCGCCCGCCAATACGAAATGCGTGGCGCCGAAAGCCATCGCCGTTTCGCGCTTGGCGGCGTCGCGATCGATGGCGATGATGATTTCGGCGCGCTGGATGCGCGCCCCCTGGATGGCATTGAGTCCCACCGCACCGCATCCGATGACGGCCACAGCCGAGCCGGCGGGCACCTGCGCCACGCGGCACGCCGCGCCGACGCCCGTCATGACCCCGCAGCCGATGAGGCAGGCCCGGTCGAACGGGATTTCCTTGGGGATCGGGATCGCGCCGGATTCGGGAACCATCGCGTACTCGGCATGCGAGGACACGACCGAAAAATGGTGGAGCTTGGCCCCGCGTGCCTCCAGCCGCGACGTGCCATCCATCAGGTGGCCCGCCGGCTGGTGGCGCGTGAACGGCTCGCACAGGATCGGCAGGCCGCGGTCGCAGTAAAAACAATGCCCGCAAGTCGGGTTCCACGAGCACACCACGTGGTCGCCCTTGCGCACCAGCGTCACCCCCTCACCGACGGCCTCGACCACGCCCGCCCCCTCGTGCCCAAGCACGATCGGCAGCGGGTATGCAAGCTGGCCCTGCATGACTTCGAGGTCGGTGTGGCAAAGGCCGGACGCCCCCATGCGCACGAGAACTTCGCCCCGCTTGGGGGGCGCGAGGTGGACGCGCTCGACCACGAGCGGCGCATTCACCTCGCGCAGCACCGCGGCGCGAAACTCGACGCCACTCATGTCAGCACACAGCGCGATGCGCACGAGGGAAAGTGTGACGGTCCGCCGCCCATCGACAGGCCACGGAGAGTGGAAGTGTTCATCGAAGTGGGTCTCCCGAATAGCGCGCCAGCCGATCGTCGCAATGCCGATTCGCGGCGCCCAACAAGCAAACCGCATGTTGGCGCAAAATGGGGCGCACGAACAGCCAGGTTCGAATTCGCGCCTTGAATGAACGCTAACAACCCGAGCACTGAAGACTCGTTCGCGTTCATACGTGAAAAGTTATTTCACCCTTAAAATGCCCGACGCATATCCCGCCTCCCTATCGTCCAACATCGAGCCCTCCGAGACTCCCTGATGACCCCCTTCCTTCCGATGGATGGCCGCGCGCATTGCGCGTCACGCACCTGAATGGGCGCGCCGCTGCAAGTCGGCCGCCAGCCGCTCACCCTCGCAACCCTGCGCAGGATCGCTCGCGAAGGCCCGGCGCTCGAACTGGACCCCGCATGCGTGCCGTGGTTGGAGGCGAGCGCCGCCGCCATCGGTGAGATCGTAGCCGCGGGCCAGCCCGCGTACGGCATCAACACGGGGTTCGGCAAGCTCGCGCAAACCCGCATCCCCGACGCCGACCTGGCCAGGCTGCAGGTGAACCTCGTCCTTTCGCACGCCGCCGGAACCGGGCCCGCACTTTCTGACCAGGCGGTGCGCCTTATCCTCGCGCTCAAGATCGCCAGCCTCGCCAAGGGCAATTCGGGCGTGAAGCCGGCGACTGTCCGGGCGCTCGTCGCGCTGTACGACAAGCGGGCTTACCCGTTGATCCCTTCCAAGGGTTCCGTCGGCGCATCCGGCGACCTCGCGCCACTCGCGCACCTTTCTGCCGTCCTCCTCGGCGTTGGCGATGCCCGTATCGATGGCCGAATCGTGCCGGCGCGCGAGGCCCTTGCGCATGCCGGGATCGATCCGCTGGTGCTCGCGCCCAAGGAGGGCCTGGCGCTACTCAACGGGACGCAGGTTTCCACTGCGCTCGCGCTGGTCGGCCTGTTTGCGACCGAGGACGCGTTCGCCGCCGCGCTGGTGGCCGGCGCGATGTCGGTGGACGCAGCCATGGGAAGTGACACACCCTTCGATGCGCGCATCCACGCCCTCCGCGGCCAGCCCGGGCAGATCGAAGTGGCGCGGCGCTATCGCGAACTCCTCGCCGGCAGCGGCATCCGCGCCTCGCATGTCGAGGGCGATGACCGGGTGCAGGATCCGTATTCGCTGCGCTGCCAGCCCCAGGTCATGGGTGCATGCCTGGATGTGATGCGTTCAGTCGCGCGCACGCTCGAGATCGAAGCCAATGGCGTGACCGACAATCCGCTGGTGTTCGCGGACACGTCGGAGGTCCTGTCGGGCGGAAACTTCCACGCCGAGCCGGTCGCGCTGGCGTCGGATAATCTCGCGCTCGCGATCGCCGAGATCGGGGCACTCTCCGAACGCCGCATCGCCCTGCTCATCGACGCGAGCATCAGCCGGCTGCCCCCATTCCTGGTCGAACAGGGAGGACTCAACTCGGGGTTCATGATTGCGCAGGTCACGGCGGCGGCACTGGCGAGCGAGAACAAGTCGCTCGCGCATCCGGCCAGCGTCGACAGCCTGCCCACCTCGGCGAACCAGGAAGACCATGTGAGCATGGCGACTTTTGCCGCGCGGCGCCTGGGCGACATGGCCGACAACACCGCCGGGATCGTCGCGATCGAATTGCTCGCCGCCGCGCAGGGGATCGACTTTCGCGCGCCGCTCGCGACATCACCCGCGCTGCAGCGGGCGATGGGCGCGATCCGCGACCGCGTGCCGTTCTATGCCGAAGACCGCTATTTCGCGCCGGACATCGAGAAGATCAAGTCGCTCGTGGCCGGCGGACACTATGCGGGCGATGCCGCGGGGCTGCTGCCCTCGGGCTAGAATCGGGCCATGGATCCCTTTCGTTTCAGGCAGGGCGCGCGCCCCCTGCTCATCTCGATGCCGCACGTTGGAACGCACCTGCCCGACGCACTGGCGCGTCGCATGATGCCGATTGCGCGCACTGTTCCCGACACGGACTGGCACTTGGAGCAGCTTTACGATTTCGCCGACGCCCTCGGGGCTTCGGTGCTCGCCGGGACACATTCGCGTTACGTGGTCGACCTCAATCGCCCCCCCGACAATGCCAACCTTTACCCGGGGCAGGACACCACCGGCCTGTGCCCGATCGATACATTCGCCAAGCAGCCGATTTATCGCATGGGCGAGGAGCCCGATGACACGGAGATCAGGCACCGCGTGGGGACGTACTGGAAGCCCTATCACGCCAAGTTGCAGGAGGAACTTGCGCGAATCAGTGCGGTGCACGGAAGCGCCCTGTTATGGGACGCGCATTCGATCGCATCGCGGGTGCCGCGCTTTTTTCCGGGACGGTTGACGGACTTCAATCTCGGCACCGCCGATGGCGCATCGTGCCGGCCCGAGATCGGCACCCGAATGCAGGAGATCGCGCAAGGCGCTGCCGGATTCACCTCGGTGCTCAACGGGCGTTTCAAGGGCGGCTACATCACGCGCACTTACGGCAAGCCATCTGAAGGCGTCGACGCGGTGCAGCTGGAACTCTCCGAGATCACCTACATGGACGAACCACACCCGTTTGCGTACAGGCGCGACCTCGCAGCCGAGGTCCAACCGCACCTGCGCGCGATGCTCGAGGCCATGTTGGGTTTTCATCGCGCCTGACATCTGCGCGCGTTCCGGAGGCGAGCGACCTATCTGTGCGCCCGCGCACAGTCCAGCAACGCCTCTGGAAGCGACAATTCGCACGGTGCCACTGCCGTAGCGCAAGCCCGCGCCGGCTTGGTACGGGCGGAGGATTATCATTTCGGGATCACTGATGTCTGTCGGCGCCGCAGTTGAAAAACTGCAGGTTCGCTGCTGTATTGCCGGCGGGGCCATCGCTACCGTCGAGCGGATCCAGCGCCGGCGCAACCTGCCCACGCGCCTCACCCAGCGCCGGCAGTTCTTCTTCGGCATGAACGGATGAGGTGGCGCTGGCACATCCCGCGCCGGGCAGCGGCGATCCTCAAAAATCCGCTCGCTTTTTCACTCCAGGTCCTGAAGGCTTTCCAGGCCAACCAGGGACTGCTGCTCGCCGGGGCGGTTGCGTATTACGCCCTGCTTTCCATCGTGCCGCTGCTCATTCTGATGGTGATGGCGCTGTCGCATTTCATCGACCAGTCCGTGTTGCTCGCTACGTTGCGTCGTGCACTCGAGTTCGTCGTGCCCGGCCAATCCAGGGAGGTGGTGCAGGAGCTGCGGGCCTTCCTCGACAATGGCGCGAAGATCGGCTGGGTCCTGCTGATCACCATGCTGTTTTTCAGTTCTCTTGCCTTCAAGGTGCTGGAAAATGCGATGTCGGTGATCTTCCTGCACCGGGTGGCCGAGCGCCGGCGCTCGATCGCCGTCTCGCTGGTGCTTCCCTTCGGCTACATTGTGTTCCTCGGCGCGCTGCTGTTCATCGGCACCTATGTGCTCGCCGACCTGCTCGCGATCGGCGAGCTCAACATTGTGCTCGAAGGTCACACCTGGTCGCTGGGCGCCTTCTCGAGCGCGGCGCTGTACTTGGCCGGCATGACCGGCGAGATCCTGCTGATCTCGTCGATCTACTACTTCATGCCGATCGGCAGGATTTCGGTCAGCCACGCCTTGATCGGCGGAGCGACTGCCGGCGTGCTGTGGGAGATCATCCGCCATGGCCTGGTCTGGTATTTCGGCACCTTGTCACAGGTCAACTTGGTGTACGGATCGCTCGCCACCGCGATCATCGTGCTCCTCAGCTTCGAAATCGTCGCCACCTTGCTGCTGTTCGGCGCGCAGGTAATTGCCGAATACGAGCGCCTGGGACCGGTGGACTCGCATGCGCCTCCGGTGGCCGCCCAGCTCGGCGAAGAGACCGAGGAGATCGTGAAACCGCTCAGCCCCTGAGCGCCGATTGACCGCAGGTT
>JBDTRN010000060.1:0-12804 GCA_039931715.1 Betaproteobacteria bacterium
CTCAGTGTGGTCCCGAACGCCAGGGCTTGATCGCATCCTTGTCCACCGGCGAGCGGTGGTAGCACGAGCAGGCCGCGGCCTCGAGGCCGCGGTGGTCAAGAATGCGAATCTTGCCACGGTTGTATTCGATCAGATGCTGGTGCTGGAACGCCGACGCCGCTTCGCTGACCCCTTCGCGGCGCACGCCCAGCATGTGCGAGAGGAACTCGTGGGTCATGCGGAACTCTGCCCTCTCCACGCGATCGCGGGTCATCAGCAGCCAGCGCGCAAGGCGCGCCTCGACCAGATGGAAGCGGTTACAGACCGCGGTCTGGGAAATCTGCCCCATGAGCGCGTAGATATACGCGTAAATCCCGCGCTTGAGGCCCACGCTGCCTTCCAGGGCAGCGAGGAACTTCGTTTTTTTCATCCGCAGTGCCGGCCCGCCGCCCTGCACGAGCGCCTTCACCGGGGAGCGTTGCATTCCGAGCGCCAGCGGGATGCCGACGATGCCCTCGCGGCCCACCATGCCGACTTCCAGGGCCACGTGGCCGTCGGCCCTGGTCAGCAGGGAGACGAGGCAGGCGCTCGGGAAGTACACGTCTGCGATCGGCTCGCCGAATTCATAAAGCACATCGGCGAAGTTCAGCGTGACCTCGGACAAGGCCGGGCGCAGCTTCTGGAACTCCCTGGCCGGCAGTGCCGCCAGGATAATGTTGGGAATCGCCGCTGGAGACTTGCTCATTCATCATGCTGTGCTTTCCCACGGCGCCTGTATGTTCGCTACCGCACCGCCACGCGAAACCGAACTATGTGGATACAGATGCAGGGAGGTCCTGAGGAGGGGGCGCAGCCCCCCTCTTCTAGTCTAGCGGTGCTTGCGCATGAACTCGCGCATGCGCGGGTAGATGATCTCGCGGTACCTGCGGCCGGAGAAGATGCCGTAGTGGCCGACGTCGGGGACGAGGAAATGCTCGCGTTTCGCCGCCGGGATCCCGGTGCACAGGCCATGCGCGGCCTCGGTCTGGCCGTTGCCTGAAATGTCGTCGTGCTCGCCTTCGATGGTGAACAGGGCGGTGCGCGTGATCTTCGCCGGGCGCACGAGCTGCTCGCGCACGAACATGCGGCCCTTGGGGAGCTGGAACTCCTGGAACACCCGCCGGATGGTGTCGAGGTAATACTCGGCCGGCATGTCGAGCACCGCGTTGTACTCGTTGTAGAAGCGGCGGTGCGCTTCGGCCGAGTCGCCGTCGTGCTTGACCAGCTGGTTGTAGTAGTCCCAGTGCGCGCTCATGTGGCGGTCGGGGTTCATCGCCACGAACCCCAGATGCTGCAGGAAACCCGGATACACGCGACGCATGAATCCCGGGTACTTCATCGGCACCCGGTCGATCAGCGTCTGCTCGAACCAGGAGTAAGGGCGCTTGGTCGCCAGGTTGTTGACCGAGGTCGGGCTCTTGCGAGCGTCGATGGGCCCCCCCATCATGATCATCGTGGCCGGCGGGTGGGGCTCGCCGTCGGCGGCCATGAGCGCCATCGCCGCGAGCACCGGGACGGTCGGCTGGCATACCGAAACCACATTCAGGCCCGGGGACAACAGACGGATGAATTCACGCACGTAGTCGACGTAATCGTCGAGATTGAACGGGCCGGACTCGATCGGCACCATGCGCGCGTCGACCCAATCGGTCACGTAGACGTCGTTCTCCGGCAGCATGGTCCGCACCGTGTCGCGCAGCAGCGTGGCGTGGTGGCCCGAAAGCGGCGCCACGACCAGCACCCGCGGCTCATTGCGACCGGCCGTCGCGCGCTTGAAGTGCAGGAGCCGGCAAAACGGCTTGTCGAGCACCACTTCGAGCTCCACCGCCACTTTCTTGCCCCCGATGACGGTGGACTCGAGGTCCCACGCGGGTTTCTCGTAGCGGTTGGTCACGCGCAGGAACAGGTCGCTGCCGGCGCTGATTTCCTTGGCCATCGGCGTATGCGCAAACGGGCTGAACGGATGGCCGAACCAACCGCGCGATAGCTCGGCCATCACGCGCATGGGCGCGAGTGCGGCGTGCTGTGCTTCGAACAGGCTATATAGCAAGCGGATTACCCCCGAAGTCGACCCATACTTATACCAGTTTTGCCGCACCGCCGCATGGGGCGATACCGGCGACTTCCTGTCAGATAACCCCTACACCGGTATGCTGCGGCCGATGCGATCGTCTGCACGCCGTTTCCTGCGCCTCTCCGTGACGATTGTTTTCACGCTGGTCGTACTGGCCGGCGTGGGCGTTTACGCGTACCAGCGCCTTTCCCTGCCCCAGACAACGGGCGAAGTTGCGGTCCCCGGGCTCGGGAGCGCGGTCGAGGTCGTCCGCGATACGTTCGGTGTCCCCCACATATTTGCCGCGAATTGGGACGACGCGGCCTATGCCCTGGGCTACGTCCATGCCCAGGATCGCCTGTGGCAGTTGGAAATCAATCGCCGTATCGGGTCAGGGCGCCTGGCGGAGGTCTTGGGGCCTGCCGCGCTCGACACCGACCGCTTCCTGCGCACGCTCGGTGTGCGTCGTGTCGCTGAAGCCAATCTCGCCAACTTCGACGACGCCACCCGCCGGCACCTGGCCGCGTATGCCGATGGCGTGAATGCTTTTCTGGCCACCAAGCCCGTCCTCCCGGCCGAGTTCCTGCTGACCGGGACCCGACCGGAGCCCTGGTCCCCCATCGACTCGCTGGTGTGGGCCAAGATGATGGCGTGGGATCTAGGCGGCAACTGGCGCACCGAATTGCTGCGCATGCGGCTGGCAAAGACCCTGACAACGGCACGCATCCACGAGTTCCTTCCCCCGTATCCGGGCGAAGCGCCGTTGGAGATCACCGATCTGGCTGCGCTGTACGGCAGCCTCGACAGCGAGGCCGTGCGCCTGGCGGGCGGTGATATGGAGCGCGTCATCGCCACCGCACCGCCCGGGCTGCCGGAAGGGGCAGGCTCGAACAACTGGGTGGTGGGCGGGAGCCGGAGCGCCTCCGGCAAGCCGCTGCTCGCCAACGACCCGCATCTGGCCCTCTCCGCACCAGCCATCTGGTATTTCGCCCATCTCCACGCCGCAGGCGAAAACCTCATCGGCGCCACGTTGCCAGGGCTGCCTGTGGTCACGTTGGGGCGCAATGACAGCGTGGCGTGGGGCTTCACCAACACCGGCCCGGATGTGCAGGACCTCTACCTCGAGCGGCTGAACCCGGCCGGCGGCTATGACACCCCTGCCGGACCGGCCGCCTTCAAGGTGCGCACCGAAATCATCAAGGTCAAGGGCGCCGAGGACGTCCGGCTCGAAGTGCGCCTGTCGCGCCACGGCCCGATCATCTCGGACGTCTCCCGCGTCGCGCTCGACGCCGCCCCCCGCGGCTACGCGGTGGCGTTCGCGTGGATGGCGCTCGCCGAAGACGACCGGACGGTCGAGGCGTCCATAGGGCTCAGCCGCGCGCACAACTGGAAAGACTTCACCGCCGCGACTAAAAAACTCACCGCCCCACAACAGAACATCCTCTACGCCGATATAGGCGGCAACATCGGTTTCATTGCCGCCGGGCGGGTGCCGGTGCGTCGCCCCGACAACGACCTGAAAGGGCTGGCTCCCGCCCCGGGGTGGCTGGCGAAATACGACTGGACCGGGTTCATCCCGTTCGAAGACCTGCCGCAGAGTTACAACCCGGCGAGCGATCGCCTCTGGAGCGCCAACGAGAAGATCACCGCTCCGGGCTACCAGCCCTTCATCACGAGCGAATGGCAGCCGCCCTACCGCTCCACGCGCATCGGGGAGCTCATCGAAGCGACCCCCAGGCACGATGCTGCATCCTTTGCGCACATGCACGCCGATGTCCTGTCACTCGCCATGCGCGAAGCCATGCCCTACCTCCTGGCAACGCAGCCGCGCAGCGAACGCGCGCGCAAGGCGCTGGCAATGCTGGCCCGATGGAACGGCGAAATGCGCAAGGACTTCGCTGAGCCGCTGATTCTGGCGGCATGGTGGCGCGAACTGACGCGCGTCATCTATGCCGACGAACTCGGCGATGCATTTCAGTCCAGCTGGTCCCCGCGCGCGCCATTCATGGTCAATGTGCTGGCCGACCACGCAGGCCAGTCGCGCTGGTGCGACAACGTCAGGACCCCGGCCCCGGAGACGTGCGCCGAGGCCCTTGCCGTGTCGCTGGAGGCCGGCCTCGCCGACCTGGAGAGGCGTTACGGCACCGATATGGCCCAGTGGCGCTGGGGCGAGGCCCACAAGGCGCGGCTCGAGCACCGGCCGTTCGGCAAGCATCCGCTGCTGTCACGCCTGTTCGACATCAGCGTGCCCACGGCCGGTGACGCCTACACCGTCAACGTCGGCCAGCATCACCTCAACGACGAGGCCATGCCCTTCGCCAACCGCCATGCGGCGAGCCTGCGCGCGATCTACGACCTTGCCGACCCGGAGAAATCGCTGTTCATCCATTCGGGAGGGCAGTCGGGCAACCTTCTGTCGCCACACTACCGCTCGTTCACCGAGGCATGGGCGAACGGCGATTACATCCCGATGATCACCAACCGGCAGCGGCTCGAGGCGGAGCGCCACTCGACCTTGCGTCTGGTGCCGGCCCCCTAGCCCTCAGCGCAACCCATACGCCGCAGACACGCGCCGCAGGTACAGGTTGTTCGCCACGAGCGCCCCGATTACCACCGCCGCGCCGGCAAGCTCCACGGTTTCGAAACGCCGGCCGAGCGCTGCCTCGATCGCGAATACGCCCACCGGCACGAGGTTGATCATCAGCATGGTGTTGAGCGCGCCGAGGTTGCGCACGGCCGCGTTGAAGCCGAGCACCCCGAGCACCACGCTGCCCACGGCGAAGTAGATCAGTTGCCACCAGACCGAGCCAATGGCCGCGGCCGAGGGCACGTCGACCAAGCCTGCCGCCACCGCGATCGCGTTGGCCGCGAGCAGGCCGATCCCGCCCGGGATGCAGGTCAGGGTGGTCATTCGCAGCGGCGACCACCCGGTGAAGCGCCCGCCGGCCAAGGTGTAGGTCACCCAGCAGATCGCGCCAAGCAGCACCAGTGCGTCTCCCAGCAGGGAACCGCCCTCGAAGACCCGCGACGGGTCGCCCTTGGTCACCACGAGCGCCACGCCTGCGATCGCCACGGCCACGCAGGCGAGCGTGAACACGGCCGGGCGCTGCCCGCGCACCAGCCACAGCGCCAGGGCCGTGAGCGGCGTCTGCATCGCCATCAGGATGCCGGCGTGCTCCGGGCGGGTGAAGTTCAGACCGTACCAGACCAGCGTGTTGAAGCCCGTGATGCCGATGAGGCCGAAGCCGATCGCGGGCCACAGGCGCGTGCCATAGCGGAAAGCCTGCCGTCCCTCAATGGCCCACAGCAGCACCGCGAAGATCGCCAGCCCGAGCACATAGCGCAACGTGCCGAGCGAGAACGCGTCGATCGACGCAAGACTGCGCTTGGCGATCGGAAACATCGGCGCCCAGCACAGGATGCAGACCCCGCTCCACGCGAGGCCCTTGAGCAACTGCACAGGCGCCAGGCTGCGCGGCGCTGTGCCCGACCCGTTCAGGCCGGCTTCTGCCCTGGGGGCTCGTCGCGCAGGGCCCGACGCAGGATCTTGCCGACGTTGGTCTTGGGCAGCTCGGTGCGGAACTCCACGTACTTGGGCCGCTTGTAGCCGGTCAGCTGCTCCTTGCAATATGCGAGCACCGCTGCCTCGGTCAGGGAAGGATCCTTCTTCACGATGAAGACCTTGGGCACCTCGCCGGAATGCTCGTCGTTGACCCCGATGGCGGCGACTTCGAGGACGCCCGGGTGCATGGCGACCACCTGCTCGATCTCGTTGGGATAGACGTTGAAGCCCGAGACGAGGATCATGTCCTTCTTGCGATCGACGATGCGCACGAACCCGGTCGCATCCATGATGCCGACGTCGCCGGTGTAGAGGAAGCCGTCGTCCCCGAGCACCTTGGCCGTTTCGTCCGGCCGCTGCCAGTAGCCTTTCATCACCTGCGGTCCGCGGATGCAGATCTCGCCCGGCTCGCCCTGCGCGACTTCCTTGCGGTCGTCGTCGCGGATCGACACCAGCGTGGACGGAAGAGGCAGCCCGATCGCGCCGCTGTAGTCGGTCAGCGTGAGCGGGTTCATGGTGGCCGAGGGGCTGGTTTCGGTAAGGCCATAGCCCTCGAGCAGCACCTTGCCGGTCACCTGTTTCCACTTGTCGGCGACGGCTTTCTGCACCGCCATCCCGCCGCCCACGCACACCTTCACGTTGGAGAAATCGAGCTGGTTGAACTCGGCGTTGTTGAGCAGCGCGTTGAACAGCGTATTGACGCCGGTGATCACGTTGTAGCGGTGCTTGCCCAGTTCCTTCACGAACCCTGGGATGTCGCGCGGGTTGGTGATCAGCACGTTGAGGCCACCCACCTTCAGCATCAGCAGGCAGTTCACCGTGAGCGAGAAGATGTGATAGAGCGGCAGCGCGGTGATGATCACCGGCACCTCGCCCTTGAGTCCTGGAATCAGCCACGCCGCCGACTGGGCGATGTTGGCGAGGATGTTCCGGTGCAGCAGCATCGCGCCCTTCGACACGCCGGTGGTGCCGCCGGTGTATTGCAGGAAGGCGATGTCCTCATGCCCGGTCTCGACGGCCTTGAGCGTCATGCCCTCGGCCTGCGAGAGCATCGCGTTGAAGCGAACCGCCGCGGGCAGCTCGAACGCGGGCACCATCTTCTTCACGTTGCGCACCACGAAATTCACCAGCGCGCCCTTGAGGCCGAGCATGTCGCCCAGCGAAGCGACCACGACGTGCTTGACCGGCGTGCGCGCGACGACCTCCTGCAGCACGCTGGCGAAATTCTCCAGCACCACGATGACCTCGGCGCCCGAGTCCTTGAGCTGGTGCTCGAGCTCGCGCGCGGTGTACAGCGGGTTGACGTTGACCACGGTGTAGCCGGCGCGCAGCGTGCCATACAGCGCCACCGGGTACTGCAGCACGTTGGGCATCATCAGGGCGACACGCGCGCCCTTGGGCAGGCCCTTGGACTGCACCCACGCGCCGAACGCCGCCGAAAGCCGGTCGAGTTCCGCGAAAGAGATGGTTTTGCCCATGCAATGGAAAGCCGGGCGGTCGGCGAACTGCCTGGCGCACTTCTCGAACATGTCGCCGACCGACTTGTATTCGTCGAATGCGACTTCCGCAGGCACGCCGGGCGGGTAGCTCTTGAGCCAGATCTTTTCCATGCGGGTCTCCTCCTGGCCTCGAATGGGCCGTATGCAGTTGATTCTAGCGGTTTTTGAAGCGCGGCTTGCGCTTCTCGGCAAACGCCGCCATGCCTTCCTTCTGGTCGGCCAGCGCGAAGCCCGAGTGGAACAGGCGCCGCTCGAACAGGATGCCTTCGGAGAGGGAGCTTTCGTAGGCCCGGTTGACCGATTCCTTGATCATCATCACCACCGGCAGGGAATAAGCGGCAATCTTGTCGGCCACGGCCATCGCCTCTTCCATTACTTTTTCCAATGCCACGACGCGCGAGACGAGGCCCGCGCGCTCCGCCTCGGCCGCATCCATCATGCGCGCCGTGAGGCACAGGTCCATGGCCTTGGCCTTGCCCACCGCGCGCGGCAGGCGCTGGGTGCCCCCGGCGCCTGGAATGATGCCGAGGTTGACCTCCGGCTGGCCGAACTTTGCATTGTCGGCGGCGATGACGATGTCACAGGCCATCGCGAGTTCGTTGCCGCCGCCCAACGCATAGCCTGCCACCGCGGCGATGACGGGCTTGCGGATCTTGCGGATGTGCTCCCAGTCGCGCGTGATGTAGTCCGAGCGGTAGACCTCGATGAAGTCCCAGTCCTTCATCGCGACGATGTCGGCGCCCGCGGCGAACGCCTTGTCGTTGCCGGTGATCACGATCGCGCCGACCGCGTCGTCGGCGTCGAACGCGTACAGCGCGGCCGCCAGCTCCTGCATGAGGTCGGCGTTGAGCGCGTTCATCTGCTTGGGGCGGTTGAGCGTGACCACGCCGACCTTGCCGCGCGTTTCGGCCACGATGAATTCATACGGCATGACGTTCTCCTTGATGTTTCGAAATGGGGACGACGGCCACTCAGGCCTTGCCCGCCTTCGGTTCCGCCTTGCCCGCCTTCAGCTCGGAGAGCGGAACCGAGCCGGGAACAGAGATCCGCTTGCGACCGGGCTCGGGCGCGGCCAGCGCATCGACCAGCTGCATGGTGTTCGCACTGCGCGCGGCGAGCGCCTGGTAAAGCTCGGCATTGGCGCGCTTCCAGCCGACCTCCTCGTCCGACAGGGTGCGCAGCACCTTCGCCGGGATTCCGGCGGCCAGCGCTCGCGCCGGGATCTTCGCCTCGGCCTTGACGAAGGCCATGGCGGCGACGATCGCGTCCTCGCCGATGTCGGCGTTGTCGTTGATCACGCAATTCATGCCGACCAGCGCCCCAGGCCCGATGACACATCCGTGGAGCACGGCACCGTGGCCGATATTCGCCCCGCGCCCGACCACGGTGTCCTTGCCGGGAAAACCGTGCATGACGCACGTGTCCTGTACATTGGCGCCCGCCTCCACCACGATGCGGCCGAAGTCGCCGCGCAGGCAGGCGCACGGGCCGATGTAGGCGCCGGGTCCGACGATCACATCCCCGATGAGCACCGCGCTGGGGTGCACGTACGCGGCAGGGTCGACCACCGGGGTGATCCCGTCGATGGAATACACTTTTGGCATGCGCTCATTCTAGCTTCGTTGGTGTAAGCTTTCCCTCACTTGGTGCCCGCCGCACCTTTGCTTCGTCCCATTCGCGCCAACCCTTCCGGATCCACGGCCATGTCCAATCCCATCCTGGTTTCGCTCGAAGCCGGCGTGCAGACCATCACGCTCAACCGGCCCGACAAGCTCAACTCGTTCAACCCTGAGATGCATGCCGCGCTGCGCACGGCCCTGGATGCCGCTGCGGGCGATCCCGACATACGATGCGTGCTGCTCACCGGCGCCGGCCGCGGATTCTGCGCCGGGCAGGACCTGTCCGAGCGCGAAATGAAGGAGTCCGACACCCCGCGCGATCTGGGCTCCACGATAGAAAAGTTCTACAACCCGCTGGTGAAATTCATGCAGGCACTGCCCAAGCCCATCGTGTGCGCGGTCAACGGCATTGCCGCCGGCGCGGGCGCCAACATTGCGCTTGCCTGCGACATCGTGCTGGCGGCGAAATCGGCGGCCTTCCTGCAGGCGTTCGCAAAAATCGGCCTCGTGCCCGATTCGGGCGGCACCTATTTCCTGCCGCGCCTGGTCGGTACCGGCCGCGCAATGGCGCTCGCGATGCTGGCCGACAAGCTGCCGGCAGCCGATGCCGAGCGCATGGGGCTCATCTGGAAGGCCATCGATGACGACAAGCTCATGGCCGAGGCGCAGGCGATGTGCCGCCACCTCGCCACCCAGCCCACGCGCGCGCTCGGCCTCATGAAGCAGGCGATCTACGCGGCGGGCGGCAATACGCTGGCCGCGCAGCTCGACCTCGAGCGTGACCTGCAACGCCAGGCGGGCGGCTCGCCCGACTATCGCGAAGGCGTCACCGCCTTCCTGGAAAAGCGCAAGCCCAGCTTCACCGGCCGCTAGCCTCGCCGAATGGATGCGCTTGCGCTTGCCAAAGCCACCGCCGAGGTGATGTGGCGCGACGACAACGCCTCGAAATTGCTCGGCATGAAAATCGAAGAGGTGCGCCCCGGCTATGCGCGCCTGTCGATGACGGTTGCGCCCGGCATGGTGAACGGCCACAACCTGTGCCACGGCGGGCTGATTTTCGCCCTGGCCGACAGCACGTTCGCTTTCGCGTGCAACAGCCATAACCAGCGCGCGGTCGCCGCGGCGGCATCGATCGAATTCCTCGCGCCGGCGTTCCTTGGCGATGTCCTGACCGCCGAGGGCGTGGAGCAGGCATTGAAGGGGCGCACCGGCGTGTACGACATGACAGTCACCAACCAGAACAACGAACTGATCGCCCTGTTTCGCGGCAAATCCGCGACCATCAAGGGCGTGCTCGTGGAGGACGCATGAAAGCATTCGCCCTGGAGCCGATCGAAAAGGCGTCGCTGGACGAATTGCGGGCGCTGCAGCTGGAGCGCCTCAAGTGGTCCCTCACTCACGCCTACGAGAATGTGGCCCACTACCGGCGCAAGTTCGACGCCGTGGGCGCCAAGCCCGCCGACGTCAAATCCCTCGATGACCTTGCGAGATTCCCGTTCACGGCCAAGGCCGACCTGCGCGAAACCTATCCGTTCGGAATGTTCGCGGTGCCCATGGACCAGGTGGTGCGCCTGCACGCTTCGTCGGGCACCACCGGCAAGCCCACCGTGGTGGGTTACACCGCCCGGGACATCGACACGTGGACCACCTGCATGGCGCGCTCGATCCGCGCCGCCGGTGCGCGCCCCGGCGACAAGGTCCATGTCGCCTACGGCTATGGCCTGTTCACCGGTGGCCTTGGCGCGCACTACGGTGCCGAGCGCCTGGGGCTGATGACGATCCCGCTGTCGGGCGGCATGACCGAGCGGCAGGTGCAGCTCATCGCCGACTTCGCGCCCGAAATCATCATGGTCACGCCCTCCTACATGCTCGCCATCGCCGACGAGATGGAAAAGCAGGGCATCGACCCGAGGGAGTGCAGCCTGCGGCTGGGCATCTTCGGCGCCGAGCCGTGGACCAACGAGATGCGCAAGCAGATCGAGCAGCGCCTCGCGCTGGATGCGATCGACATCTATGGCCTGTCGGAGGTCATGGGGCCGGGCGTCGCGCAGGAATGCATCGAGACCAAGGATGGGCTCACCGTCTGGGAGGACCACTTCTATCCCGAGGTGGTCGACCCCGACACGGGGCGCGTGCTGCCCGACGGCGAGCAGGGCGAGCTGGTCTTCACCTCGCTCACCAAGGAGGCGCTGCCGGTCATCCGCTACCGCACGCGCGACCTCACGCGCCTCCTCCCCGGCACCGCGCGCACCATGCGGCGCATGGAAAAGATCACCGGACGGTCGGATGACATGATGATCATCCGCGGCGTGAACGTGTTCCCCACCCAGGTCGAGGAGCAGATCCTGAAGCAACCGGAGCTCTCGCCGCATTACGTGATGGAGCTGACCAAGGACGGCCCGATGGACCATCTCGCCGTGCTGGTCGAGATCCAGCCCGGCGCCGAGGACCAGGGGTCGGCCGCAAGGCTCGCGCACAGCATCAAGTCATACATCGGCGTCAGCGTCGAAGTAAAGATCGTCCCGATAAGCACCATCGAGCGCTCCATCGGCAAGGCAAAACGCGTCATCGACAAAAGGACATAGCGTGAAAGGATTGCAGGGGAAATCGGTGCTGGTCACCGGGGGTGGCGGCGCGATCGGCGCGGCCATTTGCCGCCGCTTTGCCGAGGCCGGCGCAAAAGTGCTGGTCGCGGACCGCAACGCGGACGCGGCCCAGGCCGTGGCTGGCGAAGTGGGAGGACGGGCGCTGGCCTTCGACATCAGCGACGGCGCGGCGGCGCGCGCTGCGATCGAGCCCGCGGGGCAGGTCGACGTGCTGGTCAACAACGCCGGCTGGGACCGGTTCCAGAATTTCATCGACATGGACCCGGCTGACTGGGAGCAGCTGATCGCCATCAACCTGCGCGGCCCGCTCAACATGCACCACATCGTCGTGCCGCAGATGGCCAGGCGCGGCTGGGGCCGGGTGGTGAATATTTCGTCCGACGCGGCGCGTGTCGGGTCCTCGGGCGAATCAATCTATTCGGCATGCAAGGGTGGCATCCTGTCTTTTTCCAAGACCCTCGCCCGCGAGCTCGCGCGCAAGGGCGTGACCGTCAATGTGGTGTGTCCCGGCCCGACCGACACCCCGATCCTGCGTGGCTTTGCCGGCGAAGGCGAGTCCGGCCAGAAAGTCATGGACGCGCTAGTGCGGGCGATCCCGCAGAAGCGCGTCGGCCAGCCCGAAGACGTACCGGGCATTGTCGCTTTCCTCGCCTCGGACGAGGCGGCCTACATCACCGGGCAGGTGATCTCGGTGTCCGGCGGGCTCACGATGGCGGGCTGAACGTCACCGGTGGCTTGGCAGTATTTCGCCCTGCGGCCTAGGAATGACGCGCACTCTATCGTGAAATTGGCAGTAATTGAGAGGCCACGGTCCAGTCGTAGTCGATGAATTCGACATCGTATTCGATGGGTACCGGCGTGGAACGATGGCTGTTCACGTACCCGATCAGGCTGGGCGCCCTGGCAAGAAAATCCTCGGGGTAGAAATCGAATATCGCCGAAAGGCGCACCTTGCGCCGTCCTCTGTCGAGCACGACATTGCGCTCCTCGTCGACGAAGCGGGCAGTTTCAGCGGCGAGGGCGGCCTCGAGGGTTGCGGCGCGGAACGGCATTCGCGGCAGGCGCGGACACGACACCGCCATGCAGTTGAGCGCGAAGTGAGCCCTTTCCTCGCCAAGCGGCCGGATCACTTCGTTTTCGTACCGGTACAACGACATTGCTTCACCGCCGACGGCGACCCGTCGCAGGTAGAAAAAGCGGAACAGGCCGTACTCGGACAGTGAGCGCGGAGTACCCGCGGCAATCACGTTGTACATCGCAAGCGCGTTGTAGGCGTTGATGTGATAGGCGATCACCTCTGCGCGCGAGGGGAACATCTCCGGCCGGCTATTGGGGCCGACCGAGTACACCCAGGACACGAAACGATCCAGATCCGCGCGGTCGAGTGCGAGTCCGGCGAAGTCCACCCGGCCGTGCTCGTCGACCCGGCGTTCGAGCACCCGCGCCC
>JBDTRN010000061.1:0-12803 GCA_039931715.1 Betaproteobacteria bacterium
GTACCACAGTGGTTCTGCCCAAACAAGACGCGGGCGGCGTTAAGGCCCCGGATTTAGACGCGTTTTCGGGATTCAGTTTCGCACCCGCGCGGGACCGGCGAAATCCACCACGGCGTGTCCCTCCGGGGTGCGTCGCGACGCGGCCTTCCACGCGTGCCCGTAGACGACTTCGATCGTGGCCGGCAATCGGCCGGCGCGCATTTGCCCGTCGAGGGCGGCACGCATCGCCTGCCATTGCGCGCGGCCGAGCAGCCCGCGCGGGCGCGCAGCGAGCGCGCAGGTCTGCCCGCTGGCGCGCAGGTCCGCTGTCATCGCGGCTGCATCGGCGTAAGTCAGCGTAATCGTCTCCGTATCCATGACCGGGGCGGCAAATCCCGCGGCCACCAGCATGTCGCCCAGATCGTGCATGTCGATGAACGCGTGCACGCGGCGCGGTCCAGCGCTGCCGGCGACGGCCGCGCGCAGTTCCTTCAGGGTGTCGGGGCCGAGCGTGCTGAACATGAGCAGGCCTTCGACTTCGAGCACACGATGGAATTCGCCGATCGCGCGGCGCGGGTCCGCGCCCCAGTGCAGCGCCATGTTTGACCAGACCAGCGAGAAACTGCCCGCCGCAAACGGCATGCGGCCAAAATCGGCGCAGACTGCGGCGCTGCGCGTCCGTCCCGAGATGCGTCCGACGAAGCGCCCGACGAAGCTCCCAGACTTGATCTCGCGCAGCATGGGCTCGGACGCATCGAGCGCCACGAGGTGCGCCGCGCGATAGCGTTTTGCCAGCTCGTGCGCCTGCGGAGAGGGTCCCGATCCTGCGTCGAGGATGCGCGCAGGCGCGAGCTTCACGTAGTCGAGCCGCTCGAGCATGCGCGCGCCGACTTCCTGTTCGAGGCGCGCGGCGGCCAGATACGTCGGCGCGGCTCGGTCGGCGTGACGGCGCACGCTGCATGCGTCAAGCCGGAAGGGGTCGGGGGGGACGGACGGGGAGTTTTGGGATGCCAAACGCTTGCTGGCGGGCGGGCGCTAGCCCGTGGCGCGCTGCGTGACCGGATGCAGGGCGCGCTCGACGCACGCCGCGACGGCGAGGATGCGGCGATCGGCGCCGCGAAACCCGGCGACCGACAGGCCAACGGGCGCCTCACCGGGCGCGTGGCACGGCAGCGTCGCGCCGCAACCATCGAGCACGTTGCCAAGGCCTGTGTTGCGCAAAAGGCGCAGGTTCCAGCGGAAATAATCGTCGTCGCTGCGCCCCGCCTCCTCGATCGTCGGCGCCACGCAGGGTGTGGTCGGGTAGACCATCGCGTCGTACGCCGCGCCCAGGGCCTCGGCCTCGCGAATGAACACCGCGCGATCGAAGCCGAGCTGGATGTAATCCGCCGCGGAGAAGTCCTTGGCGAGCACGACCCGCTTCGACACGCGCGGATCGTACTCCGCGGCGCGCGTGGCCAGCCTCTCGCGGTGGATCACCCACGCCTCGGCACCGGCAAAGCCGCCGTTCTTATAGAGATCCATCGAGCGGTCGAAAAGCGGCGCGTCGATTTCGCTGACCATCGCGCCTGCTTTCGACAACGCCGAGAGCGCGCGCTCGAATGCCTTGGCCACTGCGCCATCGAGGTCGTCGAGAAGGAAACCCTTGGGCACCATCAGGCGCAGGCCCTTGGCGGAAAAATCGGCCAGTGCCGATGGGACCTCGCCGGCCAGGACCGCGTCGTACGCGGCGCAACACGCCACGCTGTTGGCCAGCGGGCCGACTGAATCCAGCGTCCACGACAGTGGGAACGCGCCATCGCGGGGAATCCGTTCCGCAGTGGGCTTGAATCCGGCCACGCCGCAGAGCGAGGCCGGCACGCGCACCGAACCACGCGTGTCCGACCCAAGGCCCATCGCGCACATGCCGTCGGCCACCGCCACCGCCGCGCCCGAGGACGAACCGCCGGGCACGCGCCCGGTCTTGCGGTCGTACGGATTCTTCGGCGTGCCGTAGTGCGGGTTCAGGCCCACCCCGCCGAACGCGAACTCGACCATGTTGGTGCGGCCCACGATCACCGCACCGGCGGCGCGCAGCCTCGCCACCGCAGGCGCATCGGCGCGAGCGGGTGGGGCGCCGGCAAGCACTTTGGAACCGGCGCGCGTCACATCGCCCGCGACGTCATAAAGGTCCTTGACCGAAACCGGGATGCCCTCGATGGGCGAGCGCACGATGCCAACTGCGCGCAGGCGGTCGGAGTGCGCGGCTTCGGCCAGCGCGATTTCGGCGTAGGTTTTAAGGAAGGCGCGCGCGCCTTCTCCAGAAGGATCGGCGATGCGTGCGAGGGCCTGCTCGGTGAGCGAGCGGGCGCTGGCCTTTCCGGCGGCAAGCGCCGCGCCAAGACCGGCAACTGTCCACATTTGGGGGGATCCGATGCAAAGGAAGGCGCCGATTTTCAGGTGCCGGGGAGGGCCCCGTCAACATTCACGGCACTTGCCGCATAATCTTCCGTGATGAAGGCCTCTCCCTGGACCCGCAGTGCGGCGGCGTTTGCCCAACGGCTGTTCGGCGGAACGTGCTATCTGTGCCGCGGCGAGGCCAAAGGCCTGCTGTGTGCCGATTGCATCGCGGACCTGCCGGTGCTCGCGCGGCCTCGATGCCCCCGCTGCGCGCTGCCGTCCGAAGCAGGACTTGCCTGCGGTAGCTGCCTTGCGAATCCCCCGGCCTTCGATGCCACGGTAGCCGTGTTCGCTTATGCGTTTCCGGCCGATGCGCTGGTCAAGGGACTCAAGTTCAATGGCGAGCTTTCGCTTGCGCCCTTCCTGGCCGACCTGCTCGCTGCTGAAGTCGCGGCCGGCGGCCACGCACTGCCCGAGTGCCTGGTGCCGGTCCCGCTCCACGACCTGCGCATGCGCCAGCGTGGCTACAACCAGTCGATGGAAATCGCGCGCAGGCTCGCCGCCCGCATGAAAGTTCCGGTGGCAGCCGACCTGTGCGTGCGCGTGCGCGACACCACCGCGCAGTTCGACCTGGCGTGGAAAGCACGCCAGGAAAACGTGCGCAATGCGTTCAGTTGCCGCCGCGCGATCGAAGGCAAGCGGGTCGCGGTGGTGGACGACGTGATGACCACCGGGGCCACGCTGGGCGAGATCGCTTCGACCCTCAAGAAATTCGGCGCCGCGCAGGTGGTGAACTGGGTCGTCGCCCGCACGCCAGCGCAATGAAAGCCACGTTCCATGTGGTGCTGTACCAACCGGAAATCCCGCCCAATACCGGCAACGTTATCCGGCTGGCGGCCAACACCGGCGCTTGCCTGCATCTCATCGAGCCGCTCGGATTTTCGCTCGACGACCGTCAACTCAAGCGCGCCGGCCTCGATTACCACGAGTACGCCAACCTCAGCGTTTACCCTGACTGGCACCACTGCCTCGCGGCTCTGGGTGGCGCGCGCGTTTTTGCCTGCTCCACGCGCGGGACCGCGCGTCACACCGGGCCCGCCTATGCAAGCGGCGATGCCTTCGTGTTCGGCCCCGAAACGCGCGGGCTGCCGGATACGCTCCTCGAATCCGTGCCCGCAGAACGTCGCCTGCGCCTGCCGATGCGTCCGGGGAACCGCAGCCTCAACCTGTCCAACGCGGTTGCGGTCGTCGTATTCGAAGCCTGGCGGCAGCTCGGGTTCGAGGGCGCCGCGTAAGCAGTTACTTACGACTCTGACGCGTGCCGGCCCCGATCAATCGTCCTGGCCCTCGCTGCGCGGATCGCGCGCCAGGAGCGACTCCACCGCATCGCGCGGTGAGAGTTTTTCGGTGAGGACGGCGTTGACCGCGCGCGTGATCGGCATGTCGACCGCATGCCGTTCGGACAGCCGAAGCACTTCGCGCGCCGAGCGCACGCCCTCGGCCACATGCCCCAGCCCGGCGAGGATCGCGGCCAGAGGTCGGCCGCCCGCAAGCTCCAGCCCCACCTTGCGGTTGCGCGACAGGCTCCCGGTCGCGGTGAGGATCAGGTCGCCCGCGCCCGTCAGCCCCATGATGGTCTCGCCATTTGCTCCCAGTGCCACGCCAAGGCGCTGGATCTCGGCCAATCCGCGCGTGACCAGTGCCGCGCGCGCGTTCTGGCCCAGTCCCAGGCCATCGGAGATGCCGACCGCGATGGCGAGGACGTTCTTTACCGCACCGCCGATTTCCACCCCGACCAGGTCGGTGGTGAAGTAAATGCGCAGGCGCCCGCCGTGCAGCGCGGCCGCAGTGGCGCTTGCGAATACCGGGTCGCGCGCAGCGAGCGTCAGGGCGCACGGCAGCCCTTGGGCCACTTCCAGCGCGAACGAAGGTCCGGACAAGGCGCCGCAGCGCGGCGCGCTTGCGGCGAAAACTTCTGCGACGACCTCGTGCGGCAGGCGGCCACTGCCTTCCTCGAAACCCTTGCACAACCACACGAAGGGCGTGTCGGGGCATGTCTCGCGGATCCGCTCGGTGGATGAGCGCAGGCCAGCCGCGGTAGCTGCGAGGATCGCGAGCTCCGCCCCCTCTACGGCGCGCTCGAGTTCGCCGCTCACGCCCAGGGCTGCGGGCAGCGAAATCTCGGCAAGGTAGCGTTCGTTGCGGCGGGCCGCGTCGATCGCGGCGGCCTGCGCGGGGTCGCGCGCCCACAGGACGACCTCGTGGCGGCCGGCGAGCGCGACGCCCAGTGCGGTACCCCAGGCGCCGGCACCGAGGATCGCAATCTTCATGCGGGCAGGGGCTTCGCGCGCAGGGCCGCCCCGCGCACGCGGGTCACAGCCCCCAGACGAGGGAGGATTTGACGAAGCCGGTCGCGCCGTCGGCGTGGCGCACGCGGATCCATCCGCCCGGCGCGATTTCCACCAGCTCGAGGGCCACATTCTGGGCGACCTGGAACACGGCCGGCGCCGCGTCGTCGGCGCGGCTGCGCACTTCCGCGTTTGGCGCAGTGACCAGCACCATGCGCCGTTCCGAGAGTGATTTCTTTTCCACCCAGGACAAAGTCCCGGTGTGGTCGCGCACCTTGACCCAGGCGTCGAGATTGACGATTACCTCGACCGGATAGAAGCGCGAGGCCACATAGATGGGCGTGGATGCGCGCGAAGGTGCGTCGTACATGACCGCGGCATTCTCGGCAACGGTGCGGTAGTCCGCGCCCTGCGCGAAACCCGCGAGGGCCATCGTCGCAGCCGCCGCCAGCGTGGCGAGCAGGCTCGGGCGCATGTTTAGTGCGCAACCTCGATACGCGACCCGCCGCCGGCTTCGCCCTTCTCGTGGCGCTGCATGTACAGCGCCTCGAACGACACGGGCGCAAGGATGACCGGCGGGAACCCGCCGCGCGTCACCAGGTCGGAGATCGCCTCGCGCACGTACGGGTACAGGATGGTGGGACAGCCGATGCCCAGCAGCGGCTCGAGCTCATCGGCTGGCACGTTGACGATGGAGAACAGCCCTGCCTGCGCAACCTCGGCGAGGAACAGGGTCTTGTCGCCGGCTTTCGCGGTCACCGTGGCGGTCACCACCACCTCGTACAGCGCGTCGGACACGTGCTGCGATTCGTTGTGGATCTGGACGTCGAGTTGCGGCGAGTCGGCCTGCATGAAGACCTGTGGCGCGTTGGGAAGCTCGAGCGAGAGGTCCTTAACGTACAGTTTCTCGATGTTGAAGGAGGCCTGCTGTTCGGGAGCCTGGGGGGCGGGAGCCTGCGGTGCGGCCATGGGGTTCTCGGGTTGGATGCGGGGGTTGGATTCGGGAAGCTGCAGCGGCTAGCGGGCCGCTTGCATGCGGCCCTGCGTTATGGCGGTCAGGAGGCTGCGAGCATCGGGTCGAGCTTGCCGGCACGCTCGAGGGCCTGCAACTCGTCGCACCCGCCGATGTGCTCGTCGCCGATCCAGATCTGCGGCACCGTGCGGCGGCCGCTCTTTTGCTGCATCTCGGCACGGCGCTGCGGCTCGAGGTCGACGCGCACCTTGTCGACCGCCACGCCCTTGCCCACGAGAAGCTGTTCGGCCGCGACGCAATACGGGCAGGAGCCGGTGCAGTACATGAGGACTGGCGCCATGATTATTTGACCACCGGCAGGCCGGCCTGCTGCCACGCCGGCATACCGCCGGCGAGGTTGACCACTTTGGCGAACCCGCGCTCGCGCAGCAGGGTGGCGGCCTTGGATGCGCGCGTCCCGTCGACACACACCACGATGACGGGCTTGGCCTTGTGCCGATCCAGTTCGCCGGCGCGTGCCTCAAGGCTGGCGAGCGGCATGTTCTTGGCCCCGAGCAGGTGGCCGCCGGCGAACTCGGTGACCTCGCGCACGTCGAGCACCATGGCGTCCTCGCGGTTGATCATCTGCGTGGCCTCCAGGGTGCCCACCGATGGGCCCGAGGCGCCACGGCGCAGGTAGGGCCAGAGCAGCATCGCACCCGAAATGAATGCGACTGCGACGAGCATGATGTTGTTCTTGACGAAATCCACGGGCATCGGCTTGGGTTGGGGAAGGGGCCGGCGTTCACCGGGACCCCTATTATAGAATAGGCAGCATCCAATTCGTTCCCCGTCTCCCCGGCCCTTACCCCAAGCCCATGTACAAAATAGTCTTTTTGCGCCACGGCGAATCGGACTGGAACCGCGAGAACCGCTTTACCGGCTGGACCGACGTCGACCTGTCGGCCAAGGGCGTCGAGGAGGCGCGCACCGGTGGACGGCTGCTGCGCGCCGAAGGCTTCGATTTCGACGTGGCCTACACGTCGGTCCTGCGCCGCGCCATCAAGACGCTCTGGCTCGCGCTGGAAGAAATGGACCGCATGTGGCTCCCCATCGACCACACGTGGCGGCTCAACGAGCGCCACTACGGTGCACTGCAGGGTCTCAACAAGGCCGAAACCGCGGCGAAGTTCGGCGAAGCGCAGGTGCTCACGTGGCGCCGCAGCTACGACACCCCGCCGCCCCCGCTCGACAAAGCCGATCCGCGCTGGCCCGGCAGCGACCCGCGCTATGCCGGGCTCGACCCGGCCGAAATCCCGTTCAGCGAGTGCCTCAAGGACACCGTGGAGCGCGTGTTGCCTTTCTGGAACGGCTCGATCGCGCCGGCGGTGCGCGCCGGCCGGCGTGTGATCGTCGCCGCGCACGGCAACTCGCTGCGCGCGCTGGTGAAGTATCTCGATGGCGTATCCGATACCGACATCGTCGGCCTCAACATCCCCACCGGGGTGCCGCTGGTTTACGAACTCGACGCCGACCTCAAACCGCTGCGCCACTTCTACCTCGGTGACCAGGCCGAGGTGGACAAGCGGGTCGCGGCCGTCTCCAGCCAGGGGAAGGCCAGGGGCTGAGGGCGAAAAAGCCATGCGCTGCGCCCGGTTCCTGCTCGCTCTTGCACTGAACTGGGCTGCGGCGCCGGCCGCAGCGGCAGGCACCGCAGCCGACCAGGCCGCCGACCTCGGCGCGCTGCGCGCGCGCATCGAATCACTCAAGGCCGAACTCGGGCAGAAGGAGGCCGCACAGCGCGAATCGCAGGACGCGCTGCGCGAATCGGAGCGCTCCATTTCCGATGCCACACGTGAGCTGGGCACGCTCGAAACAGAAAGCCGCACGGCGCAGGAAGAACTCCAGCTGCTGGGCGCACGCCAGCGCGGCCTCGCAGAAGGCCTCGCGAAGGAACAGGCCGCCGTGGCGCGCATGCTCAACGCACGCCATGCCGCCGGCCCGCCCGACTTGCTGCGCGTGCTCCTCACGGGCAACGATCCCAACGACGCGGCCCGCCACCTGTATTACCTGGGCGAGATCGCCGGGGCGACGGCGCGGGTGCTGGCGCGCTACCGCGCCGACGCGGCCGAGCTGGACAAGGTTTCGCGCTCGGCCGCGGAAAAAACCACGCGGCTCGCTGCCATCGAAGCGGCCAAGCGCACAGGGCGGCAGAAGATCGTGGCCGAGTCGCGCGAGCGCAAACGCGTGCTCGACCGGTTCTCGCTCGATATCCGTGCAAGCCGCAGGGAGATCAAGGGCCTGCTCGCCGACGAGTCGCGCCTCGGCCGGCTGGTGGAGGAGATCGGCAAGGTGCTGACGGCCAAGCCGGGCGCGGGCTTCACACGCCGCGAGGCACCGCCGGTCGAGAAGGCGACCGTCCCCCTGCCCGACGCCATCGCCGGCCCGTTCTCCGCGTTGCGCGGCAAGCTGCGCCTGCCGGTGCGTGGGGAACTAAGCACCCGGTTCGGCAGTCCACGTAGCGAAGGCGGTGGTAGCTCGAAGGGTGTATTCATCCGCTCTCCGGAAGGCCAGCAGGTGCGCGCAGTAGCTGCCGGACGGGTGGTCTATGCGGACTGGATGCGCGGGTTCGGCAATCTTCTGATCGTGGACCATGGGGAGACCTATCTTTCGGTCTACGCAAACAACGAAGCGCTTTTGAAGCAACCCGGCGAACCGGTGTCCGCCGGTGAGGCGATTGCCACTGTCGGCAGCACCGGTGGCAGCGCCGAAACGGGCTTATACTTTGAATTGCGGCATCTCGGTAAGGCTTTCGACCCATTGCGCTGGTCGAACCTCCGCTAGGGCCGTACCCAGGAGCGAGATACATGAGCGGTCGTGGCAGAGGCAGCAGAATCAGACAAATAGGCCTGGTCCTCGGCGGCGTTATCGCCGGCGTGCTGGTCAGCCTCAACTTCCAGGCGATCGCCCAGCGCGACCGATCTCCGCTGCCGATCGAAGAGCTGCGCGCCTTCACCGAAGTGTTCGGCGCGATCAAGGCCAACTACGTCGAACCGGTCGAGGACAAGAAGCTCATCAGCGAAGCGATCAACGGCATGCTGACCGGCCTTGACCCACACTCGGCTTATCTCGACGCCGACGCCTTCAAGGAGCTGCAGGTCGGCACCCAGGGCCAGTTCGGCGGCCTGGGCATCGAAGTCGGCATGGAAGACGGCTTCGTCAAGGTCGTGTCGCCTATCGAGGACACGCCCGCCTACCGCGCCGGCGTGAAACCCAACGACCTCATCATCAAGCTCGACGAGACGCCGGTCAAAGGCATGTCGTTGAACGACGCGGTCAAGAAGATGCGCGGCCGCCCGAACACCAACATCACCCTCACGATCTCGCGCAAGGGCGACCCGCAGCTCATCGTGATCACGCTTACGCGCGCGGTCATCCGCGTGCAAAGCGTGAAGTCCAAGGTGCTGGAGCCCGGCTACGGCTACGTACGAGTGTCGCAGTTCCAGGAGTCCACCGCCGAAAGCCTCGTGAAGGCGCTCGACGGCATGTACAAGCAGGGCGCCCCGCTCAAGGGCCTGGTGCTCGACCTTCGCAACGACCCGGGCGGCCTGCTGTACGGCGCGGTCGCCATCTCCGCCACATTCCTGCCGCAGAAGAGCCTCGTGGTGTCGACCGACGGCCGGACCGAGGATGCCAAGCGCAAGTACTTCGCCTCGCCCGACGACTACCTGCGCGGAGGCGGACGCGACGACTTCCTGCGCAACCTGCCGCCGGCGGTCAAGAACGTGCCGATGGTGGTGCTGGTGAACGGCGGATCGGCCTCGGCCTCGGAAATCGTCGCCGGCGCGCTGCAGGATTACAAGCGCGCCACGGTGATGGGCACGCAGAGCTTCGGCAAGGGCTCGGTGCAGACCATCATGCCGCTGGGCAACAGCACCGCGATCAAGCTCACTACCGCGCGCTACTACACGCCGAGCGGGCGCTCGATCCAGGCCAAGGGCATCACGCCGGACATCATCGTGGAGGAGCCGGGGGCGAATACGCAAACACGACTGCGCGAGGCCGACCTCACGCGCCACCTGCTCAACCCGAAAGACAAGGAGGCCGCCGAGAAGGAGGCCGCCGAGGCCGCGGCACGCGCAGCCGCCGCAGCCAAGCGCCCGCAAACGCCGGACGACCCCTCCAGGAAGCCGATCGAGCTCGGCTCGAAGGACGACTTCCAGCTCATGCAGGCGATCGCCCACCTTAAGGGTGAGCCGGTCAAGGGCTCCCCGCCCAAGACCGTCGCCGACGCCAAGCCGCCGGGCGGCTGACCGGCCCCGCGAAGGCGAAGCGAAGTCACAGGCGGGACTCGGGCGGTGCAGGACGCGCAGCTGCTGCGCTACAGCCGGCACCTCCTGCTCGAAGAGTTCGGCATCGAGGCGCAGAAGCGCCTCACCTCCAGTCATGCGTTGATCGTCGGTGCGGGCGGCCTTGGCTGCCCCGCCGCCCTCTACCTCGCCGCCAGCGGCATCGGCACGATCACGCTTGCCGATGGCGACACGGTCGATGCCACTAACCTGCAGCGCCAGATCCTGTATCGCGACAGCACCGTCGGCCAAGGTAAGGCGCTCGCCGCGCGCGAAGTCCTGCGGGCGGTGAACCCGGAAGTCGACGTGGTTGCCGTGGCGCAAAGGCTCGAGGGCGAGGCCCTCGCGCAACGCGTCGAGGCCGCCGATGTGGTGCTCGATTGCACCGACAACTTCGCCACCCGCCACGCGCTCAACCGCGCCTGCGTGCGCCACCGCCGGGCGCTGGTGTCGGGCGCCGCGATCCGCTTCGACGGGCAGGTGGCGGTATTCGATCTGCGGCGCAAAGGCTCGCCGTGCTATGCGTGCCTGTTTCCCGAAAGCGCCGAGGCCGAGGATGTGGCCTGCTCGGTGATGGGGGTGTTTTCGCCGCTGACCGGCACGATAGGCACGCTGCAGGCGGCCGAGGCGATCAAACTCGTGTGCGCCATCGGTACCACGCTCGCGGCGAGGCTGCTGATGCTGGATGCCCTCGAGTCGCAGTGGCGCACGGTGCGCGTGCCGAAGGACCCCGGGTGCCCGGTGTGCGGGCACAATCCTGAAGATTCATTTCCAAAGACTTAGCAGGCAGGCAGCTCTCCCGCCAGTTGTCTTTCCTGTTTTGGAAAGCACCCCGCCAGGATCAGCCGATGTAGCGCCAGTGCCCGGCGAGGGCCTCGGAGGGTTTCCGGGCAAATCCGCTGCGCGCAAAGGTATGCAGGCAGCCGATTGCGTAGCGCGTGAGCGCGGCAGCGTGCGCCGCAGGGTCGCCGCTTGCATTGCCCGCATCCTGCGCCGCCGCGAGCTTGAGCGACTGCTTGAGCGTGGCCTCGAAACGGTCGAAAAACTGGTTCATGCGCGCCTGCAGCCTTTCGTGTTCGCCCACGAGCGCCTCGCCGATCAGCACGCGCACCATGCCCGGGTTGGTCTCGCCGAACGCGAGCAGCGTCTCGACCAGGCGCGGCGCCTGGCGGCCCACGTCGGGCTCCTCCTCGGCGATGCGGTTGGCCAGTGTGAAGATCGAAGTCTCGATGAACTCGATCAGGCCCTCGTACATCTGCGCCTTCGAGGCGAAATGACGATACAGCGCGGCTTCGGAAACATCGAGCCGCTCTGCGAGCGCGGCGGTGGTGATCTTCTCCCAGCGCGGCGACTCGAGGATGCCCGCGAGGGCCTTGAGGATCTCCAGTCGCCGTTCGCCTTTCTTGCGTTCGCTTTTTTCGCGCGGCATTTACACGGGGAGGGGGGTCATGAACGCGCAGATTGTATCGCTAGATCGCGCCACGGGGCTTTTGTCAGTGCGCGCTGCGCAAAACATGGCGCGGCAGGTCGAGCACCGATGCGATGCGAAGGTCGACGTAACGGGGTTTGGTCAGGCCCCCCGCCACCCAGACGGTGCCGATCCCGAGACGCTTGGCGGCCTGCAGGTTCTCCAGCATGTCGTCGACGAACACGCACCGGTGCGGGTCGAGCTTGTGCGCACGCATGAGCACATGGAACCCGGCCGACGAGGGCTTGGGCCGGTAGCGCGTGCTTTCGATCGTGTACACCGCATCGAAATGGCGGCGCACACCCATCGCGCCGAGCACCTGTTCCACGTAATGCCGCGGCGCATTGGAAAACACGAGCTTCCTGCCGCCCAGCCGCGTGAGCGCGTGGCGCAGCGCGTTCTCGTGGACCAGCATCTCGCGCAGTTCCGGGAACCTGTGTGTCTCGTTGAGGAACTCGCGCGGGTCGGTGCCGTGATGGCGCATGAGGCCCGAAAGCGTGGTGCCGTATTTGGCCCAGAACCCGGCGCGGATCTCGTTCGCGCCGGCCTCGTCGACGCTGAACTTGCGCTGGATGTAGGCGTTGATCTGCACATGCATCGACGGGAAGATGTGCGGCCGCGCGTCGTGCAGCGTGTTGTCGAGGTCGAAGATCCACACCCGCCGCGACGCGGGCACGCTGGCAATGCGCATTACTTGGCGCGAATCAGCGTGCCGACGCCCTGGTCGGTGAGAACCTCGAGCAGCAGCGCATGCGGCACGCGCCCGTCGATGATGTGGACCGTCTTCACACCGCTGCGCGCAGCCTCCAGCGCCGAGGAGATCTTGGGCAGCATGCCGCCGGAGAGCGCGCCGCTCTCGAGCATCGCGTCGATCTGGCGCGGCGTGACGCCGGTGAGCAGCTTGCCGTTCTCGTCGAGCACGCCCGGGGTGTTGGTGAGCAGCACAAGCTTCTCGGCACGCAGCACCTCGGCCAGCTTGCCGGCCACGACGTCGGCGTTGATGTTGTAGCTCTCGCCGTCATCGCCCACCCCGATCGGGGCCACCACCGGGATGAAGCCCCCGGCCTCGAGCGTGGTGATCACCGACGGCTCGATCGATTCGATCTCGCCGACCTGGCCGATGTCGACGAACTCGGCGGGCTTGTCGGGCGAGGCCATGAGGAGCTTGCGCGCGCGGATGAAGGCGCCATCCTGCCCGGTGAGGCCGACGGCCTTGCCGCCGGCCTTGTTGATCAGCGTGACGATGTCCTTGTTGACCGCGCCGCCCAGCACCATCTCGACCACGTCCATGGTGGCCGCGTCGGTCACGCGCATGCCCTGGATGAACT
>JBDTRN010000062.1:0-12721 GCA_039931715.1 Betaproteobacteria bacterium
GAACTTGTACAGGTCGGTGTCGAGCAGCGACTGGATGATCAAAAGCGTTCTCCTGGGACCGGATTGTACCCCTCAGGGTGCTGCAAGCCGCGCGTAACCCCGCGAAACGCTTGCGTTTTCGGCACTACTGGATATAATTCCACTGGTCAGGCCCACAGTATCCCCAAGGAAGCAAAATGGAAGCGCTCACCGATCGCCAGTCCGAGATCCTGCAGCTCATCCGCGAGCTGACCGAAGTGTCCGGCTTCCCGCCCACGCGCGCCGAGATCGCAGAGCGCATGGGCTTTCGCTCCGTCAACGCCGCCGAGCAACACCTGCGCGCGCTGGAGAAAAAAGGCGCCATCGACATCCTCTCCGGGGCCTCGCGCGGCATCCGCATCAACGAAACCAAATCCGGCCACCGCCCCGGGCGCCTCATGGAGCTGCCCGTAATAGGCCGCGTCGCCGCCGGCTCGCCCATCCTCGCCGAAGAGCACGTGCAGGGACGCTACCAGGTCGACCCCAACATGTTCACCCCGCGCGCCGATTACCTGCTCAAGGTCAAGGGCCTGTCGATGCGCGACATCGGCATCCTCGACGGCGACCTGCTCGCAGTCCACAAGACGGCTGAGGCGCGCACCGGCCAGGTGGTGGTGGCGCGTTTGGCCGACGAGGTCACCGTCAAGCGCCTGCGCCGTCGCGGCCACATGGTCCAGCTGGTGGCCGAGAACCCCGATTTCGATCCCATCGAAGTCGACCTGCGTACCGAAGAACTCGCCATCGAAGGCATCGCCGTCGGCATCATCCGCAACGACCGCGCGTTTTAGGGCGGCCGTCGAGCCGCGGCGCGCGTTAGCGCCGCCTTCGTGCCGAAGTCAGCATCGATTCCCACGGGTCCGGTTGTGATCCGGTTGTCCGGTGCAGCGCATGGAATCGCCGCGTCCGGCCGCGCTTTCCCCCTATAATCCGCCAAGCATGTCCGCCACAACCACAATAACGACAGCGCCGGGCGCGGCGCGCGACCGCTTCGACCGCACGCGTGTGCTCGCCGACCAGGTCGACCTGCTCTATCGGCAGGCGCCGCTGGGCATCTTCGTCACGCTGATCATCGGCAGCATCCTTGCCTTCGAGCTGTATTCGTCGGCGAAGATCGGCGAGCTGGTGCTCTTCTGGACCATGCTCATGGTCGTGGTGAGCGTGTCCCGCTACGGGCTGGTCATGCTCTATCGCCACGCGCTCAACCGTGACACGGCCCCTGAGATCTGGCTGCGGCGCTTCGCCATCGGCGCGTTCGCCGCCGGGGTGACGTGGGGCTTTGCGGGCGCGGTGTTCTTTCCTGGCCACACCGACGAGCAGCAGGTATTCCTCGCCTTCGTGCTGGCCGGCATGTCGGCAGGCGGGCTGCCGCTCTTTTCGGCCGTGTGGTGGGTCTACGCGCTGTTCGCCGCCGGCGTAATGTTCCCTTTCGAGGTGGTGCTGATCACCTTCGGCTCGCGCCTGTTCACCGAGCTGTCGTTCATGATCCCGATCTTCTTCGCGATCAACGTTTCGGTAGCCTACCGCCTGAACCAGGTATTCGTGTCGGGCTATCGCCTGCGTGTGTCCTACGGGCGGCTGACCGAGGATTACACCGAGTTGAACCAGCGCCTCGAGCGCCAGCTGATCGAACTCGAGGAAGTGCGCCGCCAGGTCGAGGCCTCCGGGCGCAAGCTCGCGTTGTTCGCCGAGCGCGCGCCCATCGCGGTGCTCGAACTCGACGCCGAAGGGCGCATTCACGAAGTCAATCGCCAGGCGGAGAACCTGTTCGGCTATCCAGCCGGCGAGCTGGTCGAAACCGGGGCGTCGGTGAAAATCCTGATGCAGCCCGAGTTCAAGGCCGAGTTCGATGTGCGCTGGCGCGCGCTGATCGAGGCGCGCGAGCCGGTGGCGGGCCTGAGGATCTCCAGCCCGCGCCGCGACGGGATAGAAGTGGTGTGCGAGTGGACGATCACGCCGCTGGTCAACCCCGACGGCACCATCATCTCGATCATCGCGCAGGGCCGCGACATCACCCAGGAGCTCGAGGCCGACCGGGTCAAGCAGGAGTTCACCTCCACGCTGTCGCACGAGCTGCGCACGCCGCTGACCTCCATCATCGGGTCGCTGCAGTTGGTCAACTCGGGGGTCTTGGGCGAGCAGAACGAGGACCAGGCCGAGCTTACCCAGGTGGCCGAGCGCAACGGCCAGCGCCTGCTCGACCTCATCAACGACATCCTCGACATCGAGAAGATCGAGTCGGGCAAGCTCACCCTGTTCTCCGAGCCCATGGCAATGGAAGAACTGGTGACGGAGTCGATCAAGCTGAACCAGGGCTTTGCCGACCGCTACGAGGTCAAGCTCGCCATCCACGGCGTGAAGGACGTGGTGGTCAACGCCGATCGCAAGCGCCTGTTGCAGGTCATGACCAACCTGATCTCGAACGCCGCCAAGTTCTCGCCCAAGGGCGGCAGCGTCGACATCGAAATGCAGGTCGATGACGGCAAGGTCCTCGTATGCGTCGCCGACCGCGGCAACGGCATCCCCGAGAATTTCCGTGGCCGCATTTTCGGCCGCTTCGCCCAGGCCGATTCGGCCGACACGCGCGCCAAGGGCGGCACGGGCCTGGGCCTGGCGATCTGCAAGCGCCTGGTCGAGCTCATGGGCGGCACCATCGGGTTCCGCGAACGCGAAGGCGGCGGAACCGTGTTCTGGTTCGAACTGCCGGTGCATGCGCAGCCTGCATAAGTGGCAACAAAGGAACCCCTATGCCCGCCCGCCCCCTGAATAAGGTCTTCTACGCCGAGGACGACGAGGACATCCAGCGCATCGTGCGCATATCGCTCGAGCGCATCGGCAAGATGACGGTCAGGATCGAGAGCGACCCCCTCAAGGCCATCGAGGGGATGAAGGCGTTCGTGCCCGACCTCGTGATGCTCGACTGGATGATGCCCGGCATGGACGGGCCGACCTTGCTCAAAAAGATGCGCGAAGATCCCGAAACCGCGTCCTACCCGGTGGTGTTCATCACCGCCAAGGCGACGCAGAAGGACCATGCGGAACTGGTCGCGCTGGGGGCGGCGGGGATCGTCTCCAAGCCCTTCTCGCCCAAGGACCTGCCCGATGAACTGCGCAGGATCTGGGCCGGCCTGCCCTGATACGGCCGACCGCGCGGGGCCTGAACTAGTCGGCTTCGTCCTGGTAGAACTTGCGCGACAGGAACCCCAGGACTTCGTCGGCGTTCCTGAAGCGCGCATCGCGGTCCTTCTCCACCAGCTTGTCCAGCAGCCGCTGGTAGCGCTCCAGTGCCACGGGCAGCGCAGGCGGCGGGGTATTCAGGTGGTGCAGCGCCACTTCCAGCGCCGTGTCGCCCGTGAACAAATGCCTGCCGCTCAGCATCTGGTAGAGCAGCACGCCGGCGCTGTAGATGTCGGTGCGTAAATCCAACGCCCGGCCCTGCACCTGTTCGGGGCTCATGTAGCGCGGCGTGCCGAGAATTTCGCCGTGGCTGGTGCGGTCCACCGCATCGATGTGCTTGGCGATGCCGAAATCGACGATCGCCAGGCTGCCGTCGTTCCTGAACATCAGGTTCTGCGGCTTGAGGTCGCGGTGCAACACGCCGGTCTCATGGATGTCACCCAGCGCGAACATCAGTTCGCGGAAGATCTTCAGCGCGGCCTCGGCCTCCATGGGCAGGCCGTCCAGGCGCTGGCTCAGGTCGCCGCCGTCGAAGAACTCCATCACCAGGTAGGCGTGGCCGTCCGACACCCCGTGGCCGTGGATGCGCGCCACATGCGGGCTGCGGATGCGCTCGATGAGGGCGTATTCCTCGAGGAAGCGCTCAAGCGAGTTCTTGTCCTCGGTGACCTCCGATCGCAGGATCTTCACCACCAGCGGCTCGTCGTCCTTCTCGCGCGAGGCAAGGTACACGCGCGACATCCCGCCCTCGCCGATCATGTGCAGGATTCTGATCCCGGGGACGGTGATTCTCGCCCCCAGCGTCTGGCCTTCGAGCCTTGACGCGACTTCGGGACTGACGGTGCGCTCGATCTTCTGCTGGGTGCAGTCGCGGATCGAATTGAGGAAGCGCTCGCGGGTGAGCTCCTGCTTGCGCAGGTAATCGTCGGCGCCGAACTTCATCGCACGCACGGCGATCACCTCGTTGCCGGCGCCGGTCAGGAACACGATCGGCGGGCAGTCGCGGCGCGCCTTGAACTCGCGCAGCCATTCCAGGCCGTCGCCGCGCCCAAGCATGTAGTCGAGGATGATGACGTCGTACTGCGCGAGGTCGAAGTCCTCGCCGGGCATGTCGCGCTCGAGCGGGTCGAACTCCTCGACCATCGCCTGCGGCCACTGTTGCTTGAGGTAATGCGACAGGAGGTTGCGCAGGTCCTCGTCGTCATCGATGATCAGGGCATTCATTTCAGGCGCCGACCGCCTCGACCGGAAGCGGGATTCTCACGTTGAATACCTTGATCGGGTCGGCGCGACCACGCAGGGTCACGTCGCCGCGCGATTCGACCTGCGCCGCGGGGATCACATCTCCCAACGCCGCGTGGACCTGGTCGCAAATCAGCACCTCGTAGGGTTTGGCGAGCTGCATGAGGCGCGCTGCGCTGTTGACCGGGTTGCCGATGATCGTATAGCTCATGTAGTGCGGCGAGCCGACGTTGCCGATAACCGCCTCGCCCATGCAGATGCCGATGCCCACGCCGGTGTCCAAGCCGAGCTCCTTTTCCCACTGGGCGGCCACCGGCGCAAAGCGGGTCAGCATTTCCTGCGCGCAATGGTAAGCGCGCACCGCCGGTTCGTCCTGCGGGAACGGGACGTTGAACCCGACCAGCAGAGCGTCACCGGCCATGTTGAAGATGGTCGCCTCGTGGTTGTAGGCGGCTTGCGACAGGATGGTGAAATATTCGTTGAGCATTTCCACCACGCGCCCCACCTCGGTGCGGTCGGTGAGGCGGGTAAAGCCGCGCAGGTCCGCGAACAGAGCGACAACATGGGAGCGCTGCGCCTTGCCGAACATCTGCTCGCCCCGCGCCCCCTGCGCGCCATCGCCGATGATGCGCTCGGCCAGGCGCGGCGACACGTAGCGCGAGAAGGTCTTGCGGATCGCCTCCTTGCGCTCGACCTCGGCGGCGAGGCGCCGGCTCTCGAGCTCCTTGCGCGTATCGTGCAGGCGACGCAGGGTTTTTACGCGCGCCACGAGTTCCTCGCGCTTGACCGGCTTGGACAGGAAATCGTCGGCGCCGGCCTCGATGCCGCGAACGCGGCTCTCGGTGTCGTCAAGGCCGGTGATCAGCACAATCGGGATGAGCGCCGTGGCCTCTTCTGCCTTGATCCGCTCGCAGATCTCGAAGCCGCTCAGGCCCGGCATCATGACGTCCAGCAGCATCAGGTCGGGCGGGTCGGTCATGACGCGCATAAGGGCCGAATCGCCGTCCTCCACTATCTCGGCTTTCATGCCCTCCTTGCGGAGCAGCACCGCGAGGAACGCACCCATGTCGGGGTCGTCGTCGACGACGAGCACACGGTACGGCGGGAGCTCGCTCATGAAAATATCCTCACGCGCGCCTACTCGTAGGTGATCTCGACCCGGCTGAGGTAGTCGGCATAGGTGCCGATGCACGCATCGATGCCGGCGGTGTCGGAAGTCCTGGCGCCATCCTCGATCTGCTTGCCGAAGTCCGAAACGGGCCCGAATCCGTACGAATTTCCCACGCCCTTCATGCGATGGCCGAGCTGCTTGAGCTGCTCCATGTCCCCGGCACCCAGCGCCGCGCGCAGCGCGTCGACTTCCTTGGTGCGGTTCTTCATGAAGACCGGGATGAGGTCCTCGAGATCCTTCGCCACGACTGCCTTGTAGTTGATTTCTGCCATCGGTCTTAGGGTCTTAGAGTCTTATTTTCGGGGCGGAATGCCCTGATTATAAGGGCTATCCGCCAGTCCCTTCCCGCGGCGCGGCGCAGACGGGTAAGAACTTGTCATGCCCGGGCTTCGCCGGGGGCCCACAACCACGCCGCGCCGCGCACCCCGCTCGAGTCTCCATGCGCGTTCCTGACAAGGCGTGTGCGAACGGCATCGGAAAACACGAACGCTCCCCACAATCGAGGCACCGACTGGTACCAACGGTCAACGTTCGACAGTCCGCCGCCCAACACGATGACGTCGGGATCGACGATGTTGATGACCGAGGCGAGCGCACGGGCCAGGCGCAGCTCGTAGCGCGCGAGCGTCGCTTCGGCTTGCGCATCGCCATCGAGCGCGAGGGCGACGATGTCCTCCGCGCTGGGCGCTGCGGTGCCAGCTGCGGCATGGTCGGCCGCCAGGCCCGGTCCCGAAAGGAAGGTCTCGATGCATCCGCTGCGGCCGCAAAAGCACGCCCGGCCCGGATACTCGCCCGGCAGGGGCCAGGGCAGCGAATTGTGGCCCCACTCGCAGCCGATTGCGTTCGCTCCACGCAGGAGCTGGCCGTCGATCACCAGCCCCCCGCCCACGCCCGTGCCGAGGATCACGCCGAACACCACGCGCGCGCCCTGCCCGCCGCCATCGGAGGCTTCGGAAAGCGCGAAACAGCTCGCGTCGTTTTCGATTCGCACGGGCCGGCCGAGGACTTTCTCGAAATCCTCCCCAAAGGGATGGCCGTTGAGGCAGACCGAATTGGCATTGCGCAGCAACCCGCTGGTCGGCGAGATCGAGCCCGGCGTTCCCACCCCCACAGTGGAGGTCCCGGGCTCGCCAAGTTCAAGCTCCATGCCATGGACGAGTTCGGCAAGAATTCCGAGCGTGGCGAGGTAGTCCCCCGCCGGGGTCGGCACGCGCAGCCGGTGCACGATCCTGCCGCCGGCGTCCATGGCTGCTATCTCCGTCTTGGTACCGCCGAGGTCGATGCCTATCCTGAAGCTCATGATGCAAAGCCGCCGTGCGCCCGTCGGCCCTAGGCGCTGCGGGTGAGGCGGAAGATCTCCGCGAGGCGCCCCTCTTCGACGGGCTTGACGAGATGGGAGTCGAAACCGGCGTCGCGAGACTTGGTCATGTCCTCAGCCGTCCCCCAGCCCGTCACCGCCACGATGGTCGGCTCGGGGGAGCGACCTCGGTTACGCATGCGCCTCGCCACTTCCAGTCCGTTCATGCCTGGCATGCCCAAGTCGAGCAGCACGACTTCGGGGCAATAGGAATCGTATTCAACGAGTGCATCCACGCCGCTGTGAACCGTCTTCACCTGGTGCCCGAATTTCGTTCGCAACAGGTCTGAAAGCGCGATGGCGGCGTCGACGTTGTCATCGACCACCAGAATGCGCATCGGCTGCGCGGCCTGTGCGTCAGCGCGAGGCACCACCTGAAGCAGGCCCGGTTTTGTCTTCGTCACGGGCAGCCGGATGATGAATTCGCTGCCTTTCCCAACGCCTTCGCTGTTTCCTTCAAGCGTGCCCTGGTGAAGCTCCACGATGGACTTCGCCAACGCGAGCCCCACCCCCAGTCCGCCACCCTCGCGATTCATCGCGTCCTTCCCCTGGACGAACATGCCGAATACCGTGCCCATCAGCGCAGGATCGATTCCCCTGCCCGTGTCCTTCACCGAAATTACGACCGACTCGCTGCGGTCACTGGCCTGGACTGATGCCTTGATGACGATCCGCGCGCGGTCCTCGGAATAGCGCGCAGCATTGATCAACAGGTTGGTCAACGCCTGGGTGAGGCGCACTTCGTCCCCGTCGACCGCCACCGGCTCGGCGGGAAGGTCGACATCCAGTACGTGATTGCGCCGATGGATTTCCGGCCCCGCTGCCTCAACTGCGCGCGCAACGAAATCGGAGACCGGCAGGTAGGCTCGCTTAATTTCCAGGGCTCCGCGCGTGACCCTGCTGATATCGAGAATGTCGTCGACGATCCGCGCCAATTGCGCGCTTTGCCGATCGATGGCCTGAAGCATAGTGTCGCGACCGGGAGCGTCCGGCTTTGCCAGTTTAAGGACCGCGACTGCATTGCGGATCGGCGCAAGCGGATTGCGCAATTCGTGCGCGAGGATCGCGATGAAATCGGTGACGCTCCTGGTCGTCGCCTCCAGCGCCGCAGAGTGCCGCGCTTTGGTCATGTCCTGGGTGACTTTCGCGTACCCGTGCAATTTACCGCTTTCGTCGTAAAGGGCGGTCACCACCACCCTGGCCCAGAACACCGAGCCGTCTTTGCGCACGCGCCAGCCTTCGTCCTCCGCGCGCCCGGCATCGCGCGCCTGCGCGAGCTCCATCCAGGGCTTGCCTGCCGCGATGTCCGTGGGTTTGTAAAACCTCGAGAAATGCTTTCCGAGGATCTCGTCGTCCTTGTAGCCTTTGATGCGCCGCGCGCCCGAATTCCAGCTCGCGACCCGGCCTTCAGGGTCAAGCATATAGATTGCGTAGTCGGAAACCCCGTCGACGAGCAACCGGAACCGCTCTTCACTCCGGCGCAGGAATTCGTCCTGGTTCTTGCGTTCGGTCAGGTCGCGAGTGATCTTCGAAAAAGCGCGCAATGTTCCCGCATCGTCACGCAACGCCGTGATGATGACGTTCGCCCAGAACCGGGTACCGTCCTTGCGCACGCGCCAGCCCTCGTCCTCGAAGCGGCCTTCCATCAGCGCGCGCTCGAGTTCGTATGTGGGCCAACGCCTGGCGATGTCGTCCGCGGTGTAGAAGACCGAGAAGTGCTTGCCAATGATCTCCGCGGGCGCATACCTCTTTACGCGCTCGGCGCCTGCGTTCCACGTCAGAACGCGACCCTCCGTATCGAGCAGGAAAATCGCGTAGTCCTGCACGCGATCGGCCATGAGCTTATAGAGCGAGGGGTCAATATCGGGCACTTTGGTATCTCGCTTTCGTCCCATCTGCAAACTCCGAGCCCACAGGGTAACACTGGCATTTCCCGGTTTTGCACGCCCTCTCGCCGCATATGTCGGTCGGGCATAGTCCTACACGCACTGGTGCGGCGTGCCTACATCGCGGCCTCGGGCACCCCGCTACGCTCGGGCCATTGCCTTGCTTCGCCAAACAAAGGATGGAACGCAATCATGAGCAGAACCTGCCCCGACAGGGTGCCCCGGCAGCGGGAATGTCCGCTCACTGACCACGGTTCGCCATGAGCACATCGATCAACAATCCCATGGTCGCATTTTCGTTGAGCGGGCGCGATGCGCAGGCCGAGAGCGAGGTCGCCGCCATCCTCGCCGCCCTCCCGCTGGACCATCTCGCGCGCCGTGCCTTTGCCCGCGGGCGCACCACCATCGACATCACCAACCACCTGCGCGACCGGCCGGACCTCGGCCACGGCCTCATGAGCGTGTGCTGGGATCATTACCGGCGGCAATCGCCGCGCATGCGGCATCCCAGCCCGCGAGCGCATTGATCCTGCCCGCAAGCCTGCCGCGAAGCGCGAGCCCTCGCGCGCCCTCTGGATTCGAGCCGTTCGTGCACAAGCGCACAGAACAACCACTCCTGACTCACGACAATGCCTTGGCAGTTGGCTGGAACCGGCACCCCCGGCGGAAGGCAGTGCCAAATCGCAACACCACGAGGAGATTGCAATGAGCCTGATCAGTTTCATGAAGGATGTGGGGGAAAAGCTTTTCGCTCCACGTGGCGCCTCGGCCGGATCATCGGCTGCGCCAGCCGCCGACCAGCAAACCCAGGACGTGGCCAACGGGGCGACGATCAAAAAATACATCGAATCCCTCGGGCTTAACGTGACGGGCCTCGAGGTCAAGTACGACAGCGCCACCTTCACCGCGACCATCTCCGGCACCGCCGCCGACAAGGAAACCCGCGAAAAAGTGGTGGTGGCCGCAGGCAACGTGCTGAACGTCGCCAAGGTGGACGACAAGATGACGGTGACCTCGGATTCGGGCGCGGACGCCAAATTCCACACCGTCGAGAAGGGCGACACCCTCTCGAAGATCGCCAAGCAGGAATACGGCGACGCCAACAAGTACAACAAGATCTTCGAAGCCAACAAGCCGATGCTCAAAAGCGCCGACCTGATTTACCCGGGACAGGTACTCCGCATCCCGGCCTGACTGCAAGACCCGGCGCGTGCCATGGCAAAGGGCGAACTCCAATCGGCCGAACGGCGCATCAGCGCCGGCCGAGCAGACATCGAACTGCATGCCCAAGGCGTCAAGCACGAAGCACTCAATCTCGCCAAGTCGCCCTATGTGATCGGCGGTGCCTTGGCGACGGCAGTCGCGGCAGGCCTGATCGTCTACTTGCGGCACAGGCAACAGCCTGCGCTGAAGGCAGGTCGGCCACGCGACCGGGCCGATAAATTCGACACCGCCCTCAAGTGGGGCCGGCTCCTGCTGCCCCTGCTCGGGATGCTGGCTGCCCGCAAAGAGGCCGGAAAAATCGATCCGCGCATCCAACCCCTCATTGCCCACCCCACCCGTGACAAGGCAACCGTACCGCCCATGCTTGCCCCGAAGCGAGGCTTTTTCGCCAACCAATGGGGCCTTATCAAGGCCGCATTCTCGTCCTGGTCGGACGACTACGCCCCCAGCATGGGCGCGGCGCTGTCCTACTACACCCTGTTTTCCATCGCGCCGCTGCTCATCATCGTAATTGCGGTGGCGGGCATGATTTTCGGCGAAGAGGCCGCGCGCGGCGAAATCCTCGGCCAGCTGCGGGGCGTCATGGGAGACCAAGGCGCGCTCGTCATCGAAGGCATGCTCAAGTCCGCCCACTCCGCCGGCAAGGACACCTGGGCGGCGATCGTGAGCACAGCGGTCCTGCTCCTCGGCGCCACGGCGGTGTTTGGCGAGCTGCAGAGCGCGCTCGATCGCATTTGGCGCACGCCCGCGCCCAAGAGCGAGTCTGGGCTCTGGTACCTGGTGCGTACACGGTTGCTGTCCTTCGGCCTCGTGCTCGGCCTCGGATTCCTCCTCATGGTTTCGCTCGTCGTGAGCGCAGCGCTTGCTGCACTGGGCAAGTTCTGGGGCGGCTGGTTCGGTCAGTGGGAAGGCCTGCTGCAGGCGGTCAATTTCGCGGTTTCTTTCGCCATCTTTACCGTGCTCTTCGCGATGATCTACAAAATCATGCCGCGCGCGAGGATCTCGTGGCACGACGTGTGGATGGGCGCAGGCGTGACCGCGCTGCTGTTTACGGTGGGCAAGGTGCTCATCGGGCTGTACCTGGGCAAGAGCAGCATCGCCTCGGGTTTCGGCGCGGCCGGCTCACTCGTCGTGCTGCTGGCTTGGGTCTACTATTCAGCGCAGGTCTTCCTGCTTGGCGCCGAATACACCTGGGTCTACGCAAAGCAGCACGGCTCTCACGCGCGACTTCCCGCGCAACCGGCCGCCGCTGGCGTTCCCTCCAAGCCGGACTGACGCGGCAAGCGTCCCGCCCTCCGGGGCCGGTCCCCGGTGTATGGCGCGCACCGCAATGGGCGTGCAGCGAAACGCAGGCCGCGGCAACTTTACGCCGTGCGGCATTTCGCTTGTAATGCCCATGCCCCTATTTCCTTCCCGGCTGCCATGAAAAATATCGCCTTCCCAAAACTGTCCGCGCTTTTCCTCCCATGCCTCCTCGCATCCCTCATTGCCACGCCCTCGATCGTGTGCGCGCAGGAAGCCTGGCCGTCCAAGCCAGTGCGCATGGTGGTGCCCTTCGCCCCCGGCGGCGCAACCGACCTCGCCGCCCGCCTGGTCGCCTCCAAACTGAGCGACAGCCTGGGCAAGCAGGTCTACATCGAGAACCGCGGCGGCGCCAACGGCTCCATCGGCGCCGAGGTCGCGGCACGCGCGGCGGGCGACGGCTACACGCTGGTCATGGGCACCACCGGTACCCATGCGATCAACTTCAGCCTGTACGACAAGCCCTCCTACGACCCGGTGAAGGATTTCGCGCCGGTGACGCGCGTGGCGGTCTTCCCCAACCTGATCCTGCTGCACCCTTCGGTACAGGCGAAAAACGTACTGGAGCTGATCGCGCTGGCCAAGGCACAGCCGGGCAAGCTCGCCTACGCCTCCACCGGCAGCCTGCTGCAATTGTCGGCGGCCCTCTTCACCAGCATGGCCGGGGTCGAGATGCTCAACGTGCCCTACACCGGCTTCGGCCCGATGATGACCGCCATCAGCAACAACGACGTGCAGATGTCGGTGGTGCCGGTGTTCAGCTCGGCGCCCCTCATCAAGTCGGGCAAGGTGAAGGCCATAGCGATCACCAGCGCAAAGCGCAGCCCGACCGCGCCCGAATACCCGACCGTGGCCGAGTCCGGTTTGCCGGGCTACGAGTCGGTGTCGTGGTACGGCATCCTCGCCACGGCGGGCACGCCCAGGCCGATCGTCGAGCGGCTCAACGCCGAGATCCGCAAGATCGTCGCCACGCCGGAGGTGCGCGACGCGCTCTCCAACCAGGGCGCCGAACCGGTGACCGACACGCCCGAGGAATTCGCCGCCATCGTGCGTGCCGACGTGGCCAAGTGGGCCAGGATCGTCAAGGCGACCGGCGCCAAGCCGAACTAGTCTTGGCAGTATTTCGCCCTGCAAGCCAATAACAGCGCGGGGGTTGGCAGAAAACTGGCAGTATTTCCGGGGTCGGAGCGGTCCGCCGCGGCGCGATCGGCCGCGGCTCGCCCCGCCGGCTCAGGTGCGCTCGAGGATATTGAGCCCGCGCACCCGGTCGAGCAGGTAGATCAACCCACGATCGTCCACCGTCACGTCGTTGCTCTGCACGCGCGGCCCCTGCACCGGGGTGGGCAT
>JBDTRN010000063.1:0-12497 GCA_039931715.1 Betaproteobacteria bacterium
AGCTTGTCCATGAGCGAAGAGATGCCGCCCATCTTGCGCATCTGGGTGATCTGGCCCTTGAAGTCCTCGAGGTCGAACCCCTTGCCCTTGCGCAGCTTGTCGGCCAGTTCCTGCGCGGCTTCCTGGTCGACGCCCTTGCGCGCTTCCTCGACCAGCGAAATGATGTCGCCCATGCCGAGGATGCGACTGGCCATGCGCTCGGGATGAAACGGCTCGAGCGCGGCGAGCTTCTCGCCCATGCCGACGAACTTGATCGGCTTGCCGGTCACGTGGCGCACCGACAGGGCCGCGCCGCCGCGCGCATCGCCATCGAGCTTGGTGAGGATCACGCCGGTGAGGGGCAGCGCCTCGCTGAACGCCTTGGCGACGTTGACCGCGTCCTGGCCCTGCATCGCGTCGACGACGAACAGGGTCTCGATCGGTCGCAGGAAAGCATGCAGCGCGGAGATTTCCTGCATCATCGCCGCGTCGATCGCAAGGCGCCCTGCGGTGTCGACGATGAGCACGTCGTGGTAGTGCGTTTTGGCGAACTCGACCGCCGCGCGCGCGATGTCCACCGGCTTTTCGGTCGCGCTGGAGGGAAAGAAATCGGCGTTGACCTGTGACGCGACGGCCTTGAGCTGGTCGATGGCCGCCGGCCGGTATACGTCGCACGACACCACCAGCACCTTCTTCTTCGCTTCGCGCAGCAACTTCGCGAGCTTGCCGGTGGTGGTGGTCTTGCCCGAGCCCTGCAGGCCCGCCATCAGGATGACGGCTGGCGGGGTGGTGGTGAAGTCGAGCGGGACGTTCGCCTCGCCCATTAGCCGGGTGAGCTCGCGATGCACGACGCCGACGAGGGCCTGGCCCGGCGACAGGCTGCCGATCACTTCCTCGCCCATCGCCTTTTCCTTCACCGAGGCGACGAATTCCTTGACCACCGGCAGCGCGACGTCGGCCTCAAGCAGCGCCATGCGCACTTCGCGCAGCGCTTCCTGCACGTTGGCCTCAGTGAGCCGCGCTTCGCCGCGAATGGTTTTTACGATGCGCGCTAGGCGGGTGGTCAGGTTATCGAGCATGGGCGTTGGGGCGAGGCTGCGAGGTTGCGCGCGCGGGTGGCACCGCGGCGAAAACACGTGCTCTGGTAGACTGAATGGATGCCGGTCATTGTACTTCACCTCGCCGTGAGCGCCCTCTACGGCGGGCTGGCGCTGCATTTCTGGCGCACCCGATGGCGCGCCGCCGCCCCTCCCACGGGCGGCATGGCGGGCTGGGAGCGCGCCGCACTGCTCGCACCTCTCGCCCTGCACGCCTGGCTCCTGCATCTCGACCTCATTGCCCCGGACCAGCCGCGCTTCGGCTTCGGCCAGGCACTTTCGGTGATGTTCCTCATGGCGGTGGCCACCTACTGGGTCGAGAGCCTGTTCCACAACCTCGACGGAATGCAGCCGCTGGTGCTGCCGCTGGCCGCGCTGGCCGTGCCGCTTCCGGCAATCTTTCCCGGCATCGCCATCACCCATCCGGCCTCGATCCAGCTCAAGCTGCACCTCATCCTCGGCATGGCCGCCTACAGCGTTTTCACCCTCGCGATGCTGCACGCACTGCTCATGGCGCTCGCCGAGCGCGCGCTGCACAAGGCGAGCCCGTTGCCTGCCGGGCATGGCGCAGACTCGGGCCCGCTCGCCGGGCCGCTGTCGGGACTGCCACCCCTGCTCACGCTCGAGCGCCTGTTGTTTCGCCTGGTCGGGCTCGCGTTCGTCCTGCTCACGCTCACGCTGGCCACAGGCCTCGTGTTCTCCGAGTCGCTCTTCGGGCGCGCGCTGCGCTTCGACCACAAGACGCTGTTCGCGCTGCTGTCGTGGCTCACGTTCGCGGTATTGCTGGTGGGGCGCTATGCCTACGGCTGGCGCGGGCGCATGGCGCTGCGGTTCACGCTGCTGGGCTTCGTGATGCTGCTGCTCGCCTACGTGGGCAGCCGCTTCGTGCTCGAAGTCGTCCTGCTCCGCGTCTAGCGGCCCAACCGCGTGGAAACCATTCCGCTTCGCCTGCAGTTCGCCGCGCTCGCCGTGCTGCTCGTCATCTCGGGTTTCTTCTCGATCGCCGAGACGAGCATGATGGCGCTCAATCGCTATCGCCTGAAACACCTCGTGGGCCAAGGCCACGGCGGGGCCAAGCGCGCGTCCGCGCTGCTGGCGCAGACCCACCGCCTGCTCGGGGTGATCCTCCTGTGCAACAACCTCGTCAACGCGGGCGCGGCGACGCTGGTGTCGGTGATCACCATCCGGCTGTTTGGCAACGGCGAACTGGCGCTGGGCCTGGGCACGCTCGCTGTGACATTCCTGATCCTGGTGTTTTCCGAGATCACGCCGAAGGTGATTGGCGCGGCCTATGCCGAGCGGGTCGCGCTGCCGCTGGCCTACATCCTCGGCCCGCTCCTGAGACTCTTTTCGCCGGTGGTCTGGTTCGTCAACCTGTTCGTGGCGGCACTGCTGAAGATCCTGCGCATCGACCCCTCGAAGGGCAACGAACTGCAGCAACTCTCCACCGACGAGATCCGCACCCTAGTGCTCGAGTCGGGCCAGTTCATGCCCAAGAAGCACCGCTCGATCCTGGTGAACCTGTTCGACCTGGACAACATCACCGTGCAGGACATCATGTTGCCGCGCGCCAAGATCGAGTCGGTCACGCTCGAGGAAGGCCTTGATCAGGTGGCGCACCAGCTGGCCACCGCGTACCACATGCGCCTGCCGGTGTTCCGCAACCGCGAAGGCGACCTCGCCGGCGTCCTGCACCTGCGTAAGGTGCTGGGGCTCCTGCACGCGGGCGAGCTCACGAACGAGGCGATCGAGGAGCTCGCGGACGAACCTTACTTCGTGCCCGGCTCCACGGCAGTCCTCGCGCAGCTGCAGTTCTTCCAGGAAAACGCCGAGCGCCTTGCGCTGGTGGTCGACGAGTACGGCGAAATCATGGGCCTGGTCACGCTCGAGGACATCATCGAGGAGATCATCGGCAAGTTCACCACCTCGCTGCCAAGCGCGGTGGGCAAGCTCGGCTGGGACGCCGCCGGCTCTGCGCTGGCCGACGGCGCGATGCCGGTGCGCGAAATCAACCGTGCGCTCAACCTCAACCTTCCCCTGGACGGGCCCAAGACGCTCAACGGGCTGATCCTCGAGCACCTTCAGGACATCCCTGAGGCCGACGTGAGCATCCGCATTGAAGGGGTGGCGATGGAAATCCTGCATACCCAGGGCCGCGCCGTGAAAGCGGTGCGCATATTTCGTCCGCCCGAGTCCGCGCCAACGGAAAGCGACGACATTTAACGGGACCTTTTTCACCTAATTTTTCAATCGCAAAACTCAATCCGCTCAACCGGTTATGCCAGATACTTAAGCCTTTACAAAGCGCCCCTCGCAGGGCATGATCGGGCCGCTTGTTGCGACAGCGTCGGCAGGGGATGCGGCGGGCGTGTCGCGTTTCACGGCGCGGTTTTCACAAGCGGGCTATCCTCGCGCGAAAATGCGCGGGGGCGCATGGCAGAAGGCCTGAAAGCGCGCCCGGGGAACACCTCAAGGGAATCGAGACATGGCGACTGCAGCAGCAGCCAACAAAGGCCCCAAGGAAATCAATTTCCAGTGGGAGGGCAAGGACAAGGCCGGCAAGGTGGTGCGCGGCGACATCCGCGCCACCGGCGAGAACGTGGTCAAGGCCACGCTGCGGCGCCAGGGTGTGCTGGTCACCAAGGTCAAGAAGCAGAAAATGGGCGGCGGCGGCCGCGTCTCGGAAAAGGACGTCACGCTGTTCTCGCGCCAGCTCGCCACCATGATGAAAGCCGGCGTGCCATTGCTGCAGGCGTTCGACATCGTCGGCAAAGGTGCTTCCAACCCGGCGGTCATGAAACTGCTCATGGACGTCAAGATGGAAGTCGAGACCGGCTCGACGCTGGCCGCGGCATTCCGCAAGTACCCGAAGTATTTCGACCCCCTGTTCTGCAACCTCGTTGCCGCCGGCGAACAGGCAGGCATCCTCGAGACCCTGCTCGACCGCCTGGCGACCTACAAGGAAAAGACCCTCGCCATCAAGTCGAAGATCAAGTCGGCGCTTTTCTACCCGGTCGCGATCATCGTGGTGGCCTTCGTCATCACCGCGGTGATCATGATCTTCGTGATTCCGGCGTTCAAGACGGTGTTCGCCAACTTCGGCGCCGACCTGCCCGCCCCGACCCTGGTCGTGCTGGCGATATCGGAATTCTTCGTCCAGTACTGGTACCTCATCTTCGGCATCGCCTTCGGCGGCGTGTACGGGTTCCTCGCGCTGTGGAAGAAATCGCTCGCCGTGCAGATCTTCATGGACCGGCTCGCGCTCAAGGCGCCGGTATTCGGCGAACTCATCCGCAAGGCCACGGTGGCGCGCTGGACGCGCACTTGCTCGACCATGTTCGCCGCCGGCGTGCCGCTGGTCGAGGCGCTCGACTCGGTCGGCGGGGCCGCGGGCAACTGGGTGTACCTGAATGCGACGCGCCAGATCCAGGCCGAGGTGTCCACCGGCACCGCCCTCACGGTGGCGATGGTCAACGCCAAGGTGTTCCCCAACATGGTGATCCAGATGGTGTCGATCGGCGAGGAAACCGGCGCGCTCGACTCGATGCTGTCCAAGGTGGCCGATTTCTACGAGGCCGAAGTCGACGATGCGGTCGATGCACTGTCCTCGCTGATGGAACCGATGATCATGGTGGTGCTGGGTGTCCTGATCGGGGGCATGGTGATCGCCATGTACCTGCCGATCTTCAAAATGGGCCAGGCTGTCTGATGCGGCAGACATGGCTCCATTTGCCGGGCTGACCGACACTTCCGCCTTTCCGTGGGTGGCCCTGGCGCTGGGCCTGTGCGTCGGCTCGTTCCTCAACGTCGTCATCCACCGCCTGCCCCGCATGATGGAGCGCGAGTGGCGCGCGCAATGCGCGGAACTCGCGCTGGAGGGCGCTCCCGACCCGGCCGCGATCACACCCGAGCGCTATAACCTTTTCGCCCCGCGCTCGGCCTGCCCGCAATGCGGCCACAAGATCGGCGCGCTGGAGAATATCCCGCTCGTCTCCTACGCCGTGCTGCGCGGAAAATGCTCGGCCTGCAGCGCGCGCATTTCGCTGCGCTACCCGCTTGTGGAACTCGCCGCAGGCCTCTCGGCCGGCTACGCCGCACTGCATTTCGGTTTTTCGGCGGCCGCGTTCGGCGCGATGCTGTTCGCGTGGGCGCTGATCGCGCTGGCGGTCATCGATTTCGACACCCAGCTCCTGCCCGACGACATAACCTTGCCGCTGCTGTGGGCCGGCCTGCTGGCCAACCTCGGCGGTACTTTTGTCCCATTGAGCTCTGCTGTGATCGGGGCCGCGGCGGGCTATCTCACGCTGTGGAGCGTGTACTGGCTGTTCAAGCTGGTGACCGGCAAGGAGGGCATGGGCTACGGCGACTTCAAGCTGCTGGCCGCGATCTGCGCCTGGCTCGGGTGGCAGGCGCTCGCGATGGTGATCCTGCTGTCTTCGGTGGTCGGCGCGACTGTAGGCATCGGCCTCATGGTGTTTACGCGGCATGGCCGCGACAAGCCGATCCCCTTCGGCCCCTACCTCGCTGCAGCCGGCTTCATCGCCCTCTTCTGGGGTGACACGATCAGCCGGCGCTACCTGCCGCTGCTGTCGTGAATCCCTATGTCATCGGCCTCACCGGCGGCATCGGCAGCGGCAAGAGCGCCGCGGCCGACCGCTTCGCGGCGCTCGGCGCACACCTTGTGGACACCGATGTGATCGCACATGGACTCACCCGCCCGGGCGGCGCGGCCATCGATGCGATCCGGGCGCTGTTCGGCGCCGAGTCCATTGCCGCCGACGGCTCCATGGAGCGCGCCAAAGTGCGTGCGATCGTGTTCGCCGATCCGGCTGCGCGTAAGGACCTCGAAGGCGTGCTGCACCCCATGATCCGCGCCGAATCCGCGCGCCAGATCGCCGCCGCAGGCGCGGCCCCTTACGTTGTCCACGTCGTGCCGTTGCTGGTCGAGTCGGCCGGGCATCGCAACCGAGTGAACAGGGTCCTGGTGGTCGACTGCACGGAAGAAGTCCAGGTCGCGCGGGTGAAGCAGCGCAGTGGGCTGGCCGAGGATGAAGTGCGGCGCATCATCGCCGCGCAGGCCGCGCGCGCCGAGCGCCTGGCCGCCGCCGACGACGTGATCGACAACAGCGGCCCGCTGGCCGCGCTCGCGCCGCAGGTCGAAGCGCTGCACGAGCGCTATTGCACGCTTGCGCGAGGGACATCCGCGCCATGATTCCCTACCGCCAATTGCCTGCCGCGGACAATTGCTTCAAAATTCGCAGAATTCCCCGCATTTCCCCGGCGCGAGCCGGGTTTAACACGGCGCGGTCGTGATCACTTACGAGTACCCGCTCAACGAGCGTATCCGCACACTCCTGCGCCTTGAGGACCTGTTCGAGCGCTCGAGGCACTTCATCGGGCAGCCAAGCCCGCAGGCGCACCACGTGGCGCTGCTCACGCTGTTCGAAATCATGGAAGTGGCCAGCCGTGCCGACCTCAAGTCGGACCTGCTGCAGGAACTCGAGCGCCAGAAGCAGGTGCTGCGCGCGTTCCGCAACAACCCCGAGATCTCCGAAGATGCGCTGAACCAGGTCCTCGCCGACATGGACCGGGCGTCGACGGCGCTTTTCGGCATGACCGGCCGCATCGGCCAGTACCTGCGCGAAAACGACTGGCTCATGTCGATCAAGCAGCGCACCGGGATCCCCGGGGGGGCCTGCCAGTTCGACCTGCCCTCCTACCATTACTGGCTGAACAAATCCGCGGAGGAGCGCGGCGCGCAGCTGGCGACCTGGACCAGCCCGCTGCACCCGCTGCGAGAAGGATCCGCCATCATCCTGCGCATCCTGCGCGAATCGGGCAAACCCGCCCAGTTCCAGGCGCCGCAGGGCACCTACCAGCAAATGCTCGGGGGCAAGACTGCGCAGATGCTGCGCGTGCGCCTGGACCCGGCGTTGGGTTGCGTGCCCGAGATGAGCGCCAACAAGTACGTGCTCAATATTCGCTTCCTGATGCAGAACGGCGAAGACCTCAAGGCCCGCACGGCCGAGGCCGACATCGGCTTCGAGCTGACCTTCTGCAACCTGTAGGCGCATGGCATCGAACCGCGCAGTCTCGTGCCCGCGTTGCGGGATCCAGGTGGCCTGGAGCCCCAAGAACCGCTACCGACCGTTTTGCGGCGAACGTTGCAAGCTGATCGACCTCGGCCAGTGGGCGACGGAAGCCTATCGTGTGCCCCAGGCCGAATCGCCCGACCCGGGCGAGGAAAATCCGGACGGCAGCGGCTAGAAAGTTTTCTGTTTTCGGAAAATCAACTGTCCTAAGAGCCAATCAGGAAGCCATTCTGCGTAAAACAAAGTTTACAAATTTAAGTATAGAAGGCGCCATGGCCACGGCCAATACCACCACTCTGACTTTGATTCTGGACTACTGCGGGCGGAACGGCATTGCCGAAATCTGATTCCGCTACCGCCAGTTTGATACGAATAAACCGCATTACATCAATAATGATGTTGCCCTAACGTGAACTTTACCGTACAGTTCTACGAGCTCAGTGGCGGACGTTGCCCGGTTCAGGTGTTCCTGGATGAACTCAAGCGCAGCGATCCCAGCGATTTCGCGGCGGTGCTGGCCGGATTGGCCAAGCTTCGAAACGGGCAATATCATCGCGAGCCGTTGTCCAAGGCGCTTGGCGGTGGATTGTTTGAACTGCGACACGTCGGAAAACTGAACACGCGGGTGCTGTGGTTTTTCGCCAAAGGCCAGCGCATCATCGCCGTTCACGGCGTCCGGAACAAAGGTCTGGCGATACCGGCCCGCGACCTCGACACCGCCCGGGCGCGGATGCGCGACTGGCAGGAAAAAGCGAAGCCATGAAGAAGACGAATTTTGATCGGTACCTCGAAGAGCAGATGCGTGACCCCGCGTTTGTTGAGCGCTTCGCGAAGGCTGGGGAGGCGTGGGACGTAGCGTTGCAGATCGCAGCGCTGCGCGAAAAGGCCGGTCTTTCTCAAAAGGACCTTGCCCGCAAACTCCACACTTCGCAACAACAAATCAGCCGCCTCGAATCGCCCGACTACGAGGGTCATTCCTTGAGCATGCTGCGCCGCGTGGCCAAGGTTTTGAGCGCGAAGGTGCGCGTCGTTATTGAATCCGATGAGGAGGCCCAAGGCAGCCGCATTGCCGAGCCGCCTGTTCCCTACAGCGTGAAACGCAGTCGCGCCAAGTCATGATTCGAAGCCCCCGGGAGTGACGGGGAACGGAGGAAAGCGGGCATGCCACGCAAGAAAGCCCAGGAGTTGGCCCAAAACGAGGCATTCGTGTCGTCCGTCGACTTGGGCCAGTGGCCACGCCAGCCTGCCGGGCGCCGCAGGCCGAGCCGCCCGACCCGGGCGAGGAAGCGCCGGACGACGGCAGGTATTTAGTTTTCCTTTTTCGGAAAACAAACTTCGCTGAGACCGGCTATCCTGTTGACTCTACGAAAAACAAAGTTCAAGATTAAGGCGCAGGCCATGCACCCCTGATCATCGCGATCCCGTGCGCACCGCTGCGCCGCGCCGGGCCGAGGTCCAGGGGCGCGAGTCCGCCGATTGCATAGACTGGCAGCGTTGCACCGCGCGCCAGCTGCGCGAACCGGTCCCAGCCGAGTGCTTGCGCGCCGGGATGCGAAGCAGTCGGCTTCACCGGGCCCAGCACCGCGAAATCGAGCTCGAGCCGCATGCCTTGCGCGAGCTCGTTCTCGTCGTGGCATGACGCGCCGACGAGCAGGCCTTGCGGGCGCGCATTCAGACGCATGAGCGCCTGCGCCGGAAAGTGGATGCCGTCGGCACCGGCCTCGCGGGCAAGCGCCACATCGCCATTGACCAGCACGCGCGCGCCATAGTGATGCGCAAGCGCGCAAACCTTGGCCGCAAGCGCAACCAGTTGATGCGGCGACAAGTGCTTCTCGCGCAGCTGGACAAGACGCAGCCCGCCCTTCAACCGCGACTCCAGGCGCCGCAGGTACTCCGCCTCTCCGAGAGAATCCACTGCGCTCACCGCGTATTCGGCCGGCAGCGCAAGGGACGCAAGGATCGGCGCGTTGGCCGGCAGCATCGGGGAGAGCAGCGTTTCGTCGAGCCGCTGCCACGCGAGCTCCTGCCCTTCGCGCCCATGCGGCTCGCCGGTCCAGACCGTCACGCGAAAAAAATTGAGACGGACGGTCGCGTGCTCGTAGGTGAACACGCGCGTGAGCCAGGGCCACGCGTTCTTCACGTCGATGCCGAGTTCCTCCTGCAGCTCGCGCACAAGCGCTGCTTCGGCAGGCTCGCCTTCTTCGACCTTGCCGCCGGGGAATTCCCACCAGCCGGCGTAGACCTTGCCCGCCGGACGCTTGGCGAGCAGGAAGGCGCCGTCGGCGCGCAGGATCACCGCCGCGGCAACTTCGACGATCACGTTTACTTGCGGGGCTTGGCCGAGCCGGACTTGGAGGTTCCGGGGCCGCCAACGTGGCGCCCGGCCCAGTCGCGCGCGAACTGGAACGCGATGCGCCCGCTGCGCGAACCACGCAGGAGCGCCCATTGCAGGGCTTCTTCGCGTGCGGCGTCGATTTCCCGTGCGCCGCATCCAAAGTGGCGCATCCACTGCGCCGCAATCGCAAGGTACTCGTCCTGGTCGAACGGGTAGAACGACACCCACAGGCCGAAACGCTCGGACAGCGAGATCTTCTCCTCCACCGTTTCGCCAGGGTGGATCTCGTCGCCGATGTACTTTGTGGCGAGGTTCTCCTCCATGTATTCCGGCATCAGGTGGCGCCGGTTGGAGGTCGCATAGATGAGCAGGTTGTCGGAGGTCGTCGATATCGAGCCGTCGAGCGCCACCTTGAGGGCCTTGTAGCCGGGCTCGGCTTCCTCGAACGACAGGTCGTCGCAGAACAGCATGAAGCGCTCCGGGCGCCGGTCGATCGCATCGACGATGGCGGGCAGGTCGACCAGGTCGGCCTTGTCCACTTCGATCAGGCGCAAGCCGTCCTTGGCGTATTTGTTCAGGAGCGCCTTGATGATGGACGACTTGCCCGTCCCGCGCGCCCCGGTGAGGAGCACGTTGTTGGCCGGCTGGCCGGCCACGAACTGGCGCGTGTTCTGCTCTACCTTGGCGATCTGGGCGTCGATGCCCTGCAGGTCGGAGATGCGAATCTTGTGCACGTGGTGGACAGGGTCAAGCCAGCCCCGCGCGGCGAGGCCGCTCGAACGGCGCCAGCGGAACGCCACCGATTTCCAGTCGTTCTCGGGAGGTGCCGGCGGCAGCAGCTTTTCGATGCGCTGCAGCAGCCCATCGAAGCGCGCAAGCACGTCGGCGAGGTCGGGCTTGGAAGCCATCAGGTGCGGTACTCTGCGTTGATCTTCACGTAATCGAAGGAGAAGTCGCAGGTCCACAGGGTGGCCGAGGCGTCGCCGCGATTGAGGATCACGCGTACCGTGATCTCGCTCGCCTGCATGATTGCGTTGGCATCTTCCTCGCGATACGCAGGGTTGCGCCCGCCCTTGGTGGCGACCAGCAAGTCACCCAGGTACAGGTCGACCTTCGTCGTGTCGAGATCGGTGATACCGGCGTAGCCGATGGCCGCGAGAATGCGCCCCAGGTTGGGATCCGAGGCGAAAAAAGCGGTCTTGACCAGCGGCGAGTGGGCGATGGAGAAGCCGACCTTGCGGCATTCCTCGCGCGTGCGCCCGCCATCGACCTGCACGGTCATGAATTTGGTTGCGCCCTCGCCGTCGCGGATGATGGCCTGCGCGAGCTGGATGGAGACCTCGCGCACCGCACCCCGCAGCAGGGCGTAGCCCGGATCCTTCGCGTCGGTGATCGACACACCCGATGCGCCGGACGCAATCAGGATGAAGGAGTCGTTTGTCGAGGTGTCCCCGTCGACGGTGATGGCGTTGAAGGAGTCATCCGCAACGTCCTGCAGCATCGCCTGCAGCAGGCCGGCCGGCAGGGCCGCATCGGTGGCCACGAAGCCGAGCATGGTGGCCATATCGGGGTGGATCATTCCGGCGCCCTTGGCGATGCCGGTCACGGTCACGCTCCGGCCGCCGATGTCGATCTTGCGCGATGCCGCCTTGGCCACGGTGTCGGTGGTCATGATCGATTCCGCGGCGCTCGCCCAGTTGTCCGCGCGCAGGTCGGCTTTGGCTGCAGGCAGGCCCGCGATGATGCGCTCGGAGGGCAGCGGCTCCATGATCACGCCGGTCGAGAATGGCAGGACTTCGTGGACGGCGCAGCCAAGCAGGGCCGCCGTCGCCGCGCAAATGTCGCCGGCGCGCTTCAATCCGTCCTCGCCTGTGCCCGCGTTCGCATTACCGGTGTTGACCACGAGCGCGCGCGCGCCCTTGCCCGCCGCGAGGTGCTTGCGTGCGAGGATCACCGGCGCGGCGCAAAACCGGTTCTGCGTGAACACGCCGGCCACCGCGGCGCCGGCCGCGATGCGCACCAGCAGCACGTCCTTGCGATTGGGTTTGCGCACCCCGGCCATGACGATGCCGAGTTCGACCCCGGCCACCGGGAAAAGCCGCTCCGGCGGGGTCGGCTGGAGATTTACGGGCATGGGTTCAGGCTGCGAAATTGATGATCGGGGCGCTCAGGCGAGCCTGCCGTGGCACTGCTTGTATTTCTTGCCCGAGCCGCAGGGGCAGGGGTCGTTGCGGCCGACTTTCTGGCCGTAGCGCACGAAGGGCCGCGTCTTGTCCTCGTCCGCTTCCGGCGCCTGCGCGTCCACCGGGGACTCCTCGGGCGATTCAAGCGAGCCGCTCGGGTCGGCGTGCTGGTAGCTGACGTTCTCGATCACGGCTGGTGCGTCGGGCACCTCGAGCGGAGTCTCGGCCTTGATCTGCACCGCCGCCAACGTTCGCGTGACTTCGAGCTTGACCGCCTCGATGAGGGCGCCGAACAGCTCGAATGCCTCGCGCTTGTATTCCTGCTTGGGGTTCTTCTGCGCATAGCCGCGCAGGTGGATGCCCTGGCGCAGGTGGTCGAGCGCCGCGAGGTGCTCGCGCCAGTGCGAGTCGAGGATCTGCAGCATCACGTAACGCTCGTACTGGTGGTAGGACTCCTCGGCCCCGGGCGGGACCTTCTCCTTGTAGGCCTCGTGGGCCTTGGCCACGATGCGCTCCAGCACCGCCTCGTCGTCGAGGTCAGGCTCCTTTTCAAGCCACTCCTTCACCGGCAGATCGAGCTGGAGGTCCGCGACGAGCGCCTTCTGCAGGCCGGGAATGTCCCATTGCTCCTCGACGCTCTCGGCCGGCACATAGGTTCGGAACACGTCGGTGGCCACGCCCTCCCGCAGGTCGGCGATGCGCGCCGATACGTCGGTCGAATCCATCAGCTCGTTGCGCAGCTGGTAGATCGTGCGCCGCTGGTCGTTCGACACGTCGTCGTACTCGAGCAGCTGCTTCCTGATGTCGAAGT
>JBDTRN010000064.1:0-12471 GCA_039931715.1 Betaproteobacteria bacterium
GATGTGGAAGTAGGTGCGGCGGAACTCGCCGTCGGTGATGCCGCTGAGGCCCCAGGATTCCTGCAAGCGCACCACTTCGCGGATCGCCTTGTCTTCCACCGCGCGCAGGCCGGCGGCGTCGAGCTCGCCTGCCTTGTGCCGCGCGCGCGCGTCGAGCAGCTCCTGCGGGCGCAGGAAGCTGCCTACATGGTCGGCCCGGAAGGGCGGTTTAACACGCTGGGTCATTGTGTATAGTCTCCGTTCGAGTTCTGTTCAACGACAGGTATTGCATCCCATTCTATGCGAGCCCTCCTTGTTTTGCTGACCCTGCTGGCGGCCAGTCCGCAGGCCTTGTCGCAGTATCCCGCCAAGCCGATCCGCCTCGTGGTCGGCTTTGCTCCGGGAGGCGCGGCGGACGCCGTGTCGCGCGCGATCGGGGACCCGCTGGGCCGGTTGCTCGGCCAGCCGCTGGTGATCGACAACCGCCCCGGCAATGGCTCGAGCCTCGCCGCGGAACTGGTGGCCAAGGCCCCCGCCGATGGCTACACGATGCTGATTGCAAGCCCGTCGAGCCAGTCGGTCAACCCGGCGATGAATCCCCACCTCGCGTATGTGCCGGAGCGCGACTTTGCGCCCATCACCAAGGTGACCAGCTCGCCGCTGGTGGTCGCGGTGCACCCCTCCGTGCCGGCGAAAAGCATCCGCGAGCTGATCGCCTATGCGAAGAAAGCGCCGGGCAAGCTCAACTACGGCTCGTCGGGCAACGGATCGGCGCCGCACCTGGGCGCAGTACTGTTCTCGCGCGTGGCCGGCGTGGAGATGGTGCATGTGCCCTACAAAGGCGGCGGCCCAGCGGTGCAGGCGCTGTTGGCCGGCGACGTGCAGCTTGCGTTTGCCACGCCGCCGTCGGTGCTGCCGCTGGTGCAGGGCGGCCGACTGCGCGGCCTTGCGGTGACTACGCGCACCGCTTCCCCGTCGGTACCGGGACTGCCCGGCATGGAAGAGGCCGGCTTGCCCGGCTACGACCTGACTTTCTGGTACGGTTTCTTCGTGCCCGCCGCCACGCCGCCCGAGGTGGTGAAAAAGCTGTTCACCGCCACCAGCCAGGTGCTGCAGCGCCAGGACGTGAAACAGTTGCTGGCGCGCGAAGGCACCGACGTCGTGGGTTCGAAATCGCCGGAGGAATTCGCCCAGTTCCTGCGCGAGGACGCCAAGCTCTGGCAGCAGCTAGTTAAGGACACCGGCGCCAAGGTGGATTGAGCCGCCGGCGGCTCCGCGTGCCTTTGTCCTAGGCTGGACCGCGCAGCACGATCTTGCCGGTGTGCCGGTTGGCTTCCATGGCGTCCTTGGCGGCGGGCAGGTCGCCGAACTCGAACACCTTGTCGACGAAGGGCTTGATGCGCCCATCGCTGAGGGCGGGCAGGACGTCCTTCACGAAGTCGGTCACGCTGGTGGCTTTCTGGTCGGCGCTGCGCAGCTTGTTCGATACGCCGAAGAGCTGCAGCCGCTTCATGTGCAGCGCCTGGATGTCGATCTTCGCCTCGAGCACGCCGTCGACATAACCCACCGTCGCCATGCGGCCCTCAAAGGCGAGCGCCTTGATGCACTCGGCGAACACCGTGCCGCCGACGTTGTTGATGATGAGGTCGGCGCCGTGTTTGTCGGTGGCCTGCATGACGGCCTCGTTGAAATCGCCGGCGCGCGTGTTCAGCCCCACATCGAGGCCGAGCGCCTTGAGCCGCGCGAGCTTCTCGGCCGAGCCCGAAGTGCCGATGACTTTGGCGCCGATGGCCTTGGCAAGCTGCAGCGCCGCCACGCCCACGCCGGCCGAGATGCCGGTGACGAGCAGCCACTCTCCCTTCCTGAGCTTGCCCTGGCCGATCACCATGTCGTGCGCGGTCATGAAGGCCAGCGGCGCGGCGGCGGCCTCTTCCCACGACAGCCCGGCAGGCATGCGGATCGCCTCGCGCGCATCCATGACGGCATAGGCCGAGAACGCCCCGGCGCAGCGCCCCATGACCTTGTCGCCCGGCTTGAAGCCGGTGGCCGTGGCGCCCGCGCTGACCACTTCGCCCGAGACTTCCATGCCCACGGGCTTGGCCGCGCCGGGCTTGTGCAGGCCGTGGCCGGCGATGAACTCGCCGCGGTTGAGGCTCGACGCGCGCATGCGCACGAGCACCTGGGCCGGGCCGGGCTGCGGCACCGGCGCCTCGCCGAGCGCGACCTCGGTACGGTCGCCTTCGGTGCGGATCAGCCAGCTTTGCATGGTCTTGGGTTGCTGCGCGGTATCAGTCATTGGCCTTGATCCCCAGTTCGCCGATCAGCTGCCGCCACTTGGCGAGATCGGCCTTGATGAATTGCGTGAATTGGTCCGGCGTCATGCCGGTGGGCTCGAGGCCCTGGTCGCGCAGCCACTTCTGCATGTCGGGCTGGTTGAGGTAGAAGTTGATGTCGGCCGAGATCTTTTCCACCACCGGCCGCGGCGTGCCGGCCGGCGCGAAGATGCCGAACCATGCGCCACCGTTCAACTTCGGCACGCCAAGTTCGGGAAACGTCGGCACGTCGGGCAGCGCCTTCGAACGGTTGGCGCCGACCAGCGCGATCGGGCGGATCTTGCCGGCGCGGATCTGCGGCAACGCGGTGCCGATCGAATTGAAGCCGACCGTGATCTGGCCACCGAGCAGGTCGGTGAGGATCAGCGCCTCGCCCTTGTAAGGCACATGGGTCATGTTGATGCCGGTGGCGCGCTTGACCGATTCGCCGTAGATGTGAAACGACGAGCCGTTGCCGAACGAGCCATAGCTGAGGTTGCCCGTCTTGGCCGCGGCCACCACGTCGGCGAGCGTGCGGTAGGGCGAATCGGCGCGCACTTCCATGATCACTTCGGCCAGCATGGTCTGGGTGACCGGGGCGAAATCCTTTTCCGGGTCGTAGGGCGCGTTGGGAAACAGGATCGGCGCCTGCACGAACGAAGTGAAGGTCGAGAGCAGCGTGTAGCCGTCGGCCGGCTGCTTGGCGACGTACTCGGTGCCGATCATCGCGGTGGCGCCGGGCTTGTTCTCCACCACCACCGGCACGCCCCATTTCTGGCTCAGGCGCTCGGCGAGGTAGCGCGTGTAGCGGTCGGGGCTGCTGGCAGGGGGGCTTGGCATGACGAACTTGACCGTCTTCGTCGGCCACGCTTGCGCCAGAGCGATATTGGATGCGGCGAGCAGGACAGCGGCCAGCGCGAGGCGCGCGGGCGATTGCATGAACCGAAAAGGGCGTGCGGGGTTTCTCATCTAGGCGGCGACCGTCTGGGGTTGGCTGAAATGGGGCATGACCTCGTCGGCGAACAGCTCGACCGAGCGTTGCGACTCGGCCAGGGTGAGGTCGCCGAACGCAAAGCGGCACAGCAGGTAGTTCACGCCGCTCTGGGCGATCTCGGCGTCGAGCAGGCGGCGCACCGTGGCGGGCGAGCCCACCGCGGCGAGGCCGGCCTTGAAGACCAGGTCGAAATCCTCCGGAAAGGCGGCGAACTGCGGCGCCGCGTTGTGCTTTTTCCACAGGTACATGAAGCTCTTCCACCACAGCGCATAGGCGCGCCGCGCGATGGCCGTCGCCTCGGCGTCGGTCGGCGCGATCACCACATGGCGCGTTGTGCCGACCATCGGCATGGATTCGGGCGAATGGCCCGCGGCGGCCCATTCGGTGCGATAGCGGTCGGTGATCTCGCGCACGCGCGCAAGGGGCCCGTTGACCACCGCGTTGACGCGGTTCTGCACGCACCACGCCACGCCCTCGACGTTGCCTACGCCGTACCACAACGGCGGATGCGGCTTCTGCACCGGGTGCATGAGGATGGGCACGGCGTGGAAATTGAAGTAGCGGCCTTCGTGGGTAAGCGTTTCGGCCCCGAGCGCCTGCATCACCACCGCGTACGCCTCGTGGTAGATCGCCTGCGACTCTTTTGCATCCACGCCGTAATAGCCCAGCTCGAACGGCGAGATGCCGCGCCCGACGCCGACCTGGAAGCGCCCGCCGCTCATGTGGTCGAGCATGCAGATCTCCTCGGCCAGGCGCAGCGGGTGGTACAGCGCGAGCGTGTACACCAGCGGACCGAACAGGATCTTGCGCGTGCGCTGCGCGACGGCCGAATGCAGGAGCGAAGGCGAGGGGCACATGCCCAGCGGCGTCGCGTGGTGCTCGGCGGTGTGGTAGCAGTGGAGGCCGATGCGCTCGTAGGCTTCGACCAGGCGCAGGCGGTGCTCGTAGAACTCGCCCAGCGGCCGGCCGCTCGCGTCGAGGTGGTCGAACACGCCGAAACGGACGGCATTCATGGCGCGCGGAAGCACGAAATTTTCATGCGCCATGGTACTTCAGAGGGGCGCCTCGTCCATGAGAGCGATCTGCTCGCGCAGTTCCAGTATGCGATCCTGCCAGTAACGCTGCGTGTTGAACCAAGGGAATGCCGCAGGGAAGGCCGGGTCGTCCCAGCGCCGTGCAATCCACGCCGAGTAGTGGACCAGCCGCAGCGTGCGCAGCGCTTCCACGAGGTGGCGCTCGCGGTCGTCGAATTCGGCAAAGTCCTCGTAGCCGCGCAGCACGTGGCCGAACTGCACGCGCATCGTTTCGCGGTCGCCCGAGAGCAGCATCCACAGGTCCTGGATCGCCGGGCCCATGCGCGCATCGTCGAAGTCGACGAAATGGGGTCCGCCAGCCGCGAGTGTGCCGCCGGCGCCGGGGCCGTCGCGGTTCTCGATCCACAGCACGTTGCCGCTGTGGCAGTCGCCGTGCAGGCGCAGGGTGGCGAAATCTCCGGCGCGCTCGAAGCATTGTTCGGCCGATTCGAGCGCATGGTCGACCACGCCCACCCAGGCGTCCTCGAGGTCGGGCGGCACGAATCCGTGGTCGAGCAGGTAGTCTCGCGGCTCCCAGCCAAACGTCTCGAGGTCGAGCGCGGGGCGCTCGGCGAATCCCTCCAGCGCGCCGACGGCATGGATGCGGCCAAGGAAGCGCCCCATCCATTCGAGCGTGTCGGGCTGCTCGAGCTCCGGCGCCCGGCCGGCGCAGCGGGCGTAGACCGCGATCCGGTGTCCGCCGCTGGCGTGCAAGGTGGTGTCCCCGGCGAGGGTCATGGGTGCGATCACCGGGAGTTCGCGCTCGGCCAGCTCGCGCACGAAGGCATGCTCTTCCATGATCTGCGCATCGGTCCAGCGCCCGGGCCGGTAGAACTTGGCCACCAGCGGCGCCGGGCTGTCATCGACACCGAACTGGTAGACGCGGTTTTCGTAGCTGTTGAGGGCCTGCAGCCGCCCGTCGGGCGCGAGGCCGGCGCTTTCGAGGGCGTCGAGCACCGTATCGGGTGTCAGGTCCGAGAAGGGCGTGGACTCTCCCCCGGGCTGGGGCGGGTCGTTGGGGTCGTCGGGTTGGTTGTGTTGGTTTTTGTTCACGGGGGCGATTCTACGTAACCAAGTGCTACCAGATGTAAGAGTTGCAAATCCGCAGGACGTTCAGGGCGCGGGCCGCTCCAATCCGATAACACCACCAAGAGCCCACGCCATGACGACCGCCCACCTGATCGACATTATCTTCATCGCCGTTGTGTTCAGCGCGGTGCTGTACTGGATCTTCGTCTCGCCGGTGCGGGCGCGGAAACGGCGCCATGAGGAGATGCATGGCCAGGGCGGCCAGCAATTCCGCTCCTGGGACCCCAATATCGCCGCGCGCAAGCGCGACCGCTGACCGCCCCGACAGGGCGCCGCGGCCAACCTGCGCAGGAAACCGCGCGCGGTGAACGCTTATTCCGGCTTGTAACCCGACTCCCTGATCACGCGGGCGTACTTCGCCGTATCCGCGGCGAGCGTGGCGGCAAGCTCTTCCGGCGTGCTGCCGACGGGTTCGGCGCCCAGCGCCAGCAGGCGCTCGCGCACGTCGGAGAGCTTGAGGATGCGCACGGTTTCGGCCGAGACGCGGTTGATGATTTCCTTGGGCGTCCCGGCGGGGGCGAACAGCGCGAGCCATGAAATCGACTGGTAGCCTGGCAGGCCGGCTTCCGAGATCGTCGGCAGGTCGGGCAGCGCCACCGAGCGGCGGTTGTTGGTGACCGCCAGCGCGCGCACCTTGCCGGCCTTAACGAACTGGATCGTCTCGAGCACCGTCGCGAACGACAGCGGGACCTGGCCGGCGATAAGGTCGGCCACCGCCGGCGCCCCGCCCTTGTACGGGATATGCACCATGTCGACCCCGGCCATGCTCTTGAACAGTTCGGCGGCCACGTGCATCGAGCCGCCCGCGCCCGAGGTGGAGAAATTGAGCTTGCCCGGCTGGGCCTTGGCAAGCGCGATCAGCTCCTGAACCGATTTGGCCGGCACCGAGGGGTGCACGAGCAGCAGCAGCGGCAGGTCGGCCACCATCGACACCGGCGCGAAGTCCTTCACCGGGTCGTAGGAGAGCTTCTTGTACAGGCTCACGTTGATGGCGTGGGTGCCGATGTTGCCCATCATGAAGGTGTAGCCATCGGGCGCGGAGCGCGCGGTGTACTCGGTGCCGACGATGCCGGCCGCGCCGGGCTTGTTCTCGATAACGAACGCCTGCCCGAAAGCCTCCCCGAGTTTTTGCGCGACGATGCGCGTGCCGATGTCGGTGCCACCGCCGGGCGGGAAAGGCACCACCACCTTGACCGGCTTGGTCGGCCACGCCTGCGCCTGGGCGAGCGGGACTGCGGCAACGAGCGCGAGGAGGGCGAACAGCGGGGCGGCGAGCAGGACTTTGCGCATTAGGCGGTCTCCGGATTTTTGCCTGGGCTCAGACACAGTAGATGTCGAGCATGGTGGGAATGCAGTCGTTGGCGAGGATGACTTTCTTGGCGCGGATCCTTAGCGCGTCGTCGCGGCGCACGAGGGTATGCACGGAGCGCCCGAAGAACACGTGCTGGGTCTTGGTGCGCGTGTCGTAGACATGCACCGTGAAGCTCGACTTCACCCGAGCGGAATCCGCGTCGGCCGCGCGGGTTTCGCCGCGTGCGCCGCCCTCGTCGGCGAGCATCACGTTGCCCACCATGTGCGAAGTGCGCCGCAGCGGCGTCGAAGCCACCGACTTGCCCGAGCGGATGCGCTGCACACGCTCTTCCAACCCTGAGCGGCCGGCGTAATAGATCATCGACAGCTCGCGTTGCGGGTCGGTGGTGGGCTCGGTCTCGGACTTCCACGCCGGCATCCAGAATTCGGCGTCCTCCTCGTACAGCGCGAGCCACGCGTCCCAGTCCTGCTCGTCGAGCAGCATGCCCTCGAGCCCGAGCAGCGCGGCCGCTTCGCCAAGCGCCAGCTTCACCGGCGCCGCCTCACGAACCCACCTCTTGGACGGAGCGCGCAATGCCGCGCTTGAGCAGCGCGAGCCACGCGCGGTAGTTGCCGTGGAACCCGGTCTCGTCGCCCATGAGGTAGCCGCCCACCGCCGAGGTCTCGGGATGGATGCCGAGCTCTTCCGACTCGGCGTTGCCGCCGGCTTTCACCGCCGTGAGGCCGCGCGCATAGCCCTGCTGCCAGTCGAGGGTGCGCGCCTCGTCGCCGCGCTGGCAGGCCTCGTAGGCGCTGGTGTCGTCGGGTGTGGCAAAGCCGGTGGGGTTGAAGAAGTCCTCGTACTGGCGCAGGCGCGCAACGCGCGCTTCGGCCGCCTCGCCCTTGGGCGCCACGCAATAGGCGAGCATCTCGGTGCGGTCCACCGCCAGCGGCCGGATGATTCGCAATTGCATCGAGGCGTTCTCGGCGATCTGCACGTTGGGGAACAGGGTCAGGTTGCGCACGTACAACATCCACTTGGCCATGGTCTTGCCGGCGCGTTCCTCGATTTCGGGCAGCGAGGCATACAGCGGCCGCGCCTTGGCGCCGGGGTTGTCGCCCCACATCATCACGTGGCCGTGGGGGAAGGTGAAGCAGCCGCGACGCGAGGCGGCCTGCGCGCCGATGTCTTCGTAGATCGAACCGGCGGGCGCGGATGCGGTGCGTGCGCGACGGCGGCTTTCGAGCACCCCGATGTACGAAGTGTGGGTAGGGATGAAATGATAAGTGTCGGAACTGTTCTCGAGCTGGAACTTCCAGTTGGCGTTGTAGGTGAAGCTCACCGCGCCGGGGACGAGCTCGATGCCCTCGGGGCTCTGGTCGACCACCATGTCGATGCAGCGCTTCGCGTCGCCGAGGTACTCCTCCAGCGGCGGGACGTCGGCCGAAAGGCTGGCGAACAGCAGGCCGCGGTAGTTGCCGAAGCGCGCCACGCGGGCGAGGTCGTGTTCCATCGCCTGGAACGCCGGCGCGTAGGCGCCCTGGCGGTGGGAGGTAATCGCGATGCAGTGCCCGCCGGTGTCGTAGGTCCAGCCGTGATAGGGGCACGAGTGGTGCGGCGCATTGCCAGCGGTGGCATGGAACACCATTGCGCCCTTGTGGCGGCAGCTGTTGATAAAGCAGCCGAGTTGGCCTTGCGCATCGCGCATGACCACCACCGGCGAGCGCCCGACGGTGGTGGTGAGGTAATCGTTGGTTCGCGGCAGCTGCGATTCGAGCCCGACGAAATTCCACGTCGCCTCGAAGATGTGGCGCATCTCGAGCTCGAACACCGCCGGGTCGCGAAAGGCGTCGCGATGGACGCTGAACCAGCCTTCGCCCGCGCGGTCGTCGATGAGCCGGTCGAGGTCCGCCGTCGTCAGCGGGCCCCTCACTTGGGCCGGCTGGCGCGAATGGCCTCGATCACCGCGGCGCTGTCCACGCCGCAGCCGCGTTGCGCGATCACCGCGGCAAGCAGCGCGGCGTTGACTTCCATGAGGGGCAGGTTCTGGCCCAGGCGGTGTGCGGTCTCGATCATGAATTGTGCTTCCCTGAGGTTTTCGGGCACCAGCGTGTGGGCCTCCGGCAGTTGCGGAGAATACTCGCGCCGCACCATCTTCTCGCCCTTGACCGCCATGACCTGCGAGGCGGCGGGCGAGGCGCGCAGCGCTTCGAGGAACTGTTCCTCATCGAGCCCGAGCCGCTGCGCGAACACCAGCCCTTCGGCCAGCGCGGCGCGGTTGAGCTGGAGCACGAGGTTGATTGCGAGCTGTGCCTTGGCCGCGTTGCCGGGCGAACCCATGAGGAAGCGGTTCGGGCAAAGCGCATCGAGCACGCTCTCCACCACGCCGATCGCGGCGGGCGACCCGGCGAGGAGGCCGATGCCGTTGCCGGCCTCGATCTGCGCGCTGGTGCCGGAGATCGGCGCTTCCAACACCGTGATGCCGTAGCGCAGGGCGCGCGCGGCGGCAAACGCGATGCGGCGCGGATCGACGGTGGTGGTGCACAGGACGATCATCGGGTGTGCGGTGGTCTCGAGCTCGACGATCACCGACTCCACCTGCGGGGTGTCGTAGACGGCGAGTACGATGCGGCTGCAGCGCAGGCAGATCTCGTCGGCCGAGACGGCTATTTCGATGCCCGGGACCAGCACCGCCTTGTCCGGATTGGTGTCGTAGCCAAGCACCTCGAACCCGGCGCCGACCAGCCGGTGCGCAAGCGCGCCGCCCATGAGCCCCAGCCCGATCAGGCCGATCGGGCCGGCGTTCAGCGCCAGGGGCTCGCTAAGGACGGCGGATTTGGTGCTCAATTGTTCTCGCTATCGACGCGCACTGCACGCCGGACCTTAGGGGTGTCCGGGCCCGGCACGCGGCGTGACCCACCGGGGCCGGCCGCAAAGCCGAGCGAGTTTAGCCTCACATCCGAACGCCGGGCAAGGCATGTATCATCCTCGCGCCGCGCTTTCGGCCGCAGCGTGCACGCACCGCGGCCAACCGCGATTCGCGGCGCCGAATTTCCACCGGAGACTGCCTCGATGCAGGACACCATAGTCCTTGGGACCGCCACGCCCGGCGGAGGGTTCCCGCTGTATGGCGACGCGCTGGCCGAAGCCGTCAACGGCGCCGACGCGTCGCTCGCGCTGCAAACGCGCAACACCAAGGGCAGCACCGAGAACGTGCCGCTGCTTGCGGCCGGCACGCTCGACATCGCCCTTGTGCAGGGCGAGGTGGCGAACCCGGCGCTGGCCGAGGCGGGCAGCGGCCTGCGTATCGTCGCCGCCATGTACTCCTCGCCCGGGATGTTCGTGGTGCGCGTCGACAGCGCGTGGCGCACCATCGCCGACCTGCGCGGGCAGGCGGTCGCGTTCGGCGCGAAAGGCTCCGGGCTCACGCTCCTCGGGCGCACGGTGATCGACGGCATGGGGTTGGACGCCGACCGTGATTTCCGCGCGGTCTACCTCGACCGGGCGGGCGACGGCCCGCTCATGGTGGCCGACGGCCGCGTTGCGGCGCTATGGGGAGCGGGCATTGGGTGGCCGGGCTTCAGCGCTGTAGCCTCCGCAGCACCGGGCGCGCGCTTCATCGTCCCCGACGCCGCGCAGGTCGAGCGCATCCTCGCGGCGCACCCATTCCTCAAGCCACTGACCGTGGCGGCCGGCAGCTACCCCGGCCAGAACGAGCCGATCCGCTCGGTGGGGTCGTGGAGTTACGTGCTCTCGCGGCCGGGTTTCGATGCGGGGCTGGCGTATCGGCTGGCGCGCGCCATGCACGGCGTGGAGGCGGCGCTGGCCGCCAGGCTCGAGCAGGCGCGCGAGACCACCGCAGCCAACACGCTGGCGGCCGCGCCGCGCGCCGACCTCATCCATCCCGGCGTGCTGCGCTACCTGCGCGAGATCGGCCTGGCGAACTAGGGATTCGCCTGGCGGCTCAGGCGGCGCCGGTCTTGGGGATGAACTTGAGCGCCACGCCGTTGTTGCAGTAGCGCTTGCCGGTGGGCGCGGGACCGTCGTCGAACAGGTGGCCGTGATGGCCGCCGCAGCGCGCGCAGTGGTACTCGGTGCGCGGCAGGATCAGCTTGAAGTCGCGGCTGATGCCGAAGGCGCCCGGGATGGTGGTGAAGAAACTCGGCCAGCCGGTGCCGCTCTCGTATTTCATCGCGGAGGTGAAAAGCGGCAACCCGCAGCCCGCGCAGGCGAACACGCCGGGGCGTTTTTCGCGGTTGAGCGCGCTGGTGCCGGCACGCTCGGTGCCTTCCTCGCGCAGCACCGAGTATTGCGCCGGTTCGAGGCGCTTTTTCCATTCCGCCTTGGGCAACTCGAGTTTTTCGGTCGCGGCGGGCACCTGCGCGCCTTCGGCCAGCAACGTCTTCCAGTTCTTCTGCAGCTCGTCCACGGCGGCGGTTCCTTTACCTGCGGCGGGTTGGGCCTCGGCGAAGGCGGCGAACCCCACCAGGCCTGTAAGGGGCAGCGCACCCAGCGCCTTGACCAGCGTCCTTCGGTTCATTGATGGCTCCTTGATTCGTCTACGGCTTGCATTGTCCACGGCCATTGGTCGCGGGGGCATGCGTTAAACTTACACCATGGCGCCACCCTCCGAATCGACCCCCGCAGACCCCAGCCCCGCAGACCCCGGCTCCGCAGCCCCGAACGCTGAAGGCGGTGCGGCCTCGCAGGGCTCGTCAGAGCCGCCGACGGTGCTGGATACGGAGGGCCCCGCCGACGGCACCCTGGTCGAAATCCGCGACGTGCATTTTTCCTTTGGCGACAACGTGATCTTCAGCGGCCTGTCGCTCAAGGTGCCACGCGGCAAGATGGTGGCGGTGCTCGGCGCGAGCGGCAGCGGCAAGTCGACACTGCTGAAATTGATCGGCGGGCAGCTCAGGCCCTCACGCGGCGAAGTCCTGATCGGCGGCGAGGTGGTGCATGCGCTCAGCACCGATGCGCTGTACGCCATGCGCCGCAAGATGGGGATGATGTTCCAGACCAGCGGCCTGTTCAGCGACCTGACGGTGTTCGAGAACGTGGCCTTTCCGCTGCGCGAGCACACCGACCTGCCCGAGGAGCTGATCCGCCGCCTGGTGCTCATGAAGCTGCACGCGGTGGGATTGCGCGGCGCAAGCCGGCTGATGCCCGCCGACCTGTCCGGCGGCATGGCCCGGCGCGTGGCCCTCGCGCGGGCGATCGCCGCCGAGCCGATGCTCGCCATGTACGACGAGCCGTTCGCCGGCCTGGACCCGATTTCACTCAACGTCATCGCCGGCCTGATCCGCAGCCTCAACGATGCGCTCGGCACGACCTCGATCGTGGTCACCTACGACGTGAGCGAATCGCTCAAGCTGGTCGATTACATCTACGTGATCGCCGAAGGCGTGCTGGCCGGGGAGGGCACGCCCGAGGAACTGCTCGCCTCCGAAGACCCTTTCCTCAAGCAATTCCTGCATGCGCTGCCCGACGGGCCGGTCAGGTTCGACATGCCGGCGCCGCCGATGGCCGAAGCACTGCACCTGGTTGACGCGGCCTGACGTCCGGCCCGGGCGCGCGCAAGCGGCCCACTGGGACGCCTTTCGCACCGAAGGCGCCAAAAGCCTGAAAGAGCGCAGCCGCAATGCGGAGGCTGGCGACTGTTTCTCCGTCCTGCCGAGGGTGAAGATTGACTACTCGATCGACTCCAGCAATTCAGCAAGGACGCCGTGCTCC
>JBDTRN010000065.1:0-12278 GCA_039931715.1 Betaproteobacteria bacterium
CGAGCTGCTGCGCTCGGAGACCTCGTTCAACCTGTGGCAGAGCATCCTGCGCGGCTCGGGCGCCATCACCGGCTGCCGGCGCTGCGCCGACGTGTGCCCGGTGGGGGAGGACTACGCCGCGATGCTGCAGGATGCGCTCGACAAGATTCCCGAAGCCACACCGGAAAAGCAGGCGCGGCTCGACGCCATGCAGGCGGCCGAGCAAGATGCCGCGCCTTCCGAAAATTACGATGCCTCACGCCGATGGATCGGCGAGCGCGTGTACCTTTATAAAAAGGCCTGACCATGCCGCTGCCGTTGCCCAAGTCGAGGCGCGAGATCGCCGCGATGCAGTCGCGGCGCAAGGTGGTCGCGCTCGAGCAGGCCCGGCGCGCGCCGTTTTTTCGCGGCAAGCTCGACCATGTGAACGCGGCGCGGCTCGACGACCCCGATGAGTGGCGCAAGATCCCGATTCTCGACAAGGACATGTTGCGCTCGTTGAGTGACGTCGAGTTCTACACCCAGTTCTGCGTCAAGCCCGACGGCGGCATCGCCGAGTACTGGCGCTCGGGCGGCTCGACCGGCAAGCCGCTCTTCTACCCGCGCAGCCATGCCGACATCCGTTACGGCCTGCTCTCGTTCCGGCGCACGCTCGACATCGCCGGTTGCAAGCCGGGCGACTCGGCGCACGTGTCTTTCCCGCTCGGCATCCACCCGGTGGGGCAGATCTTCGCGCGCTGCGCGGGCGACGCCGGGGTGGCGGTGAACTGGGCCGGCGCGGGCAACAGCACGCCCTCGGCGGTGCAGCTCGAGCTGATCCGCAGCCTGCAGCCCACGGTGTGGATGGGCATGTCGAGCTACGGCCTGCACCTGGCCAACCTCGCCGATGCGCGCGGCATCGACCTCGCGGCCGGCAGCGTGCAGACCATCTTGTGTTCGGCCGAGCCGTTGTCGGAGGCCAAGCGCGCCAAGATATCGCGCAGCTGGGGGGCGCGCGTGTTCGACAATTTCGGCATGACCGAGGCCGGCATGATGGGCGGCGAGGACGGCGGGCCGGGCGGGTTTCGCATCTGGACCGACCTGCATTACATCGAGGTGCTCGACCCGGTGACGTTCGAGCCGGTGAAGGAAGGCGAGACCGGCACGCTGGTCACCACGCCTTTGTGGACCAACAACGCCACGCCCTTCCTGCGCTGGAATTCGGGCGACCTGGTGGTGTATTCCGAAGCCGACGACGGCGCGGGTCCGTTCTCGGTGTTCCCCAAGGTGCGCCACACGCACCGCACCACGGGGTTCTTCAAGATCCGCGGCGTCAACGTGAACCACCCGGAGTTCGAGGATTTCATCTTCAGCAACACCGGGGTCAACGATTTCAAGTGCGAGCTCGTGGCCTCCGACGGCAACGACGTGCTGCGTGTCTCGATCGAAGTGCGGCGTGGCGCCAACGCCGATGGGGTCGCGGGGGAGGTGTTGCGCGGGGTGAAGCAGGCTTTCGAAGTCACTCCCGAACTGGTGGTGCTCGAATCCGGCACGCTGGCGAAGGAGTTCGAATCCAGCGTGAAGGCGCCGCGCTTCACTGACAGCCGGCAGTAACGCCTGTCAGCGCGGCTTCGCGCGCACCGCCGTTTCATATAGCGGCATGACCTTGGGCAGGTTGGCCTCGATATCGCGGATGCGGCTGGCATGTGCCGGGTGGGTGGAGAGGATCTGCGGCGGCTGCGATTTTCCCGACGCGCCGAGTTTCGCCATCTTGCGCCACACTTCCGCCGCAGCACGCGGGTCGTAGCCTGCGCGCGCAGCGAGTTCCATGCCGACCAGGTCGGCGTCGGTTTCGTGCTGGCGCGAAAACGGCAGCGTCACCGCGAGGTCGGTGGCCTGCGCGAGCAGGCCGGCCGAGACCTGCCCCAGGTTGAACACTGCGGCGGCCACGCTGACACCGACGTTCTTGAGCACCTGTTCGGACATGCGGGCGCGGCCGTGCTCGAGGAGGGCATGCGCGATCTCATGGCCCATGATGACCGCGATCTCGTCATCGGTAAGGTTCAGCGCGCTCAGGATGCCGGTGTAGAAGGCGATCTTGCCCCCCGGCATGCAGAAAGCGTTGATCGAGCGCGAACTGATGAGGTTGACCTCCCAGCGCCAGCGCTTCGAATCGTCGTTGAACCGCGCGGCCGGCGGGATCAGGGTGCGCGCGATCTGGCGCAGCCGCTCGAGCTGCGCCTTGTCGGTATTGAGCGCGTTCTTCTGTGCCGCAGCGCGCATCATTTGCGCGTATTGCTGCGCGGAGGAGTTCTCGACAGTCGATTTCGGCAGCAGCAGCAGCCGGCTTTTCTTGACGTCGACCCCATCATGGGGCGGGGGATCGGCAGCGATGACCGGACCGGCGTGCGTGGCGGCGAGGAGGAGGATTGCCAGGGAGACACTCCCCAGGCGCACCAGGCGGCGTGGGCGCGCCATGCACGGCGGTGAAGCCCGACTGGATTCATGGATGTGGATCATCGCCTCGCTTGTCAGAGCGAATCGAGATGCCGCGCCATGCGCAGGCGCATGGCGGCGTCGGGCAGCGCGCCCTTGCCGGCGGCGAGATTGTCCGCCATGTGCTCGGGCTTGCCTGTACCCGGGATCGCGCACGTCACGGCCGGGTGCGACACGATCCACTTGAGGAAAAACTGCGCCCAGGTCGCCGCGCCGAATTCGGCGGCCCAGTCGGGCACAGGCTTGCCGCGCACGCGGCGAAACAGGGCGCCTTCGGCAAACGGCCGGTTGATCACCACCGCAACATTCTTGTCCCGCGCAAGCGGCAGCAGGCGGTCCTCGGACGACCGCTCGGCAAGCGAGTAGTTGATCTGGAGGAACTGGTAGCGGCCGGTCTTGACCCAACGCTCAACCTCGGCATAGGCCGAGCTCGTGTAATGCGTGATGCCGATGTAGCGCACGCGGTCCTTTGCTTTCCAGTCCTCCAGGGTCTTTGTCTGGGTCGCCGCGTCGACGAGGTTGTGCACCTGCATGAGGTCCATGCGCGCCACGCGCAATCGCGCAAACGACTGCTCCATCTGGCGGATGCCTTCGTCCCGGCCGTTGGTCCATACCTTGGTGGCGACGAAGCGCTTGCCGGCGAGGCCCGCCTCGGCCAGCAGGTCGCCGGTCACGGTTTCGCTGCTGCCATACATGGGCGAACTGTCGATCACGCGGCCACCGGCCTGCGCGAACAGCGAAAGCACCTCGCGCAGCGACGCGCGCGCTGCAGCGTCGCCGCCGACGTCGAACGTCTGCCATGTGCCGACGCCGATCAAGGGCAGCTTTTCGCCGCTCGAGGGAATCGCGCGTTCGATGAGTCCGCCGGGTGTTACGGCCGCGGCGCGGCTCATGGCTGCAAGGGCGGCCAGCCCGGCGAGGATGCGAAGCGCCTGGCGGCGAGAAGGTTGCATGCGCACATTCTAGTCTGCGGACGCGCAGGTCCTGCGCGCGATGAAGGGCCAAGGCGATGGTATATATTAGCTCGGGCGGTTCGGCGTTCAGAATGAAAAAAAGGGGAGAAAACCATGGGTGTAGGGGGATGGATTTTTCTTGCTGTAGTGGCGGCCGTAGTGGCCTGGGCGGTGGCGATCTACAACGGCCTGGTCGCACTCAGGAATCGGTTCAAGAATGCCTTTGCGCAGATCGATGTCCAGCTCAAGCGCCGCTATGACCTGATCCCCAACCTGGTGGAGGTCGCCAAGGGCTACATGGCGCACGAGCGCGGGACGCTCGAGGCGGTGATCGCCGCGCGCAACGGCGCGGTCTCGGCGGCGCAAAAGGCCGCGGCCGACCCCGCCGACGCGAAGGCGATCCAGGGCCTGGCTGCGGCGGAGACGGGGTTGTCGGGCGCTCTCGGCAGGCTGTTTGCGCTGGCCGAGGCCTACCCGGACCTCAAGGCCAACCAGAATATGCTCGCGGTGCAAGAGGAGCTCACCAGCACCGAGAACAAGATTGCGTTCGCGCGCCAGGCCTACAACGATTCGGTCATGAGCTACAACACCAAACGCGAGAGCTTCCCGGACATCTTTTTCGCCGGATTTTTCCAGTTCAAGGAAGCCGAGCTGCTGCAGGCCACCGAAAGCGCCGAGGAGCGCCAGGCTGTCAAGGTGAAGTTCTAGGCGCCAGGCCAAGCGCCGCACCGGCACGCGGCTACCCCGCGCACCAGCAGCGATGGATTTCTTCGAGCACCAGCAGGCGGCGCGCAGGAACACGCGCGTAATGATCTTGCTCTACTTGCTCGCGGTGGCTGGTGTAGTGGTGGCGGTCGACCTGGTGCTGGCGGGCATCTTCCTCAACGTTGCCGATGTGGAGCTGCGGCCGGGCCTCGGCGCGATGGATCTGCTGCGCCTCGTGCCCAAGGGTGTGTACGCCTGGGGCGCGATCGGCACCGTCGGCGTAATTCTTACGGCCAGCACCCTCCAGATCATGCAGCTCGCCGAGGGGGGCAGCGCGGTGGCCGAAATGGTCGGCGCGCGGTCGGTGGCCGCCGAGACCTCCGACCCGCTTGAGAGGCGCCTTCTCAACGTCATCGAGGAAATGGCGATCGCTTCAGGCGTCCGCGTGCCGCGCGCCTACGTCATGCCCGAGGAGCGCGGTATCAACGCTTTCGCCGCCGGATACGACGTGAGCAACGCCGTGATCGCTGTGACGCGCGGCACGCTCGAGACCCTCAGCCGCGACGAGCTGCAGGGAGTGATCGCGCACGAGTTCAGCCACATCCTCAACGGCGACATGTGGCTCAACATCAAGATGCTCGGCGTGCTGGCGGGCATCGTGTTCCTCGGCGGAATCGGCACTTTCCTCATGCGCACCGCTCCCGACAGCGACGATGGCAAGGCGACCGTAGGCTTGTTCGCGGTGGGATTCCTGCTGTTCGTCATCGGGTACGTCGGCATGTTCTTCGCGCGGCTGATCAAGGCTTCGGTGTCGCGCCAGCGCGAGTTCCTTGCCGATGCCTCGGCGGTGCAGTTCACGCGCAACCCGGACGGCATCGCCGGTGCCCTGGACCAGATCCGCGCGTCGGTGCGCGGCGCGCTGGTGACCAATCGCTTTGCCGAGGACATGAGCCACATGTATTTCGGGCAGGGGATCGAGGTGTGGTTGTCGGGCCTGTTCGACACCCACCCGCCACTGGAAGAGCGCATTGCGCGCGTGCGGCCCGGCTTCCATGCAACGCGCTACCGCCGTGGGCGCGCGGAGGCGGGCGTCGGTCCGACGCTCGACGGTGCAGGTGTCACCGCGCGTGTCACTGCGGGCTCCACTGCGGGATTTTCTCCCTTTGCGGCGGCCGGCCAGCGCGCCAGCGACGCGGGAAATGCGTGGGGCCGATCGGCCGCCCAAAGCGCGGGGTTGGTGGGCACGCTGGATGCGGAGAAAGTGGACTATGCGGCGCAGTTGCTTGCCGGCCTCGCGCCCGAGCTGCGCAGCGCGATGCGCGAGGCCGAAGGCGCAGGGGCGGTCATGGTCGCGACGCTCCTCGCTCCCAGGCAGGAGGTCATGCAGCTGCAACTGGCAGGCTTGCACGCCGCGCAACTGGGCGCGCTCGGCGAACGCGCCGCCGCGCTGATGCCGCTGGTGTCGCGGCTGGGCCGCGGATTCGACCTGTTGCTGATCGACTTGTGCCTGCCCGCTGTGAAGCAGGCGAGCGACGAGGACAAGGGCCGCATCGTCGGTGCGCTCGAGGCGGCGGTGCATGCGGACCGGCGCGTGTCGCTGCACGAATTCGTCGTGTTGACGCTGGTGAAAACCCAGCTTGCGTCACGGCGCAAGCCCGGTTCGGTCAGGACACGGCCGCTGTCGGCGCTGCGTAACGAGATCGTGCTCGCCCTGTCGCTGGTGGCGCTGGCCGGGCGCAAGCCGGGCGCCGACCCCGCTTTCGAGCGCGAGGCGGAGGCCGCCGTCGCGGCGGGCGCCAAGGCGGCCGGGCTGACCGGGGCGCAACTCCTGGCGAAGGAAGTGGTGTCGCTCGAGGCGGCCGGACGCGCCTTGCGCGAGCTCATGACGCTGGCCCCGCTTGCCAAGGCAGTACTCATCAAGGCGCTGTTCACGACGGTGACGGCCGACGGCACGATCCGCCTCATGGAGGCTGAACTCATGCGCATGGTCGGCGCGGTGCTCGAGTGCCCCCTGCCGCCGCTCATCGAAGCAGTCGATCCGGCCACGCTCGCCGCCTGAACCCCCGCCCCATGCGAAGGATGCGAGGGGCCTTCGGCTAGAATGCGCTCCTCCATGAGCGCCGTGCTGCCAAAAGTTTTCCGCGACGACCCCTCCGACGGCCAGGCTGCGGCGCTGGGCGCCGCGCTTGCCGCGGCCATAACGGGTGAGGTGCGCTTCGATGCGGGCAGCCGCGCGGTGTACAGCGCCGATGCCTCCAACTATCGCCAGATCCCGATCGGCGTGGTCCTTCCGCGCACTGTCGCAGACGTCGAGGCGGCCGTGCGCATCTGCCGCGAGCACGGCGTGCCGATCCTGCCGCGCGGCGGCGGAACTTCGCAGTGCGGCCAATGCGTGAACGTCGCCGTGGTGCTGGATTTCTCCAGGTACATGGGCAATGTGGTCTCCATCGATGCGGCCGCGCGCACGGCGCTGGTCGAGCCCGGCGTCGTGTGCGATGCGCTCAAGGCGGCCGCTGAGGCGCACGGCCTGACTTTCGGACCCGACCCGGCGACCCACAGCCGTTGCACGCTGGGGGGCATGATCGGCAACAACTCGTGCGGCGCTCACTCTGTCATGGCCGGCAAGACGGTGGAGAACATCGAGTCGCTCGAGGTCCTCACCTACGACGGCGCGCGGTTCGAGGTCGGGCCGACCAGCGAGCCCGAACTCGAGGCGATCATTGCGCGCGGCGGACGGCAGGGCGATATCTACGCAAAGCTGAAGGCGCTGCGCGACCGGCACGCCGACCTGATCCGCGCGAAGTTTCCGCGCATCAAGCGACGGGTGTCCGGCTACAACCTCGACCAGCTCCTGCCGGAGAACGGTTTCAACGTGGCGCGCGCACTGGTCGGCAGCGAAGGTACCTGCGCAGTGACGCTGCGGGCGGTGACGCGGCTGGTGACGAATCCTGCCGCGAGGGTCCTGCTGATCCTTGGTTTTCCCGACATCTACGCCGCCGGCGACATCGTTCCCGCAGTGCTCGCCGCCGGGCCGATAGCTTGCGAAGGGCTCGACTACAAGATCATCGGCGGGCTGCGCGAGAGGCGCCTCAAGCTCGATGACATCGGCCTGCTGCCCGAAGGCACCGCGTGGCTAATGATCGAGTTCGGTGCCGCTACCCCGGCCGAGGCCGTGGCACAGGCGCAGGCGCTCATGCAGGCGGTGGCCGGCCGCTCGCCCCGCCCCAGCGCATGGCTGATCGAGGACAAGCCCACTATCCAGCGCATGTGGACGATCCGCGAAACCGGCGCGTCGGCGACGGCCCTCGCGCTGGGGGCGACCCAGCAGGAGCGGGGGCCCGACCCGGTGGTCGGCTGGGAGGATGCGGCCGTGGACCCGCTGCGGCTGGGCGATTACCTGCGCGAATTCCAGGCGCTTGTCGACTCATGCGGCTACAGGACTTCGCTGTACGGGCATTTCGGCGATGGCTGTATCCATGCGCGCATTACATTCGACCTGCGCAGCCCCGACGGCATCGCGGTATGGCGCGGGTTCCTCGCCAAGGCCGCCGCGCTGGTGGTGAAGTACGGCGGGTCGCTCTCGGGCGAGCACGGCGACGGGCAGGCGAAGGCGGAATTCCTGCCGGCAATGTACGGCGAGGAACTCATGGGCGTGCTGCGCGAGTTCAAGGCGATCTGGGATCCGCTCAATCGCATGAACCCCGGCAAGCTCGTCAACGCCGAAGGCCCGGTATTCGCGGCGGACCAGAATCTGCGCCAGGGCCCGGCCTATAAGCCGGTCACTTTCGCCACGCGCTTCGCTTTCCGCAGCGACGTCGGCAACGGGTTCACGCGTGCGACCGAGCATTGCGTGGGGATGGGAAAGTGCCGCGCGGCATCGGGGGGGACGATGTGCCCGAGTTACCGCGCCACCGGCGAGGAGCGCTATTCCACGCGGGGCCGGGCGAGGCTGCTGTTCGAGATGCTGCAGGGCGAGGTCATAAAGGATGGATGGCAAAGCGAGGAGGTCAAGGAAGCCCTCGACTGGTGCCTGGCCTGCAAGGGATGCAAAAGCGACTGTCCGACCCATACCGACATGGCGACTTACAAGGCCGAGTTCCTGTCGCACTACTACGAGAAGCACCGCCGGCCGCGGCAGGCGGTTTCGATGGGACGCATCGGCGAGTGGGCGCCTTGGGCCGCGCGGTTTCCGCGCATCGCCAATTTTTTCACCCAGTCGGCCGTGTTCGCGCCGCTGGCCAAGCGCGTGTGCGGGATTGCCGGGGAGCGTTCGTTGCCGGCGCTCGCGCACGACACGTTCCGCGACCGCTATGAGGCCGGCGCCTCGTCCCGCCGCGATGCGGCGCAGGCGCGCGGCCCGCAACAGGGTGGGCCAGTGATCCTCTGGGTGGACACTTTCAACAATCACTTCCGTCCCGAGACCGCGCTCGCGGCGGTGCGGGTCCTCGAGGCGGCCGGCTGCAAGCTGGAACTGCCGGCAGAGCGTCTTTGCTGCGGCCGGCCCTATTACGATTTCGGCATGCTGGATGCGGCCCGCGAGTCGCTCGCGAAAATCCTGCAATCGCTTGCTTCGTCGATCGACGCCGGGATCCCCGTAGTCGGCCTTGAGCCGAGCTGTGTGGCGGTGTTTCGCGATGAGATGGTCAACCTGTTTCCCGACGACGCGCGCGCCGCGCGGCTGGCGAAGCAGACTTTCACGCTGGCCGAATACCTCGAGCGCATTGAATGGCAGCCACCGGCTTCGGCGACCAAAGGGCGGCGCGCTCTGGTGCACGGCCATTGCCACCAAAAGGCGGTGCTCGGCATGCAGCCCGGCATGCGGCTGCTGGCGGCAGCCGGCTACGAGGTGGACGCACCCGATACGGGATGCTGCGGCATGGCGGGCTCGTTCGGCTTCAAGCCCGAACACTATGCCGCATCGGTGCGCGTGGGCGAAAGCGTGTTGCTGCCCGCGGTGCGCGCTGCGGCGGATGCCACGGCGATCGTGGCCGAAGGCTTTTCATGCCGCGAGCAGATCGAGCAATTGAGTGGGCGCAAGACGCTGCACCTGGCGGAATTGCTCGCCGCCACCCTCGATGGGCGCTAGGCGCACCGTGCGGGCGCTGATCTTTTTCGCGGCGATCCTGCTGTCGGCCGCTGCGTCGGCGCAGACCCTGGGACTCACGCTCGAAGAAAAGCTGTTCAAAGCCATCGATGAAGGCAAGGAGCTGGTGGCCGAAGGTGTGCTGCTCAGTGGGCGCGTGAACCTTGATTCGCGCAACGAAGCGCGCGAAACCCCGCTGCATCGTGCGGTTGAAAAAGGCATGAGGGAGCTAGCCCGAGCGCTGGTTGTGGCCGGTTCCAGCCTCAAGGCGCGCTCGGCCAGCGGTGAGTCGGTGCTGCACCTCGCCGCGCTGCACGCCGACCCCGCGCTGACCGCGATGCTGCTGGATGCCGGCGCCGACCCCAAGGCGCGCAATGACGCGGGCGAGTCGGCGTTGCAGTGGGCCGCGCTTTCCGGCAACCATCGCGTCGTGGCCCTGCTCCTCGAGCGCGGCGCCGACCCGGACTTGGCCGACCTCAAGGGCAACCGTCCGCTGCACGCCGCGGCGGATTCGGGAAGCATCGAAACGGTGACCCTGCTCATCGGCAGGATCGCCGACCCCAAGGCCAGAAACCGCGCCGGGCTCAGCGCGCAGGACGTTGCGACCGAGCGCGCCCGGGCCGACATTGCGGCGTTGATCGCCAAGGCCGTGGCGCGCCCGGCATCGGCTTCGGGCGCGACCAACTTCGGCACCGTTGATGTCGACCTGCAGCCGAAAGAGCGCTTCTAGCGCCTGAAAAAACTTCTGCTGCGGGAGAAGATGGCAGTATTTTGGCTGGAGAGCCGCGCGGAGACTGGGGTTCGGCGGAAAAATGGCAGTATTGGATTGCGCTTTTAAAGCAGGCCCCGTTCCGCGAAGGAAAGCGTGGCCCGCCCGGCCACGATGAAGTGGTCGAGCACCTTCACATCGACCATCGCCAGCGACTCCTTGAGTTGCCGCGTCAACAACTCATCGGCCTGGCTGGGTTCGGCGACACCTGACGGGTGGTTATGCGCGAAGATCACCGCAGCGGCATTGGCCTTGAGGGCTGCCTTGACGATCTCGCGCGGGTAGACGCTGGTCTGCGTGAGCGTGCCGCGAAACAGCTCGTCGGCCGAGATCACGCGGTGCTGCGCATCGAGAAACAGCACGATGAATACTTCGTGCTGGCGCGCACCGAGGACCAGGCGCAGGTAGTCGCGCACGGCCTGCGGCGAGGTCAGCGCGCTGCGCGAACGCAGCTCTTCGCCCAGCGTGCGGCGTGCGAGTTCGAGCACCGCCAGCAGCTGCGCCAGCTTCGCGCTGCCCAGGCCCTTCACCTTGCGCAGCGCCGCGGGCTCGGCGGCAAACAGCCCGCCCAGTCCACCGAACGTCCCCAGCAACTCGCGCGCAAGGTCGACCGCACTTTTTCCGGCGATGCCGGTGCGCAGGAAAAGGGCGATCAATTCGGCGTCCGAAAGCACGCCCGCTCCGAGCGCAATAAGGCGTTCGCGTGGCCTTTCGGCGGCCGGCCAGTGTGAAATCGCCATGCTGAATGCTTTCCTTTAGAATGCCCCTCCCGTGTAAACGCGCGCCGCGCTGGGATGGATGACAGCGCTTCGGGCGGGTCCACGGCGGTAAATATCGCGAGCGAGGACGGCACCGACAATGGCAGCGAGCATGGCGAACGGGCGCGCACCCGCCGGGCAGAGGCGGATCCTCCTGGGGCTGACGGGCGGGGTCGCGGCCTACAAGAGCGCTTACCTCGTGCGCCAGTTGGTGAAGGATGGCTTCGACGTGCGCGTGGTGATGACCGAGAGCGCCTGCCGCTTCATCACCCCGGTCACCATGCAAGCCCTTTCCGGGCAAGCTGTCTGGACCGACCTCTGGGACGCACGCGTTCCCGACAACATGGGCCACATCGAGCTGTCGCGCGACCGCGAGCTCATCGTGGTCGCGCCGGCGTCGGCAAACTTCATGGCAAAAGCGGTGCATGGCGTGGCCGACGACCTGCTTTCCACGCTGTGCCTTGCGCGGGATTGCGCGCTGATGCTCGCGCCCGCCATGAACCGGCAGATGTGGGATAACGCGGCGACGCGGCGCAACGCCGCCCAGCTTCGCGCCGACGGCGTGCTGCTCGCAGGCCCGGCCGCTGGTGACCAGGCGTGCGGCGAGACCGGCATGGGACGCATGCTGGAGCCGGAGGAAATCGCGGTTGAAATCGAGGCTTTCTTCCAGCCGAAAGTGCTCGCCGGCAAGCGCGTGCTGGTCACGGCAGGACCGACCAGCGAAGCGATCGACCCGGTGCGCGCGATCACCAACTCCAGTTCCGGCAAGATGGGGTATGCCGTGGCGCGCGCAGCGCACGAAGCCGGCGCCAGCGTCACGCTGGTCAGCGGGCCCACGGCGCTTGCGGCCCCGGTCGGGGTGGCGAAGATCGACGTTCGCAGCGCGCAGGAAATGCTCGACGCGGTGAAGAAGGCCTGCAAGGGCGCCGATGTCTTTGTCGCGGTCGCCGCGGTGTCGGACTACCGCGTCGAGAACGTCGCCAGGCAAAAGATTAAGAAAGGCAACGGCAAGGGGCTCTCGCTGGACCTGGTGGAGAACCCCGACATCCTCGCCTACGTTGCCGGCCTGCCCGATGCGCCTTTCTGCGTGGGGTTCGCGGCCGAAACCGAGAAATTGTCTGCGCATGCGAAGGAGAAGCGCGCGCGCAAGAAAATCCCGCTGCTCGCGGCCAACCTGGCGCAGCAGGCGCTGGGGGCCGACGACAACGAGATCGTGCTGTTCGACGACGCGGGCGAGCATCCGATGGGCCGCGGCCCCAAGCTCGAGCAGGCGCGCAAGCTGGTCGGGCACATCGCCACGATGCTCACGGCACGAAAGCGCGCGAAGTGAGGCGGCTCGATGCGCGCATCATCGATGAGCGGCTGCGCGGCAACCTGCCGGCGTACGGCACGCCGGGCGCGGCGGGCCTCGACCTGCGCGCGTGCATTGATTCGCCGCTGGTGCTGGAGCCCGGCGACAGCCAGCTCGTACCGGCGGGAATAGCGATCCACATCGGCGATGCGGGCTATGCAGCGGTGATCCTGCCGCGCTCGGGGCTCGGCGCCAAGCACGGCAT
>JBDTRN010000066.1:0-12102 GCA_039931715.1 Betaproteobacteria bacterium
CGCCATATCGCGCGATGGGCTGGGGTTCGACAGCCCGCTTTTCAGTGGGCGCATCGCCATCGAAGCATCCACCGATGTGCGCGCCGCACACTCCGCGCAATGGGTGCTTTTCTCGGTCAAGTCGGGCGACACCGAGGAGGCGGCAGCGGCCCTCGCACCGCACCTTTCCCCCGATGCCATCGTCATCGGCCTGCAAAACGGCGTCGACAATTTCGAGCGCATCCGCAGCCGCCTTCCCAATCGCGTCCTGCCGGCGGTGGTGTATGTCGCGGCGGCGATGGCCGGGCCGGGCGTCGTCCGCCACACGGGTCGCGGCGAACTCGTCATCGGCAACATGGGCAGCGACGCGGCCTTCAGCGCGCAGGACCTCGCCGAAATTGCGGCGCTGTTCGCCGCGGCAGGCATCCTCTGCAAGGTCTCGGATAACGTCGAAGGGGAGCTGTGGCTGAAACTGCTCATAAACTGTGCTTACAACGCGATCAGCGCGCTGGGATGCGCGCAGTACAAACGCATCGCGGACAGCCCCGCCATCCAGGCCGTCATGCGCTCAACAGTGCGCGAGGTGCTGGCTGTGGCGCACGCGTCGGGTGTGACGATGCCTCCAGGCAACCTCGAGGAAGTGGCGTGCCGGCTTGCCGATTCGATGCCCGAGGCGACCTCATCCACAGCGCAGGACCTCGCCCGCGGCAAGCGCTCGGAGATCGACCACCTCAACGGCTTCGTGTTCCGCCGCGGCGAGGCGCTCGGCGTGCCGGCGCCCGTCAACCAGACGCTGCACGCGCTGGTCAGGTTACTTGAGGAGAGCGCACCCGGAACATCGCCAGGCGCTTCTTGAGCTCCTTGGCCGCGAGGAACAGGCCGCCATCGGCGCCGTCGATGAAATGCATGTGGCGCCCGGCATAGTTGAACACCAGGCACGTCATCTGGGCGCGATTGGTGGCGTGGATGCCGTACACGAGCTCGTCGTCCTGGAAACGCTCGTCGAGCCACGCATCGAGCTGCTCGCGCTGCTTGCGGTTGCCGGCGAGGATCTGGCGATAGCCGTCGTTGAACTTGCGCACGTCGGAATTGCGCACGAGCGTCTGCTTGTACCCGCCCCAGTCCGTTTCCTCGGTACGAATCCCGAAACGCATGAGGACCCATCCCAGCGCGGCGAACCAGCGCATGCGCATTTTCCACTTCCATCGGCCCCAGGCGCCCGTTCCCGCGGCACGCACGCCCGCTTCGTTGGCCATCTGCCTGCCATCGAAGCTGAAGGACAGGTTCTCCACCGACAATGGGTGGCAGATTTCCGGGCTGCCGTAGATGGCGTCCACCTTGGCGATGACGAGCCGGTACAGGGCCCCGGCCAATTGCGCGTCGGGCATGAGCGCGCGCACGATCAGGCTCACAGTCTCGCCGTGCGGGCTGGGGACGTCCTGCCAGCGGCATTCGAAGCCCTCCATGCTGCCGCGTGGCTCGGTGCCCTCGGAGATAAGGTAGGCATTGTCCGGGCGCGGGTCCTTGAGCAGTGTGTCGGCATAGGCCATGCCCCCGCCAGAGAACACCGCCTGGTCGTAGTGCTCGCTCACGCGGTAGCGGGCCACGAGGATTTCATAGCCGGCGCTGCGGATGGAGGCCATCGGCACGGTGCCGATGCGAAGGTCCAGGCCGAACGATTGGGTGGCGATCTGGCGCGTCTTGGACAGCGCCGCGCGCGTATCCTCGAGCAGGTGAGGCGGAACGCACAGGACGCACCCGTCGCCTTCGAAGCCGAAAGGGATGTCGAGGTCACCCGCGGCGTTGAGGACGGCGGTGATCGCGGCGGCGCCGAGGGTGTTGACGTTCTTGTAGCTTCCGGATTCGATCGCAATGGTCGAATTGCGCACGTCGCACAACGCCACATGCCAGTCACCGGGCAACGGCGCGCAGTTTTCCGGGCGCGTCGATTCGGCCAGGTCGCCGACCACGCCCAAGTCAGCGTAGAAGCGCGGATTGGCGCCGGGGTCGTGGGCAATCATGCAAACGAGGATAGCGCAAGTTCGCGGCGGAGGGGGCGGGGCCCCGGGCAGGGCCGCGCAGCGCATCCAGGGTAGGCAAGATCGACGCGGGGGCGCTATGCTTCGCGGTCGGAAAATCGAAAGGGTTGCGCAATGGATCTCGGATTGAAGGGCAAGGTCGCCATCGTCACCGGCGGCACCCAGGGCATCGGCAAGGCCACCGCGGTGATGCTCGCGCGCGAAGGCGCCAGCGTCGTCATCGCCGCCCGCGGCAAGGAGTTGCTCGAGGCCGTGGCCGCGGAGATCCGCGCCGCCGGCGGCAAGGTCGCCCCGATACAGGCCGACATCGGCAACAAGGCCGATTGCGCGCGGCTCGTGATGGAGGCCGTCAAGGCATTCGGGCGGGTCGACATCCTGGTCAACAACGCCGGGACCTCCGCCACGGGGGAGTTCGCTTCCGTGACCGACGAAACCTGGCAGGCGGATTTCGACCTCAAGCTGTTCGGCGCGATCCGCCTCGCGCGGCTGGCGATTCCAGAAATGAAGAAGCAGGGCGGCGGGCGCATCATCAACATCACCAACATCGGCGCCAAGCAGCCGCGCGCCAAGTCGATGCCCACGACCGTTACGCGCGCCGCGGGGCTCGCCTTCACCAAGGCGCTGTCGAAGGAATTCGCGCCCGACAAGATCCTCGTGAACACCGTCTGCATCGGGCTCATCCGCGCCGGCCAGCACGAGGCAAAGGCGAAAAAGGCCGGCGTGCCGGTCGAAGACGTGTACGCGAACATGGCGAAGGACATCCCCCTGGGGCGCGTCGGCCGGGCCGAGGAGGTTGCCAACGTGATTGCCTTCCTCGCCTCCGATGCGGCGAGTTACGTGACCGGCACCAGCGTCAACCTGGACGGCGGCACGTCGGGCGTGCTTTGACGCCGCGAGGGCCGCGATGAACAAGAACTGGGTGTTCGCGCGCCTTGGCAAGGACGGCGCCAAGGACAGCGTGGCCACGCCGGTTGCGCCCGTCGCGCAGGCCGCAGTGGTCCCGCCGGCGCCGGAAGACCCGCCCGAAGCCTGGGCCGAAGCGGTCTGGAATGCGCCCGACAAGGTGCTGGCGGCCGAATGGGCGCAGCGCATCGAAGGCGATGAGCTGCTTGCCGAGGTGGCCTTGCGCAGCAAGTTCGCCGAGATCCGCCTGGCGGCCGCGCGCCGCATCACGGACCTCGGCGCGCTCAAGCGCGTGGCCGATGCGAGCAAGGACAAGCAGGTGCACCGTCACTGCGCCGATGCGCTGCGCGCTTCGCGGCAGGAAGATACGCGCGCGCGTCGTTCGGTCGAACTCGCCGCCGCAGTGCGCGAATTGCTCGACGCCGAGCCGATCGCCATATCGCACCTCCTGTTGATCGAAAAGGACCTGGCCGCGCTGGGCGAGGGCGGTGCCGAAACCGCCGAGTGCGAAAGCCTGCTCGAGCAGGCGCGTGAGCGCGTGCTGCAGGAAACCCAGGCCCAGATCGACCAGCGCGCACGGCTCGCCGCGGCTGAAGTGCTGCTCGCCGAGGTTGGCGGCGCCGATGCCGTGTCCGCCGAATTGCTGGGCGAATGGAGCGAGCAGCACAGCGCGCTGGCAGAGGCCGCAACCGCGGCGCCTGCATGGCTCGCATCCCTGCCGGCGAGCCGGGCGTTTGCGGCGATCCTCGAGGACATCGAAGCGCGCCTGATCGCCGGCGGCGATGCGATTGAAAAGGCACTGCTGGAAGACGAGCAGCGCGCGGCGGAAGAAATCGAACGCGAGACGAAGCTCGCCGCCGAAGCCGAAGCGGCCGCACAGGCTGCCCAGGTCGCTGCGAACGGTGAACCGAAGGGCCGCCCGGCAAGGAAAACCATTGCCAGCGAGGAGATCCAGCCGCTCGCTGCCGCGCTGGAGGCGCACCTCGAGGAAGGTCGCGTCGCCGAAGCCGAAGCCGCGCTCAAGGACATCGATCGCCGTCTCGCGGGCGCCTCGCCCACGGGACAGGTGGCGCGCCGCCTGCAGCGCGCGCGCGCCCAGCTTGCCCGGCTGGCGGGGTGGGCGCGCTGGGGCACTGACAAGGCGCGCGAGCAGCTGATCGCCAGCGCCGAGGCCCTGCTGCAAGGCGAACCCGACGTCGCCGAGCGCGCCAGGGCGGTTCCGCTATTGCGCCGCGAGTGGAAGAACCTCGATGCGCATGGCGCGGCTTCGCAGCCGCTGTGGAAGAAATTCGACCGTGCGCTCGAGCGTGCCTACAAGCCGGTGGCCGAGCAGCGAGCGGTCGAGGCGGCCGCCCACGAGGCGGCAAAAACCGCGCGGTTGGCCCTGCTCGACGAGTGGGATGCCTGGTACGCGGCAGGTGCGACGGATCTGAAAGTTGTCGACGCGAAGCGCGAGGAGATCGCGCGCACATGGCGGGCGGCTCCGCGCGCCGGGTTTCGCGACGAGCGCCAGCTGCGCAAGCGATTCGACGCGCTGATGGGGAAGATCGACACGCAGCTCAATACAGCCCGCGCTACCGAAACCACCCGCCTCAAAACGCTGGTGGCCGAGGCCGAGGCGCTCAAGGACACTCCCGACCTGGGCGCGGCGATGAGCGCGGCCAAGACGCTGCAGCGTCGCTGGAAGGATGAGATGACCGGCATCCGCCTGCGGCATGGCGAAGACCATAAATTCTGGCGCCGGTTTCGCACTGCGTGCGACGCGGTATTTGCGCGCCGCGATGCTGAACATGCAGAGCGCGATGCGGAGCGCGCCAAGCGCGAAGAGGAGCGCTCCGCGGCCCTCGATGCGGTGCGCGCAGCCGACGCGCAGAAGAAGGCCAGGCACGCGGCACGCTTCGCGGAGATGGCGCAGAAAGGGGCGCCCCCGGCCGACGCGCCAGCCGACGCGCTCGAGCGGGGTCGCGTGCAGCGCGACGCGCTGCTGCTCGATCTGGAAATCTCGCTCGACCTGCCGACCCCGGAAACGCACGCCGCTGCCCGGCGCACGCGCAACCTCATGCGCCTGCAGGAGCGCTTCAGCAAGGCGGCAACGGTGGCCGCCGACCCGGAAACCCTGGTCAAGAACTGGTATGCGATTCCCGCCGGCAGCGACGAATCCCAGTCCGCGCGAATGGCGGCGGTGGTGTCTCGACTGCTGGAATCGGCGCCTCAGGCGCGCAAAGTTTCCCGGTCGTAGCCCGCGACTTTCTTGTAGCCGTCGGAGATCGCCATGATCTCGGCCTTCGAGATCACGTCGTCGATGTTCTTGAAAGGCTTGTCGCCGGTGCGCTGCCAGACTTCGCGAAGGATCGCGTCGGGCGGGTTCTTGCGGTTGGTGAGCACCACGTTCGCGGTGGCCGGCAGGCGCTTTGCTTCGTAGGCCTGCAGCGCCTCCACCGGGTCCCGGCCGGCGGTGAGCGCCGCCTTCAGTTCGTCCTTGAGGGTGACTGTATCCAGGATCGCCTGCCCGGCGCCGTTCGAGCCGCGCGGAACCATCGGGTGCGCCGCGTCGCCCAGCAGTGTCACGCGTCCCTGCGTCCACCACGGCAGCGGGTCCTGGTCGATCATCGGGAACTCGAGGATGAAGTCGGCTGCACGGATCATGGCCGGCACATCGAGCCAGTCCCACGTCCAGTCCTCGAACGGCCCGATGAAGTCCTCGATGCGGCCCGGCCGGTTCCAGTCGCGCTTCTTGTACCTGGGCGTGGTGACTTCGGTGACCCAGCTGATCAGCGTGCGGCCTTCGGCGTCGATGTTGTTGCGGATCGGGTAGATCACGGTCTTGCCCGGCGTGAGCCAGCCGGCGCGCGTATAGCTCTCGCCGGTGAGGTAGGGTTTCCAGCGGGTCACCCCGCGCCACATGTTCACGCCCGAATACACCGGGTCGCCTTCCTCGGGATGCAGCTGGTCGCGGATCGCCGAGTGCAGGCCGTCGCAGCCTATCAGGAGGTCGCCACGCTGCGGCGGCAGTTCCTCGCCGCCGGTGCGCGAGACGAATTTCGCACTGACACCCGCGCCGTCTTGCGTGAACCCGGTGCATTTCCAGCCCAGGAAAAGGCGGTCTTCGCCGATGCGCGCCTTGAACGCGTCGAGCAGCACGGTGAGCAGGTCGGCGCGGTGCGCCTGGAACTGCGGCCAATCGTAGCCCGCATGCCGCCCTGTGGGCTCGCTGTGGATGCGCTGGCCGAAGCGGTTGAAGAACACCGTCTCGCGTGTTGCGACCGCAAGCTTCGCGAGATGGTCGACCAGGCCCAGTTCGCCGAGCACCTTGACGCAGTGGGGCAAAAGCGTCACGCCGACCCCGACCTGCTTGATCTCGGGGGCGGCCTCGTAGACGCGGCAAGGCACGCCGATTTCGTGCAGGCCCAGCGCGAGGGTCAGCCCGCCGACCCCGGCGCCGATGATGATGACTTCCATGGTGTTCTCCTTTGCGGGTCGCAGTAGCGCGGCCCCGCCTTCATTTCAGTCCGAGCGGATGTTCGCCTCGCGGATCACTTTCGCCCAGCGCTCGAGGTCGCTCGAGGTGAGATCGGCCAGGTCCTGCGGCGTGCCGCCCGTGGGCTGCAAACCCTGGCGCGCAAGCGTCTCGATGACTTCGGGCGACTTCAGGATCGCGTTGACCTCGGCATTGAGCTTGGTGACGATCTCCTTGGGTGTCCCCGCCGGCAGGTACATGCCGAACCAGATGTCGACATCGATGTCGCGGATGCCCGCAGCTTCGCCAAGCGAGGGCACCGTGGGTGTCGCACTTGAGCGCCGCGTACCGCTCGAGGACAGCATCACCAGGCGTCCGGCCTGCACGTTGGTGAGCGCCTGATGGACCGGCATGAACACTGCGCTGATCTGCCCGCCGAGGATGCCCGTCATCATGCCGTCGGAACCCTTGTACGGAATGTGGGTGAGGCTGATGCCGGCGCGCTGCTTGAACAGTTCCATGGCCAGGTGGTGCGGCGTGCCGTTGCCGGGGGAGCCGTAATTGAGCTTGCCCGGATCCTTTTTCGCCAGCACCACGAGTTCGGGCACCGTCTTCACGTTGAGCGAGGGCGGCACCACCAGCGCCATCGTCCCGATCGCTACCGGGGCCACCGGCGCAAAATCCTTGATCGGGTCGTACGGCAGCGATTTCTTAAGGCTGGGCAGCATGATCATCGTGTTGACCGACATGAGGATCGTGTAGCCGTCGGGCGGCGCCTTGGCCGCCAGTTCGAAGCCGATCGCGCCGCTCGCGCCGGGCCGGTTCTCGATCACCACCGGCTGCTTCCAGCGTTCCGAGAGTTTCTGGCCGAGCGTGCGGCCGAGGATGTCGATGCCGCCGCCCGGGGCAAACGGCACGATGATGCGCAAGGGCTTGGCGGGGTACGGATCCTGGGCGGCGACGGGCACGACGGCCAGGGCGCCCGCCAGCAGGGCGGCAAGGGCAAGGACTCTACGCATTTGCGAGGTCTCCTGAGGAGTGAAATCGTGGGAGCGCGACTGTGGGAGCAGCGCTGGGGCACCGGGAATGCGCGACAGGTTATTTCAAGCCCCCCGTGTTGGCCAGCATAATGGTGAAACTACCACGGAGGTTTATTTGGACACGAAAATGCAGGCGGCCGCGACCGACAGCGCGCTCCAACGGCTGGCGATCGCTGAAGTGGTGCAGAACTGGGCACTCTGGCGCGATGCAGGGGACTGGGAACGCTTTCGCACAGTGTGGCACGCCGACGGCTGGATGTCGGCAACCTGGTTCCAGGGGCCGGCCGAGCAGTTCATCGCGGTGAGCAAGGCGGGCTTCGAAAAGGGGGTGAGCATTCTGCACTTCCTCGGCGGGATCTCGGTGGATGTGGTGGGCGAGCGTGCGATCTCCCAATGCAAGATGACCATCAGCCAACGCGGCCCGCTCGAGGGCGAGATCGTCGACGTGGTGTGCACCGGGCGCTTCTACGATTTCTTCGAGCGCCGCGAGGGCGCATGGAAGGTCGTGCGCCGCCAGCCGATCTACGAGAAGGATCGGCTCGACCCACTCAACCCGGGCTCAGAACTCGTGCTGGAGCAGAAGCTGCTCGTGGGTTTTCCCGAAGGTTACCGGCATCTTGCCTACCTGCAGTCGAAGCTCGGTTTCAAAATCAAGATGGACATGCCGCAGCTCAAGGGGCCGGTGGTCGAGGCCCTGTACAAGCGCGGCAGGGCGTGGCTCGCGGGCGCGCCATCGGCTTTCGATACGCCGCCGGTGCCCTCGGGAATGCCGCCCAGCTGAGGCCCGATCCGCGGCGGGACGCTAAGGCTCGATCGGCGCATGGTCGATGAAATGCTGCGCGATCTGGCCGCTGGTTGCGATCCACACCCGGTCGCGCTGCTTGTTGATGTGCTCCAGCGCGCGGCGGAAATGGCGCAGGCGGAATGGCTGGCCGATGAGGAAGGCGTGGATGGCGATGCCAAAAACCAGCGACTGGCTTTTCGACTGGGCCAGCATCTCGTCGAAATTGTCGATCACCATGTCGGCGAACGCGGCGGCCGTCCCGTGATGCAGCGCGATTGCCGGGATATCGTTGACTTCGTGCGGGTAGGGCAGGCTGAGGATGTGGCCGCCGCGGGTCTTCATCCACACCGGCTGGTCGTCCATGGGCCAGTCCATGAGATAGGTGTAGCCGGCCTCCTGCAGCAGGTCGGGCGTCACGGTACTCGGGTTGACCCCGGGGCTGAGCCAGCCCTTGGGTGACTTGCCTTCGTACTTGAGAATCGCGCCAGTCACCTCGTCGATGAGCTTTTTCTCACCGGCTTCGTCGAAGTCGTTCTGGTGTTCGGAGTTGGTGCGGCCATGGCCGACGATCTCGTCGCCGCGCCGGCGCAGCGCCTCGACCACCTTGGGACAGTGATCATAAACCGCCGAATTGAGCAGCACTGACATCGGCAGTCCAAGCGCATCGCACAGCTCGATCAGGCGCCAGACGCCGACGCGGTTGCCATATTCGCGCCACGCCCAGTTATAGGTGTTCGGGTGCGGGATGCCGGGGGAGTACGACAACCCCAGGCCCTCGTTGTAGGCGAAATGCTCGAGGTTGAGCGACAGGTGGATTGCGAGGCGCCGCCCGTCCGGCCAGGTGAAATCGGGCCGCTCGGTGATGGGCGAATAGGAGAATCGTTCGTGGCTGGCCAGCATGCGGGATCCGTGGGGTGAATGCGCTCAGGCGCCATCATAAAACCGCAGGGCACGGCATGGAGGAACTGGAACGGCTGTGCGAAATGCTGCGGGGCTCCTGGCCCGGCTAGGTTTCGAAGCCCGCCTTGCTGCGCATGCGCGCCGTGGCCTCGCCTGCGAGAAAGCGCACGAAGTCGCGCGCTTTCGCAGGCTCGGGCGCAGCCGAGCACACCGCCGCCGAGTACAGCGTCGACAACTCGAATTCGTCGGGCAGTGGGCCCACCAGCGCGATGCCTTCGGTGTACAGGATCTCCGACACCTGGGTGCATCCGATCGCGAAATCGCCCGCCGCGTCGGCCATCGCGCGCATCGCCGTGGCGCCATTGGGAAACTCGCGCACCCGACCGGCGACTTCCCCGGCGATTCCGAGCGATTCGAGCATGGCGGCAATGTGCTTGCCGGCGGTCGACTGTTTCAGGTCGGGCACGTAGATCGACTCGGCTCCGAGCAGCGCCGAAGCCAGCGTATCGGCCCGGGTGATATTGGGCCGCGGTGCGCCCTGCCTGACCGCGATGCCGGTTTGTACCCGCCCCAGGTCGGCGAGGGTCGCGGGGTCGATGCGCCCTTCGCCGCCGAGCGCTTCCAGCATCGAGCGCGTGAGCACGATGACTTCGCATGGCTCGCCCGCGAGGAGCTTGTCGCGCATCGCGCCGACTGCGCCGAACGCTCCTTCGAGCGCGACGCCCGCATCCCGCGCCGCTTGCGTCACCACGGCCTTGGCGGCCCCCGCGCTCAACACATGCATCAGTCGACCTTCGCGCCTGAGATTTTCACCACCTTGGCCCACTTGGCGATGTCCTCGCGCAGGTACTGGCCGAACTCCTCGGTCGACATGCTCATGGGCGCGGCGCCCTGTTTGGCCCACGCCTCTTTCACTTCCGTGCTGCCGGCGACGCGACGGATTTCCGCGTTGAGGCGTTCGACGATGGGCTTGGGAGTGGCCACGGGAGCCATGATTCCCAGCCAGATGACCGCCTCGTAGCTTGGCACGCCGGCTTCGGCGACGGTCGGGACTTCGGGCAGCACCGGCGAGCGTACTTTGCCGGTGGTGCCGAAGGCCTTGAGCTTGCCCGCGCGAACGTTGGGCGCCATGGTGGTGATGGCATCGAACATCATTTGCACCTGCCCACCGAGGATGTCGGTGCGCGCGCCGGAGCTGCCTTTGTACGGGACGTGCACGATGTCCACGCCGGCCATCGCCTTGAACAGTTCGCCCGCCATGTGATACGGCGTCCCCGGGCCGGAGGACGCATAGTTGAGCGCGCGTGGTTTCGCTTTCGCCAGCGCGACCAGCTCCCGCAGCGAATTGGCCGGCACGGACGGGTGCACCACCAGCACGAGGTCGGAGGAGTTCACCGGCGCCACCGGGGCGAAATCCCTGAGCAGCTCGAACGACTTGGCCGGGATCAGCGATTCGTTGACGGTGTGGGTGTTCGACATCATGAGCAGCGTGTGGCCGTCGGCGGGCGCCTTGGCGACGGCCTCGGTGCCGATCAGCGAACCGCCACCGGGCCGGTCCTCGACCACGAACGACTGGCCCAGCACCTCTTGCAGCTTCTGCCCGATGAAACGCGCGTAGATGTCGGCCGGGCCGCCGGCGGCGAATGGCACGATGATGCGCACCGGTTTGGCGGGCCAGGCTTGCGCGAAGGAGGGCAGGGCGGCACTGGAAAGGCACGCGGCGAGAACGATCCGGGCGAGGTGGCTTGCGAGGCTGGTCATCGTGGCGCTCCTTTTTCGACCCCGGCGTTTTAGCACAATGTGATAATTCTCGTATTGAATTGAAGGGAGGTCGCCGTGAGGTCCATTCGGGGTGTCACCGTCATTGCGTGCAGCACCGCTGGCCGGGGGCATAGCTGATGCCGCGCAGACCTGCCAAGCCTGCGCCGTTCACGAACCTGCGCTCGCGCATCACGGTCGAAGGACTCGACCGCGCCCCGCATCGCGCCTTCCTGCGCGGCCTGGGCCTCACCGATGCGGACATCGCCAAGCCGTTCGTGGGCGTGGCAAGCACCGACGGGCGCGTGACGCCGTGCAACGCCAAGCTCGGGGAGCTCGCGCGCGAGGCTTGCGTGGCGGTGCGGGAGTGGGGCGGGGTGCCGTTCGACTTCGCTTCCATCGCGGTGGCCGATTCGATGTCAATGGGCCACGAGGGGATGAAGTTCTCGCTCCCCTCGCGCGAGATCATCGCCGACGGGGTGGAGGCGGTCTGTCGCGGCCACGCCTATGACGCGCTGGTCGGCTTCGCCGGATGCGACAAGACGCTGCCCGGCATGATGATGGCGATGGTGCGGCTCAACCTGCCGTCGGTGTTCATGTACGGCGGCTCGGCATCGCCCGGCCGGTGGAAGGGGCGCGATGTCACCGTGCTCGATACCTTTGAGGCGGTCGGCGCGGTGATGGCCGGCGACATGGATCCGGCCGAGCTCGCGCAACTCGAGCGGGTGTGCCTGCCCACGCTCGGGTCGTGCCCGGGCCAGTTCACCGCCAACACCATGGCGATGGTGTCCGAAACGCTGGGCCTCGCGTTGCCCGGCTCGGCCACCATGCCGGCGATGGCCAAGGAGCGCGGCGCAACGGCGCGCGAGGCCGGTCGCGTGGTCATGGAGCTGCTGCGCACGGGCGGCCCCTTGCCGCGTGAACTCGTGACTAAAAAGAGTCTGGAGAATGCGTGCGCCGCGGTGGCCGCGACCGGCGGCTCGACCAACGCCGGCCTGCACATCCCCGCCATCGCCCACGAGGCAGGGATTCGCTTTACGCTCGACGACTTCGCCCGAGTCGCGAAAAAGACCCCCCTCATCGCCGACATGAAACCCGGCGGACGCTTTCTCGCCAAGGACCTGCACGCGGTGGGTGGGGTCTACAACGTGCTCAAGGTGCTGCTCGAACGCGGTGCGCTGCATGGAGACTGCCTCACGATTTTCGGCACCACGTTAGAGGAAGAGCTCTCCGACCACCCGG
>JBDTRN010000067.1:0-11999 GCA_039931715.1 Betaproteobacteria bacterium
CATTTCCTGGCGCCCCGGCGCTAGGCACGCAGGCGAATGGGTGATGGGGGAAAAAGATTCGCAAAATCAGGGGCGAACTGAAAATTATAGCGGAATCCTCTTCTGCCCCCCGGGCGTCGGTGCATGCCAGGGCATGGGCGGACCGGGGGCCGGTGTCTGTCAAGGCGCGGCGGCTATAATCGATGGGCTTTGTCCCTCCATCTCGACCTCCTCAATCCCGAGCAGCTTGCCGCGGTCACGCTTCCCGACCGGCAGCATGCGCTCATCCTCGCCGGCGCAGGCTCGGGCAAGACGCGCGTGCTCACCACGCGCCTCGCGTGGCTGATCACCAACGGGTTGGTATCGCCTGCGGGGCTTCTCGCGGTCACCTTCACCAACAAGGCGGCGCGCGAAATGCTCACGCGCCTCACCGCGATGCTGCCGGTGAACACGCGCGGCATGTGGATCGGCACTTTCCATGGCCTGTGCAACCGCATGTTGCGCCTGCATCACCGCGACGCGGGCCTGCCGCAGGGCTTCCAGATCCTCGACACGGCCGACCAGCTCGCGGTGGTCAAGCGGCTGCTCAAGACGATGGACATCGACGACGACCGGTTCCCGCCGCGCGAAATGCAATGGTTCATCAACGGGAACAAGGAGGAGGGCGTGCGCGCGGGTGAAGTGCAGCCCACCGACGACCTGTCGCGGCGCAAGATCGAGATCTATGCCGCCTACGACGCGCTGTGCCAGCGCGAGGGCCTGGCGGATTTTCCCGAGCTGCTGCTGCGCAGCTACGAGTTGCTTGCGAGGAACGAACTGTTGCGCGCCCACTATGCGCAGCGCTTCCGCCACATCCTCGTGGATGAGTTCCAGGACACCAACCGCCTGCAGTACCGCTGGCTCAGGCTGCTCGCGGGGCCGGAAACCGCGATCTTCGCGGTGGGCGACGACGACCAGTCGATCTATGCGTTTCGCGGCGCCAACGTGGGCAACATGGCCGACTTCGAGCGCGACTACAAGGTCGAGCGCGTGGTGCGGCTGGAGCAGAACTACCGCTCGCACGGCAACATCCTCGATGCCGCCAATGCGCTGATCGCCAACAACGCCAACCGCCTGGGCAAGAACCTGTGGACCGCGGCGGGGGCGGGTGAGCCGATCCGGGTGTTCGAGGGCGAGTCCGACGGCGAGGAGTCGCGCTGGCTGGTGGAGGAGGCGCAGGCCCTGTCGCGCGACGGCATGCGTCTGCAGGACATGGCGATCCTGTATCGCTCGAACGCGCAGTCGCGCATCATCGAGCACGCCTTGTTCAGCGCGGGGGTGTCGTACCGCGTGTACGGCGGGCTGCGATTCTTCGAGCGAGCGGAGGTCAAGCACGCGCTGGCCTACCTGCGGCTGGTGGAGAACCCGGAGGATGACAACGCGTTCCTGCGGATCGCCAACTTTCCCCCGCGCGGCATCGGCGCCCGCTCCATGGAGTCGCTGCAGGATGCCGCGCGCGCCGCCGGCAGCAGCCTGTTCGCCGCCATCGGCGCGGTCGGTGGCAAGGGCGCGGCCAAGGCGGCTGGCTCGCTGGCGGCGTTTCGCGCGCTCATCGAAACGCTGCGGCACGAAACGCGCGGCCTGCCGCTGGCCGAGGTGGTCGACCACGTGATCGCCAAAAGCAGTCTCGTGCCGCACTACCAGTCCGAGCGCGAAGGCGCCGACCGCATCCAGAACCTCGCCGAACTCGTCAACGCCGCCGCAGCTTTCGACGCCGACGAAGCCATCGTCGACATGGCGACCGGCGAAACCACCGACCCTACCGTGGTCGAGCCGCTCACGGCCTTCCTCTCCCACGCGGCGTTGGAGGCCGGCGAGCACCAGGCCGGCGAAGGCCAGGACGCGCTGCAGATGATGACCGTGCACTCGGCCAAGGGCCTGGAGTTCTCGGCGGTGTTCATCACCGGGCTGGAAGAAGGCCTGTTCCCGCACGAGCAAAGCTTCGCGGTGCGCGACGGGCTGGAGGAAGAGCGGCGCCTCGCGTACGTGGCGATCACGCGTGCGCGCGAGCGCCTGTACCTGTCGTTTGCGCAGACCCGCATGCTGCACGGCCAGACCCGCTACAACCTGCCGTCGCGCTTTTTCGACGAGCTGCCCGATGGCCTGCTCAAATGGCTTACGCCGCGCTATTCGGAACGGCGCGCGCAGCGCCAATCGGGCTCGTTCGGCTCGTGGAACTCCTCGCGCGGGGCGCAGGCCCCCAAGGAAAAGGGCTTCGGCGCGTCCGACGACGGCGCGGGGTTCCGTGTCGGGCAGAATGTTTCCCATCCCAAGTTCGGCAGCGGCGTGATCGTCGACGCCGAAGGCCGTGGCGACGAGGCGCGCGTGCAAGTGAACTTCGGCCGCCAGGGCGTCAAGTGGCTGGCCGTGGCGGTGGCCAAGCTGCAGGCCGCCTAGCCGTTGCGCCCGACCCGGTAGAATCCCGCAACCATAAAAAATATCCAGGAGACTTTCGATGAAGCGCCGCATCCTTGCCGTCCTCGCCGCCTCGCTCGCTGCCGCGAGCCTGTCGCTCGCCCCCGCGGCGCTCGCCCAGCAACTCAAAGGCGACGTGCGCTTCCTCAACGGCTATCCGCCCGGCGGGACCTCCGACCTGCTCGGTCGCCTGATGGCCGAGGCGATCGGACCTGTGGTTGGCCAGAAAGTCGTCGTCGAGCAGCGCACCGGCGCCAGCGGTTTCATCGCGGCGGAGGCCTGCGCCAAGGCCCCGGCCGACGGGCACACGATCTTCCTCGCGCCGATGGGCATCATGGCCGTTGCCCCGGTGATGCCGGGCCAGAAGCTCACCATCGACGTCGACCGCGACCTCACTCCGATCTCCAACCTGGCCGGGGTGTACAACATCCTCGTGGTCGGTAGCGGCACGCCTTTCAAGACCGTCGCCGAGGTCATCGATTTCGCCAAAAAGAATCCCGGCAAGCTCACCTACGCCTCCTCCGGCAACGGCACCTCGCAGCACCTGTCGGGGGAACTGTTCAAGAAGCTCGCCGGCGTCGACATCCTGCACGTGCCGTATCGCGGCGGTGCGCCGGCGATCCTCGACATGGTGGGCGGGCGCACCAGCATGATGTTCGGCAACATGCCCGAGTTCCTCGGCCAGATCAAAGGCGGCGGCTTGCGCCCGATCGCATTCGGCGCGGTGCGCCCCTCGCCGCTGTTCGCCAACCTGCCCGTCATCAACAGCACGCTGCCCGATTTCAAGATCAGCAACTGGTTCGGCGTGGTCGGCCCGGCGGGCCTGTCGCCCGAGTGGACCGCTTTCTGGAACCGCGCCATCAACACCATCGCCCACCAGCCGAAATTCATCCAGCTCATGACCGACAACGGCATGGAACTGCTTGCCGGAACCCCGGAGGAATTCAAGGCCACCATCGCCGGGGACCGGCGCAAGTGGGCCGAGGTCATCCAGGCCGCGAAGATCCGAGTCGACTAGGCGTTTTCAGAGCAGCGCGCCCTGGGTCACCACCCAGTAGCGCGCGAGGCGGCCGGCGGTCATGAAGGCGGTCACCGCCAGCCAGTTGAGGCGCAGCCAGCCGGCGGCGATGCATATCCCGTCGCCCACCAGCGGCAGCCAGGCAAAGAAGGTGACCGGGCTGCCGTAGCGGCGCAACTTTTCCAGCACGCGCGCATCGAGTTTCGCCTGCGTGCGCTCCGGCAGCAGGCGCCCGAGTGCATAGGACGTGAGGCCGCCGAGCGAGTTGCCCAGCGTGGCCACCGCGAGCGCGACCCCGGCCTCGTCCGGATACAGCCTGAGGAAGCCGAACAGCGCGGCCTCCGACGAGAGAGGAATCACGGTGGCGGCAAGAAAGCTCGCGGCAAACAGTCCCGCCAGCCCGTTTTCGGGCGAAATCCAGTCGTGCATGGGGTGCCTTGTTTGCGGGTTTCCTTGTTGCGCCACGGGGGTCTTGCTACCCTTGACGCCCTTTTGGCTGCACTTTCCGAGTGCCGAGTCGCCCAATGCCCCGTGATTACCTGCAGAAAATCCTCACCGCACGCGTCTACGACGTGGCGATCGAAACCCCGCTCGAGCTTGCGCCCAACCTTTCGGCGCGCCTTGGCAACCGGGTGCTGCTCAAGCGCGAGGACATGCAGCCGGTATTCTCGTTCAAGCTGCGCGGCGCCTACAACAAGATGGTGGGCCTCACCAGGGAGCAGCTTAAACGAGGCGTGATCGCCGCCTCCGCAGGCAACCACGCGCAGGGCGTGGCGCTGGCGGCGCAGAAGCTCGGGAGCCGCGCGGTGATCGTGATGCCGGTCACCACGCCGCGCATCAAGATCGACGCGGTCGCCGCGCGCGGCGCGGAAGTGGTGCTCATCGGCGACTCCTACGACGAAGCCTACGAGTACGCCAAGAAGCTCGAAAGGCAGCGCAAGCTCACTTTCGTGCATCCTTACGACGACCCCGACGTCATCGCTGGCCAGGGCACCATCGGCATGGAGATCCTGCGCCAGCACCCCAAGCCGATCGACGCGATTTTCGTCGCGGTCGGCGGCGGCGGGCTGATCTCGGGCATCGCGGCCTATGTGAAAAGCGTGCGGCCCGAGGTGCGCGTGATCGGCGTCGAGCCGGTCGACTCCGACGCCATGACGCGCTCGCTCAAGGCCGGCCGGCGTATCACCCTGGCGCATGTGGGCCTGTTCGCCGACGGCGTGGCGGTCAAGCGAGTGGGCGAGGAAACTTTCCGCCTCGCGCGCAAGTACGTCGACGAAATGATCCTCGTCGACACCGACGCCACCTGCGCCGCGATCAAGGATGTGTTCGAGGACACGCGCTCAATCCTCGAGCCGGCCGGCGCCCTGTCGATCGCCGGCGCCAAGGCATACGCCGGGAAGACCGGCCGCAAGGATGAGACCTACGTTGCGATCGCCTGCGGCGCCAACACCAACTTCGATCGCCTGCGCTTTGTGGCCGAGCGCGCCGAGGTGGGCGAGCACCGCGAGGCGATCCTCGCGGTGAGCATCCCGGAGAAGCCCGGCAGCTTCAAGCGGTTCTGCGCCACGCTGGGGGCGCGCAGCATCACCGAGTTCAACTACCGCATCGCCGACCCGGCCGAGGCGCATGTATTCGTCGGCGTGCAGGTGCACGACACGCGGGAGACCGCGCGCCTCGTGCGCACGCTCGGGCGGCACGGCTTGAAGACCCTCGACCTGTCCGACAACGAGATGGCCAAGCTGCACGTGCGCCACCTCGTCGGCGGCCACGCGACGCTGGCGCGCAACGAGCTGCTTTACCGGTTTGAGTTTCCCGAGCGGCCCGGCGCGCTGATGAAGTTCCTCGACAACATGCGCACCGACTGGAACATCAGCCTGTTCCACTATCGTAACCACGGGGCGGACTATGGCCGCGTGCTGGTGGGCATGCAGGTGCCGCGTAAGGAAATGGCCGCGTTCGGCAAGTTCCTTGCTACGCTCGGCTATCCCTATGTCGACGAGACCCGCAACCCGGCCTATCGCCTGTTCCTCGGCTAGGCTGGTCACGAAGGAGGCCCCATGAAGCGTGATGACGCCGCTGCAGCGACCCTCGACCATGTGGTCGAGGGCAAGAAGGCATGGGTCCGTGCCGACCTTGCCGAGGAAGACTGGCTGTTCCGCCTGCCGGCCGAGTGCCTCGCCGAGGTGCGCGAAGCGGCTGAGAAACTGCGCGCGCATCCCACGCCGCCGGAGCAGCTCGACGCATCGCAGTTCCGGCTGGCGGCGTGTACCAGGCTCATGGCGCGCGTGGCCCACGCGCTCGACGAGGGGGCGCGCTTCGCCATCGTCGACCGGCTGCCGCTGGATGAATTCAGCGAGGACATGGGCAAGGGCATCTACTGGCTGCTGTCGTCGATGATCGCGCGCCCGGTGGAGCAGAAGCTCACAGGAGTGCGCACCTACGACGTGCGCGACACCGGCATGAAGGCCGCCGCCGGTTCGGGCGTGCGGCCCGACCAGACCAACATGGAGCAGTATTTCCACAACGACAATTCGTATAACACCACGCCGCCCGAGTATGTGGGGCTGCTGTGCGTGCGTCCGGCGCGCTCGGGCGGCATCAGCCACGTGATCAATTTTTACACCGTGCACAACGAGCTATTGCGCACGCGGCCCGAAGTGCTGCCGCGTCTGTACAGGCCTTTCTGGTTCGACCGCCAGAAGGAATACCTGCCCGGCGAGCCCCAGGTGATTCGCGAGCCGATGTTTGCGTACTCCGAAGGGCGCCTGCGCGCTCGCCTGGGCCTGTTCCAGATCCAGAGCGGCTACACACTGATGAACGAGCCCGTGGATGACGAGGCGGTGGCGGCGATCGCGGCGCTGAAGGAAGTGTTCGCCAAGCGCGCGCTGACGTTCGATTTCACCCTCGAGCGTGGCCAGATGCAGTTCGCCAATAACCGTGAGCTGTGCCATCGCCGCACCGGCTTCGAGGATTTCGACGACCCGGCCGGAAAGCGCCTTCTGGTGCGGGTCTGGCTGCGCAATTCGGGCGCGCAGCGCTACCAGGGCTGAGGCGCGCGCCGGGCAGCGCAGGCTGATCTCCGGTTGCGGGTCCAGCGCATGGGCGGCACCGGAAAATGTACCAGTACCGGTACACAAACTCCCCTGCGAGCCAATGCCCGCGCAGATCCGCAAAACAAAATCCTCAGGTTTCGGGTTTTTCCACCGGTTCGCCGAAATAGCCCGGCGCGATCTCGTGCGCGAGGCACGCCGGTGAGCTGTAGCCGGACGCCGCGTGTTCGGCGGGCGAGTGCCCGAGCAACTCCAGCGTGCCGTCAATGCGCTGGTACACCCCGCGCTCGGTGACCACGTAATCCATTGGGATGTCGTAGGACTGCGGGTCGATGCTCTGCATGCGCGCCAGCTCGTAGGTGACGCCAATCGCCACCGGCTTGCCTGGGTGGGTGGCGCGCAGGCTGGCCAGCGTGCGGTCGAAGAAGCCGCCGCCGTACCCCAATCGATAGCCACCCGCGTCAAAACCGTTCATCGGCACCAGCGCCGCATCGGGCACCACCGGCTCGCCGGTGGCCGGATAGGGAATGTCGTAGACGCCGGTGGCGAGTTCGTCACCAGGCTTCCACTCGCGAAAGATCAGCGGCTGGCGCGGCGCGACCACCACCGGCAAAGCGGTGCGCGCACCACGCTCGCGCAAGCGATGGGCGAGGAAGCGCGGGTCGTATTCGTTCTTGAACGGCCAGCAGATGGCGAGCAGGCCTTTGCCCAATCCCGGGAACGCCCGCTCGATATGGGTGTCGATACGATGGCGGAAATCCTGCAGTGTCGCGGGCTCGAGGGCCAGCCGGGCGGCCACCAGCCGCTCGCGTTCGGTCTTGCGCCAGGCTTTCAGGCTCACCGGATCCACTTTGTCCCCGTTTGTGCGCGCGCACCGGGCCACTCACGCGGTATCATTGTTTCCCTATGATTACGAAGCATTTTTGGACTATAGCAGCATCGGTTGCGACGCTTGCGTGCGGTCTCGCAATGACGGCGCCGGTCCGTGCAGCGGGCGCCGATGACACGTTTTTCGCGGCGCAGGCTGCCTACCGCGCCGGCGACCCGATCCGGCTCGCGCGCTACACGGCCGCCCTCGAAGGCTACCCGCTGCTGCCGTACGCGCAGTTCTGGCAACTCAGGCAGCGGCTCGACGAGATGCCCTCCACCGAAGTGCGCGCTTACCTTGCGAGGTATCCCGGGAGTTACCTCGGCGACCGACTGCGCTCGGACTGGCTGAAAGAGCTCGGTAAACGCCGCGACTGGCAGACCTTCGACCTCGAGCGCGCACCGCTGGTGGTGGACGATGCCGACATCCGCTGCTATGCGCTGGCCTCGCGCCTGGCGCGCCGCGACGAAACTGTTTTCGACGAGAACAACCAGTTCTGGCTCGAGCCCAAGGAACTGCCCGACGGCTGTGCGCTGGTGGCCAACGAAGCCATCGTGCGCGAGCGCCTGACGGTAAACAACGTCTGGCAGCGCATCCGCATCCTGCTCGAGGCGGGCCAGCTCAACCCGGCCCGGCGCGCCTTCGGTTACCTGCCGGCGACGGAGAAGCCCGACGAAAAACTGCTGGCCTCGGCCGCCACCGAGCCTGCCAAGATGCTGGCACGCGCGCCCGAAACCATGACTTCGCGGCCGTTGCGCGAGATGTACATGTACGCGCTGGTGCGCGTGGCCAAGGGCGGCGACCCGCGCCTGGCCGCGGAATACCTGAGCACCAGCTTCGGGCAGCGCCTGCCGCCGGCCGATCGCGCCTATCTCTGGGGGCGTGTGGCCTACGAGGCGGCCAAGCGCCTCATTCCCGAGGCGACGGAATGGTATGCGCGCGCGGGCGACGCCGAACTGTCCGACGAGCACCTGGCGTGGAAGGCCCGCGCCGGACTGCGTTCCGGCGACTGGGCGATGGTGGCGAGCGCGATTGATTCGATGTCGGTCGCGGCCCACACCGATCCCGCATGGACCTACTGGTATGGGCGCAGCCTCGCGGCCCGCGGCCGGGCCGATGGCGCGCGCGCCTACTACCTGCGCATTGCGGGGCATCCGGACTTCTACGGCCTGCTCGCCAGCGAGGAACTCGGCCAGCCGGTACAGCTTCCCGCGGCGGCACGGCCGGTGACCGAAGAGCAGGTCGCGCGGATCAAGTCGCAGCCCGGCCTGGCGCGCGCGCTCGAGTTGTTCCGCCTCGGGATGCGTACCGAGGCGGTGCGCGAATGGCACTTTTCGATTCGTGCCCTCGACGACACCCAGTTGCTTGCCGCCGCCGAGGTCGCGCGGCGGATGGAGCTATACGACCGCGCCATCAATACCGCCGACCGCACCACCGCCCTGCACGACTTCAAGGTGCGCTTCCTCGCGCCGTTCCGCGAAACCTTCCGCGCCCAGGCACAGGCCTTCGGTGTCGAGGAGGCCTGGCTCTACGGCCTGACCCGGCAGGAGAGCCGCTTCATCGCCAACGCAAAATCCTCGGCCGGGGCGCAGGGGCTGATGCAGCTCATGCCCGCCACCGCGCGCTGGGTGGCGCAGAAGATCGGCCTGCACCTCAGCCCGGGGCGCGTGATCGAGGTCGACACCAACGTGACCCTCGGCGCGCGCTACCTCAGGCTGGTCTACGACGACCTCGGCCACCCGGTGATGGCGTCGGCGGCCTACAACGCCGGGCCCGGACGGGCGCGGCGCTGGCGCGACGTGCGGCCACTCGAAGGCGCGATCTACGCCGAGAGCATCCCGTTCAGCGAGACGCGCGACTACGTCAAGAAGGTCATGGCCAATACGGTCTGGTATGCAGCGCTGCTCGACACCCGCAGCGAGGGCCGCGTCTCGTCGCTCAAAAGCCGCCTCGGCATGATTCCGGCCAAGGCGGCCAGCGACAAGTTCAACGAAGAACTGCCATGATTTCCGCATGAAAATCGACAGCGTCGTGGTGGTCGGGGGCGCCGGCTTCATCGGCCGGCACGTCCTCAACGCGCTCGCCACCCGCGGAGTCCGTGTCACCGTACCGACGCGGCGGCGCGAGAGCGCCAAGCACCTGATCCTGCTGCCGACCGTCGACGTGGTGGAGACCGACGTCAACGCCCCCGGCGTGCTCGAGCGGATGTTTGCCCAGGCCGATGCGGTCATCAACCTGGCCGGCGTGCTCCACAGCCGCCCGGCCGGCGGTAACGAGAGCTATGGGCCGCAGTTCCGCGCCGCCCATGTCGACCTTCCCCGCCACATCGTCGATGCGTGCCGCGCCACGGGCGTGAAGCGCCTCGTGCACATGAGCGCGCTTGCCGCCAGCGCCGACGCCCCGAGCGAGTACCTGCGCTCGAAGGCCGCGGGCGAAGCGGTCGTGCTCGGCGCCGATACGCTCGAGGCCACGGTATTGCGCCCGTCCGTGGTGTTCGGCCCCGAGGATCGCTTCCTCAATACCTTCGCGCGCCTCGTGGCGCTGTTCCCAGTGATCCCGCTGGCGTGTCCCGAGGCGCGCTTCCAGCCGGTCTTTGTCGGCGATGTCGCGCAGGCCATCGTGCGCTGCCTGCAGGAGCGCGATGCCAACGGGCGCATCTACGACCTCGCCGGCCCGCGAGAGTATTCGTTGCGCGAGATCGTCGCCTTCGCCTGCCGGGTCGACGGCCGCCATCGCGCCATCGTCGGCCTGGGCCCGGCGCTGTCGCGCCTGCAGGCCTGGGTGCTCGAAAAGCTCCCCGGCAGCCTGCTCACGAGCGACAACCTGCACTCGATGAGCGTGCCCTCCGTGTCCGCCGCGCCGCTGCCTTTCGGCATCACGCCCACCCCGATGGAGGCCGTCGCGCCGCTGTACCTCGCGCATGCCGCGCCGCGCGTTAACCTGGATGCATTGCGCCACAAGGCCAACCGATGAAACTCGTGGTCGGCAACAAAAATTACTCGTCGTGGTCGCTGCGGCCGTGGCTGGCGATGAAAGTCGCCGGCATCGCCTTCAGCGAGGAGCGCATCCCGCTGTACGGGCCCGGCTCGAAGGAGCAGATCCTCGCCTACTCCCCCGCGGGCAAGGTGCCCTGCCTCGTGGACGGCGCGCTGGCGGTCTGGGACTCCCTCGCGATCTGCGAAACCCTGGCCGAAAGGCATCCCGGGCTGTGGCCGGCGGACCCCGCCGCACGGGCCGTCGCGCGCTCGGTGTCCGCCGAGATGCATTCGGGGTTCGCCAATTTGCGCAGCCACATGAGCATGAACATCCGCAAGCGCCACCCCGGCAAGGGGCGCACGCCCGAGGCGCTGGCCGACGTGGCGCGCATCGTGGCGATGTGGGCCGATTGCCGCGCACGCTTCGGCCAGAATGCCACTGGGAGCGCCGGCGGACCGTTCCTGTTCGGCGCATTCTCGATCGCCGACGCCATGTATGCGCCTGTTGTGCTGCGCTTTCGCACCTACGCAGTCGAGCTGCCGCCCGTATGCCGCGCTTACGCGGACGCCGTCCTTGCGTTGCCCGCGCTGCACGAGTGGATCGAGGCGGCCGTGGCCGAGACCGAAACGCTGCCGCAGTTCGAGCCCTACGGCTGACCCGGGCTCGATGCAAGCCTTTGTCGTTGGCGGCGCGGTTCGCGACGAGCTGCTCGGCCTGCCGGTGGTCGATCGCGACTGGGTGGTGGTCGGCTCCACCCCCGAGGAAATGACCACGCTCGGATACCGCCCCGTCGGACGCGATTTCCCGGTGTTCCTGCACCCGACGACGCACGAGGAATATGCGCTCGCGCGCACCGAGCGAAAGAGCGGGCGCGGCTATCGCGGCTTCACCGTCTACACCGCCCCCGACGTCACGTTGGATGAAGACCTCGCGCGGCGCGACCTCACCATCAATGCCATGGCGCGCGCCCCCGGTGGCGCGCTGGTCGACCCGTTCGGCGGCGCCGCCGACGCGCGCGCCGGCATCCTGCGTCATGTGGGCGAGGCTTTCGCCGAGGACCCGGTACGCATCCTGCGCGTGGCGCGGTTCGCCGCGCGGTTCCGTTTCCGGGTCGCGGATGAAACCATGGCCCTCATGCGCCGCATGGTGGGTGAGGGCGAAGCCGACTTCCTCGTTGCCGAGCGCGTGTGGCAGGAGTTTGCGCGCGGGTTGTGCGAGCCGCATCCGCAGGCCATGTTCGAGGTGCTCGAGGCTTGCGGTGCGCTCGAGCGCCTCGCCCCGGAATTGCATTCGTTGCTGGCGGGCGAAGCGCGCACGGGGCTGCTCGACGCCCTGGGCCGCGCGGCGCAGGCTGGTGCGCCGCTGCCGGTGCGCTTCGCGTTGCTGGCGTGGTTCGGCGGGCCGGCGTGCGAAAAAGACTTTGCGTCGCTGGCGCAGCGCTTGCGCGCCCCGATGGAAGAGCGTGACCTCGCGGTGCTCGCGTGCCGCTGCCGCGCAGGGATTGCCGCCGCCGCGCATGCCGGCGCCGCAGAGTTGCTTGCGGTCCTCAAGCGCGCCGACGCGTTTCGGCGCCGGGAGCGATTCGCCGAGTTGCTGCTGGCGGCACGACTGGCCGCGCCGGCGACCGCGGCGGGCGCCATACGCCTGGGCGCGG
>JBDTRN010000068.1:0-11904 GCA_039931715.1 Betaproteobacteria bacterium
CCACCTGGTCCGGCCGGGCGGACGGGTCCTCGACCTGGCGTGCGGCGCCGGGCGGCACGCGCGGTACTTTGCTGCGCGCGGCCATCCCGTGACGGCCTGCGATCGCGATGGCGCGGCGTTGGCAGGCCTTGCGGGCATCCCCGACATCACTGTGCGCGAAGCAGACCTGGAGAATGGCTCGGCCTGGCCTTTCGAACCCGCGGCATTCGAAGCAGTCGTCGTCTGCAATTACCTGCACCGGCCGCTGTTTGCGCAAATTGGCGCATCCCTCGCGACAGGCGGGGTGCTGCTGTACGAAACCTTCCTGGCAGGGAACGAGCGCTACGGAAAACCGTCTAATCCCCGCTTCCTGCTCGAAAGGGACGAATTGTTCGCGGCGTTCGCACCGTCCCTGGTGGTAGTTGGATTCGAGCAGGGCCTTGTGGAAACGGTAAAACCCGCATTGATTCAGCGGCTTTGCGCAGTGCGCAGTGAAAATAACGAGAATAAACTGGAGCCCTGATGGGCCTGATTCGGTTAAAATTTCGGGTTATATACACCCCATGAAAGGGTCCGCCATGATCACCGGCAGCCTGGTCGCAATCGCCACACCCATGCACGACGATGGCGCACTCGATCTGGCCAGTTTCCGCGCCCTGATCGATTTCCACGTCAACGAAGGCACCGATGGCATCGTGGTCGTCGGGACCACGGGCGAATCGCCGACGGTGGATTTCGACGAGCACAAGGAACTCATCAAGGTCGCCGTCGACCATGCCAAGGGGCGCATCCCCATCATTGCGGGCACAGGCGGGAACTCGACCGCCGAGGCGATCGAATTGACCGAGTCCGCCATGCATGCCGGCGCGCAGTCATGCCTGTCGGTCGTGCCTTATTACAACAAGCCGACCCAGGAAGGCCTGTATCGCCATTTCCGCAAGATCGCCGAGACGGTGGATATCCCGCTTGTCTTGTACAACGTGCCTGGGCGAACGGTCGCCGACATGTCCAACGACACGACGATCCGCCTGGCGCAGGTCCCGGGCGTGGTCGGGATCAAGGATGCGACTGCGAATATCGAGCGCGCGACCGACCTCATCAAGCGCGCGCCAAAAGAATTTGCGATTTACAGCGGCGAAGACTCGACCGCGGTCGCGCTGATCCTGCTCGGTGGCCATGGCGTCATATCGGTAACCGCCAACGTGGCGCCGCGCCTTATGCACGAGATGTGCGCGGCCGCCCTGCGAGGTGATGTGGTCACGGCACGCGAAATCAACATGAAACTGCTTGGGCTGCACCAGAAACTGTTCGTCGAGGCCAACCCGATCCCGGTGAAATGGGCAATGCAGCAGATGGGGCTTTGCGGCGGGGGCATTCGCCTTCCCATGACGCCGCTGTCGGAAAACCTTTGTGACGTGGTGCGGCAGGCGATGAACGAAGCAGGGATAAACACCGCGAAGGCCGGGGGAAGCCTTCGCGTCGTCGAGGGACGCGGATGAAATTGCGAGGAATGAAGACCAAACTGGTGGCCGGTCTGGCGCTGGCCGGGTTCGTGGTGGGAATTGGCGGCTGCAGCACGGCGCAGGAATTGCTCGAGGGCACGTCGTCGCGCAAGGTCGACTACAAATCGGCCGGCCAGATCCCCTCGCTCGAGATTCCGCCGGACCTGACGACGCCTACGCGCGACAATCGGTATGTGGTGCCGGACATCAAGGCCGCCACCACGCTGTCGACCTACCAAGCCGAACGCAGGGCGGCGCCCCAGCCAGGCTCCACCGGAATCCTTCCCGCGGTCGAGACGATGCACATCGAGCGCGCGGGCACGCAGCGCTGGCTTGTGGTCAACGAAACGCCTGAGAAGCTATGGCCCCTGGTGAAGGAGTTCTGGCAGGAAAACGGCTTCCTGCTCGAAGCCGAGAATCCCGAAACCGGGCTCATGGAGACCGACTGGGCGGAGAACCGCGCCAAGATCCCGCAGGATTTCCTGCGTAGCATGCTGGGCAGGGTGATCGAAAACCTTTACTCCACGCCCGAGCGCGACAAGTTCCGCACCCGACTCGAGAGGGGTCCTGACCTCAAGACAACCGAGATCTACCTCAGTCACCGGGGCATGATGGAGATTTACACCTCAGAGACTAAATCCGAAACCCGCTGGCAGCCGCGCGCACCCGATCCCGGCCTCGAGGCAGAATTCCTGCGCCGGCTGATGATCCGCCTTGGCGCCAAAGAAGAGAATGCCAAGCAGATCCTCGCGGTCACCAAGGAAACCCAGCGTGCGTCGCTCACCAAGCAGCCCGACGGGGCCGAGCGCCTCGATGTGCTCGAGCCTTTCGACCGCGCATGGCGTCGCGTCGGCCTGGCGCTCGACCGCGTCGGATTTACGGTCGAGGACCGGAACCGCCAGAAAGGCCTGTATTTCGTGCGCTACGCCGATCCAGAAAAGGAAATGGCCAAAGTCGACGGCGAAAAGCCCGGTCTCCTTTCAAAGCTTGCCTTTTGGAAAAGCGACTCGACCAAGGTCACTGCGGAGCAGTACCGCGTCCTCGTGACCCCGGGCGGCGAACAGAGCCAGGTGCAAGTGCTGGGCAAGGACGGCGGGGTGGAGCGTTCACAGACCGCGCGCCGGATCCTTTCACTCCTCCACGAGCAACTCAAGTAGGGATGTCCCCTCGTCCGGCCGGGGCGGCGTGATGAAGCCCGCCTCGCCCGGATGATCCGCTTCGCATCATTGGCGAGCGGCAGCAAGGGAAACTGCCTGCTGGTCGAGGTGGGGACTTCGCGGCTGCTGCTCGACTGCGGCCTCGGTCAAAGGGACACCGCGCGCCGCCTCGCCCGGCTTGGCCTGCAGCCGGCGGATATCACCGGCGTCATCGTGACCCACGAGCACGACGACCATGTGGGCGGGGTGTTCGCCTTTGCGTCGCGTCACTCGATTCCGGTGTGGATCACCCACGGCACGTTGCGCGCTGCCACCGAATCCGGCAAGGGGGACAGGTCGGGAACGGTGCGGATCAATATCATTGACGGCCGCGAAACCTTTGCCGTCGGCGACATCCAGGTGCGCCCCTATACCGTTCCCCACGATGCGAGGGAGCCAGTTCAGTTCGTGCTGTCTGACGGGGCCCTGAAACTGGGGGTGCTGACCGACATCGGCTCCTCGACGCCGCACGTCGAGGAATCGCTCAGCGGGTGCGATGCCCTCGTGCTCGAGTGCAACCACGATCTCGACATGTTGTGGGCGAGCGCCTATCCGAGGTGGCTAAAGGAGCGCATTTCCGGGCCATTCGGGCATCTAGACAATGGCCAGGCGCGCACCCTGCTGGCGAGCCTTGACCGCTCACGCCTGCAGCACGTCATAGGCGCGCACCTGTCGCAGCACAATAACCACCCCGATCTTGCCCGCACCGCGCTCGCCCAGGCATTGGGATGCGAGGAGGCGTGGGTCGGCCTCGCCAACCAGGAAGAAGGGTTCGGCTGGCGCGACTTGCGCTAGGACCCGGGTGGCAAAAGCGCGAAAAAAAACGGCGGACCCTGCGGCCCGCCGTTTCGTTTGGAGCGTGGTGCCTTACTTCTTGGCGGCATCCTTGGCAGCATCGGCTGCGGCGGCGGCACCTTTGGCTGCATCGGCAGCACCTTGGGCAGCATCCGCTGCGCCTTTGGCAGCATCGGCTGCACCAGCGGCTGCTTCTTTCGCAGCTTCGGCGGGCGCGGGCGCAGGCGCAGGGGCGGGCGCCGGTACCGGCACGACTACGACGGCAGGAGCAGGAGGCGGCTTGGGGGCTTCTTTCTCGCCGCAGGCGGCGAGCGCGACCGCCATCATGGCGGCGAGCAGCAACGACTTATTCATTTTGGTTCTCTCCCAGAGAATGGATGGCAAAAAGATTGCGAAATTGGCAAGAGGAGTATGCCAACCTGAGATTATATCACCGCCGCCTTGCAATTCCCCTGCATGGAAATGCTCGAAAGTTTGCCGCTTGAAGTTTGACTGTGGCCAGCGGCTCACAAGCCGGACGTCGTGCTCGATACGCCGGGCAATGACGCGTTCCATATTTCCTGGAACCGTCCGCGCATGGCCTGCGCTTCGGCTTCGTCGCCGATACCTGCCGCGCCGCGAAAGAAGCGCCCGACCGGCCGGCGGACGAAGTGGCTGCTGTCCAGCACGATGAAACTGTCCTGCAGGTTGCGGATGCCTTCCGAAGTGCGGTAGATCTGCACGGCGTGGGAATTGAGGGCGAGCAGGTTCATCATGCGCGGGCAGTGGTTCGCAACGTGGTCGGTGTCGTGCACTGCCATGTAGATGCGATGCGCGCGGCTGGCGGCAAGGAAGGCGCGCAGCAGGTCGATGCGTGCCGGCGAGTTCAGTTTGAGCGCTGCCAGGGTCGCGTCGAATATGCGCAGCTCGCGCCCGGGCTGCAACAGCAGGCGGTCGACGGCGGCCTGGAAGTCGGTTTCCGAATCGAAGCGCTGGTAGCCCTGCGGGGCATCGGCGGGCGCGTTGTCCGGATCGGTCATCGTGGGCTCCCGAGCGAAAGAAAGCCGTGCGTGTACCACTCGAAGATCAATTCCGCCATCCCGGAATGCGCAAGCCGCATGCCGTCGAGTTCGCGGCGATCGGCGAGTGCCTGCATCGCCGCGAGGCTGCCCGCTGGTGCAGGGACTTCGATGCCGTTGATGTACAGGCGCGTGCCGTGCGTGAGCATGCGGGTGCGCGGGTCGAGGGTCACGCGCGACCGGGGCAACAAGCGCATGAAATGCGCGCGGAGCTTGGGTGGGCGCGGCGCCTCGAAGACGACCTGCTGCCTGGGCTCCGACAGGTAGCGTCCGAGGAAGCGCGCGGCGTCGGTACGGTTCCAGCGAATCCGTTCGAGGCTGCGCACCGCATGCGCGATCATGTGCCCGTCGATGCGCGCGGGGCTTGCGGCGGGCGTGCGTCCCGGATCACGAAAGCCGAGGGCGTCGAACCCCCTTTCGTGCAGAAAATCCAGGAACGCAGCGGAGAGTTCCTCCCCGCCCGGTGCGCGCATCCCGATGGAGTAAGTCTGGCACTCGCCGATGGCAATGCCGTCGTGTCCCCACCCGGGCGGAAGATAGAGCATGTCGCCCGGCTCGAGCGTCATCTCGAGCGTGGGGCGGAATCGGGCGATGAGTTTTAGCGGTGCGCCCGGCACCAAGCCGAAGGGACGCCGTTGCAGTGGCATCAGGCGCCATTTTCTCCGGCCGGGTCCCTGCAGCAGGAACACGTCGTACGAGTCAACATGGGGACCGACCCCCCCGCCATCGGTCGCGTAGCTCACCATCACATCGTCCAGGCGGGCCCAGGACAGGAAGGCGAACTGGCGCAAGAGCGCGTCGGCGCCTTGCGAATGCAGGTTGACATCATTGACGAGCAGGGTCCAGTCCCGTGCAGGCAGGCGCGACAGGGCCCGGCTGCCGATGGGGCCGGGCGTTACCCGCCATTCCGGGCGGCGTTCTATCAGCCGAGATTCGGCGCCATCGCCCGCTGCAAGCGCAAACAGCGCGCGCTTGGCGAGGGTGCCGGCAAATCCCGGCACCGCCTGCCGCACCAGCAACGGTCGCCTTTGCCAGTAGGTGCGCAGGAATTCTCCCGAGCTGAGTTGCCCGAGCAGCGGATGAGCATTTTTCATGCACGATTATAGCGAGGCCGAAATTTGGGCGACCCGGCTGTTCGCGCCCGCAAAGTTTGATTTAGAATCCGCCGCAACCGACCACGGAAATGCTGCATACGGGACAAACCGCTCCGCCGTTCTCGCTGCCCGACGCCGAAATGCAGACCGTCAGCCTGGCGTCGTACAAAGGCCGCAAGAATGTCGTGCTGTACTTCTATCCGCGCGATGGGACGCCCGGCTGCACCCTCGAGGCGATCGACTTCTCCGACCACGAGGACCAGTTTGGCCGTTACGACTGCATCATCCTCGGGGTGTCCCGCGACGACTGCATGGTGCACGCGGAGTTCCGTGACAAGCACGGCCTGTCGGTCAACCTGCTGTCCGACCTCGAGGGCGAGGTATGCCGCAAGTATGGCGTGCTGCAGGAAAAGGAAGCCGACGGCATCAAGCGGGAGTTCCTCGTACGCTCGACCTTCGTGATCGACAAGAAAGGGGTGATCCGCCACGTGAGTTACGGCGTCAATCCGCGCGGCCATGCGGCCGAAGTGTTCGACGAAGTGCGCCGGCTCAAGTCTTGAAAGTGCCCCTGAAGGTCGCCCCCGGCACCGTAGTTTCGCTCGACACGGTCATGCACGACGCCCAGGGCGAGCTGATCCATTCCTCCGACGCCCCGCTTATCTACCTTCACGGCGGCTATGGGGGCATATTCGAAGGATTGGAACGCGCGCTCGAAGGCAAGTCTGCTGGCGATACCGTCCGTGTGCAGCTGGAACCCGAGGAAGCTTTCGGTGACTACGATGCCGAACTCGTGCGTCTCGAACCGCGCAGCCGGTACGGCGAAGGCCTGGAAGCCGGCATGGAGGTCGAAGACACGTTTGACGACGACGACGAGCCGCGCATGTACTTGGTCACCGACCTTGCCGGTGACAGGGTAGTGCTCGACGGCAACCATCCACTGGCCGGCATCGCGCTGCGGTTCACATGCAAAGTGGTTTCGGTCCGGCAGGCCAGCGAAGCTGAGTTCGAGCGCGGTGCGGCAGGAGGCACCGCCGAGGATGCCGAATCCGGCGAAGGCGGGGTAAATCCGTAGCCGGCGGTTTGCCCGAGGGTAGGTGAAAGCCTATGATGGGCGCGAAGGCCCAGGCGGGCGGCGATAGAAGACCCGGGCGGGTGGCGATACGGGCGGGGCAGCAATACCTGAGGAGGGTTTCTGCATGAAGGACGTGCTTTCCTACGGCATCGGTACGCTGTTTGCTTTCGCCGTCATCCTGTTCATCCTGTATGTGTTCATACAGGATGTGACCCAGAAAAAGCACGGCGTCCTGCGCAACTACCCCGTCATCGGGCACCTGCGCTACTTCTTCGAGCAACTCGGCGAATACTTCCGCCAGTATTTCTTCGCTGGCGACCGCGACGAGATGCCGTTCAACCGCTCGACGCGCGGGTGGGTTTACCGGCTGGCGAAGAACGAAGGCGGGACGATAGGCTTCGGCTCGACCTACGACCTCCACCTGCCCGGCGCGCTCATCTTCGTGAACCATCCTTTCCCGGTTCTCGAAGAAGAGCGCCTGCCGACTCCGTCGCTCGTGCTGGGCGAGAACTACTGCAAGGAGCCCTTCGAGGCCAAGTCCATCGTCAACATCAGCGGCATGAGCTTCGGCGCGATCTCGGCGCCCGCGGTGCGCTCGTTGTCGCGCGGCGCGGCCGTGGCCGGCTGCTGGATGGACACCGGTGAGGGCGGGTTGTCGCCCTACCACCTTGAGGGCGGCTGCGACATCATCATGCAGATCGGCACGGCCAAGTACGGCGTTCGCGATGCGCATGGGGACTTGTCGCCGGAGAGGCTGGTCGAGCTCGCAAAGGTGGTGAAGGCGTTCGAGATCAAGCTGTCGCAGGGCGCGAAGCCGGGCAAGGGGGGCGTGCTCCCCGGCAAGAAGGTGACCGCGGAAATCGCACGGATCCGTGGCATTCCCGAGGGCCGGGATTCGATCAGCCCGAACCGCCACCGCGACATCTCCAACATGAACGAGTTGCTCGACAAGGTGGCCTACATCCGTGACCTCACCGGCCGTCCTGTCGGCGTGAAGACCGCCGTCGGCGGCTGGGTGTTCCTCAACGACCTTGCCGACGCGGTGCATCGCAAAGGCCTGGAGTACGCGCCCGACTTCATCGCCGTCGACGGCGGCGAGGGCGGCTCGGGGGCGGCCCCGCAGGCACTGGCCGACCACATGAGTTTGTCGATCGAGGAGTCCCTGCCGCGCGTGGTTGACGCGCTGATCGAGTCGGGCCTAAAGCAGCGCATTCGCATCGTCGCCTCGGGCAAACTCGTGACTTCGGCGCGGGCGGCGTGGGCCCTGTGCGTGGGCGCGGATTTCGTCAATACCGCGCGCGGCTTCATGTTTTCGCTCGGCTGCATCCAGGCCCTGCGTTGCCAGTCCAATACCTGCCCCACCGGCATCACCACCCACAGCGCGCGGTTGCAGCGGGCGCTGGTGGTCGAGGAGAAATACCTGCGGGTGGCGAATTACGCCAACAACATGAACCGGGAAATCGACATGATCGCGCACTCGTGCGGCGTGCGGCATGCGCGCGAACTGCGGCGCGAGCATGTGCGCATCGTGCAGGCCAACTGCCAGTCGATAGCGCTCAACATGATCTATCCCTACCCGGAGCCCAAAGCGCGCGTGCGAGTCGCCTGAGCGGCGAGCCATGCGTTCCACACGCGGCGCGCCGCATCGGCTACTTCGCTGGCGGTGAGCCCGACCGGTCCGACCGAACGCGCAACGCAGTCGTCGGCTGCGGCGCCATGCAGGTGGACACCCAGCAGCAGCGCATCCTGCCCGGCCAGTCCCTGCGCGGCGAGTGCGCCGAGGATTCCGGCCAGTACGTCACCCATCCCCGCAGACGCCATTCCCGGATTGCCTGAGGTATTGATGAACCACCGGCCGTCCCTTGCGACCAGGATGCTGCCGTTGCCTTTGAGCACGACGTGGGCGTTGAACCGGTCGCGCAGCAGGAATGCCGCGCGGAGGCGGTCGTTCTGGACTTCGCTGGTCTTGATGCCGAGCAGCCTGGCTGCTTCCGCTGGGTGCGGCGTGATAAGCGTATCGGCGCTGCGGCGGGTGCAGGCTTGCCGCATCGCGTCACTGCCCGCAAGCAGGTTGAGGGCATCCGCATCGAGAATGCAGGGGATATCGCTCGCAAGCGCGGCACCCAGCAGGATTTGCGCCCTGTCGCCCTGCCCCAGGCCCGGGCCGGCGACGATCGCGTCCAGGTCCAGCCCAAGTACTTCGTCAGGGTCGCGCAGCATCAGCTCCAGGCACGCCGGATCGAATCCCGGGGCAGCAGGATCGAGCAACCCGACATGGACCTTTCCCGCGCCCAGCCTGAGTGCTGCGCGCCCCGCGAGGAGGGCGGCTCCGCTCATGCTGGCCGCGCCGCCGATGATCGCCAAGCTGCCTGCATTGCCTTTGTGGAAATTCAGCGGGCGCGGTTTGAGCGCGTGGGCAATCAGCCCAGGCGCGACCACCCAACCCGTCGATGAAGGTGTCGCCGGCGCCGGCGCCTCGAGGCCCAGGCCCGCCACGCTGACTTCGCCGCAATGGTCGGGGCCATCGAGCGTCAGCAGGCCCGGCTTCATTCCGATGAAAGTCAGGGTGTGGGTCGCGCGCACAGCGCAGCCCAAAACGCGCCCGGTGTCTGAAGCCAGGCCGCTCGGCACGTCGAGTGCGAGGACCCGGCAGGACTGTGCGTTCGCCCATTCAACCATGCGCGCGTGGTCCCCGGTCACCGCGCGAGCGAGCCCGATGCCGAACAATCCATCTATCACCAGCGCGCAGGACCGTGTTGCCGCGCCAAGCGCTTCCAGCGTCTCCGCTACGGTCACGCGAAAAAAACGCTCGGCGAGGATACGTGCGGCGATGCGCGCATCGCCCCCGTTGTTACCGGGGCCGGCCAGCACGACGACTTCCTTGCCGCGCTCCGAGGCGAGTGCGGCGGCGAAATCGGCTGCCGCGAGTCCTGCGCGCTCCATGAGTGGCGGCTGCGCGGTCGCTGCGGCCGACTCGATGCGGCGGATCTCTGCCGTCGTATAGATGGGAATCGTCATGCTGCCTTTGGCGAAGCCGCGCCTGTCGCTCGTCGGTTGCGCCGCGCCTCAGCGCAGGTTGAACATCTTGCCGGGAAGGTAGGACACGATGCCCGGGAAGACCCAGATCAGGGTAACGGCGATGGTCATGAGGATGAAAAACGGCAGTGCCGCGCGCGCCACGTAGAACATGTCTTTTCCCGTCAGGCCCTGCAGCACGAAGAGGTTGAAGCCCACCGGCGGCGTGATCTGCGCCATTTCGACCACCAGCACCACGAAAATGCCAAACCACATGAGGTCGATCCCGGCCGCCTTCACCGAGGGCAGGATGACCGATGCCGTCAGCACCACCATCGAGATCCCGTCGAGGAAGCACCCGAGGATCATGAACAGGACCGTGAGCACCGCGATGAGCTGCCAGGGCTGGAATCCCTGCTCGCCGATCCAGGCTGCCATCGCGCGCGGGATGCCGGTAAAACCCATGGCGACCGTGAGGAACGCTGCCCCGGTGAGGATGAACGCGATCATGGTCGAGGTCTTCATCGCGCCCATCACGCTTGCCCTGAACGTCTCCCAGTTGAGCGAGCGGCTGACCATCGACAGCACCAGCGACCCGACGACCCCGAGCACAGCGGCCTCGGTGGGGGTGGCCACGCCGGAATAGATCGAGCCGATGACCGCGCCAATGAGCAGGGTGGTGGGAATGAGCAGGCGCGCCGCGTAGATTTTTTCCCCGAGGGTGGTCACCCTTTCGCGCGCGGGTGTGAGCCCGGGGTTGCGCCACGCCCACAAGGCGATGTATCCCGAAAACAGCACCATCAGCATTACGCCCGGGAGCACGCCGGCCACGAACAGCCGCGCAATCGATACGTCCGCCGCCACGCCGTACACGATCATGATGATCGAAGGCGGGATCAGCAGCCCGAGCGTGCCGGCCCCGGCGAGGGACCCTATCGCCATTTTCTCGTCGTAGCCGCGCCGCTTGAGTTCGGGGATCGAAATCCGCCCGATCGTGGCGGCGGTGGCGGCCGACGAGCCCGAGATGGCCGCAAAAATCCCGCAGCCCACCACGTTGGTATGCATGAGCCTGCCGGGGAGGGGTTCCACCCAGGGGGCGAGGCCGCGGAACATGTCCTCCGATACCCGGGTTCGGAACAGGATTTCGCCCATCCAGATGAACAAGGGGAGGGCGGTCAGCGCCCAACTCGCGCTCGAGCCCCACACCGTCGTCGCCATGAGCTGGCCGGCGGGCGAATTGGTGAAGCCGAACATGGCGACAAACCCGACGCAAATCAGGGTGACCGCGATCCATACCCCGAACACCAGCAGCACGCCAAGGACCCCGAGGAGGATCAGCGAGATGGCCCAGAGTTCCATGTCAGCGCTCGAAAGCCGGGGTTTTGGCGTCGGCCGGCGCCTTGGCTGCTGCCACCTCGTAGGAGGGAACGCCACCCGCAACGACCACCAGCAGGTCGTCTACGAACGCAATTACGAGGATCACCAACCCCAGCGCCATTCCCGATTGCGGAATCCATAGCGTGATCGGCACGAGACCCTGCGAAACGTCGTTGAGCCTGTACGACGTCAACACCATGGCGACGCTGGCCCAGGCGAAATAGCCGGTCATCGCCACCCCGAACACCAGGCAGACGATCTCGAGCCCGCGCCGGGTCGCGCCCAGGGTGTGATTGATGACCAGGGTCATGCGGATCTGCTCGTTACAGCGCAGGGTCCACGCAAGCCCTAGGAACGACGAGGCGGCCATGCAATAGCCGGCGACCTCGTCGTAGGACGAGGCTGCGATACCCAACAGCCGCCCGACGATCTGGAGGAGCGACATGACTCCGATGGCGACCAAAAAAAATCCGGCCAGCAGGCCGGATCCTGTGTAGATCGCGTTGAGCGTGGCGCGCACGTCCGCCTACTTGCGGAATCCGGCGAGGATGGCCTCCCCTTCCGCGCCGGCCTTCTTGGCCCACTCGTCGGTCATCTGCTTGCCCACTGCCTCGAATTCGCCCGCGAGCTTGGCCGAGGGCACGAGGATCTTGATGCCCTTGGAGGCCATGGTTTTCTTGTAGCCTTCGTTCTCGGATTCGCTCGTCTTCCAACCGCGCGTCTCGGCAGACGCAGCCGCAGACTTGACCGCGGCCTGAGTCGCGGGGTCGAGCTTGGCGAACGCCGCCTTGCTCACGAACACGATGTTCTGCGGCA
>JBDTRN010000069.1:0-11887 GCA_039931715.1 Betaproteobacteria bacterium
CGACCAGCCCGGGCGCGGGCTTGCCGCCATCGACATGCAGGGTGCCGCCGTTCCTCAGCACCATGTTGAACGTGGCGTTGCCGCCGAAGGTATGGTTCCACGGCAGCCATTCGCACAGCACCGGCGGCTTGTCCTCGACGAACGGCCATAGCTGCGCCCAGCCCTGCTGGTTGGAGCACAGCATGCGATGGGTGTTGAGCACGCCCTTGGGCATCCCGGTCGAGCCCGAAGTGAACAGGATCTTGGCTACCGTTTCCGGCCCCACGGCGGCGAAAGCGCGCTCGATGCGCGCCCCGGGCGCGGCCGAGAGGAGTTCGTCGATCGGTGTGGCCGTGGCGCCCACCGCTGCGAGCGCAGGTGCGAAGCGCGCTTCTGGCGCGAACACGAGGCCGGGCTTGAGCAGCGCGAATATCTCCTTCAGGCGCGCAAAGTCTTTCGACATGAGCGAATAGGCCGGCGAAATCGGCGCTACCGGGATGCCGGCATGCATCGCGCCGAGGGCGAGCAGCGCATGATCGACCGAGTTGTCCGACAGCACCACGACCGGCCGGTCGGCGGCCAGGCCGCGCGCAAGCAGCGACTCGCCGATGCGCCGGGCGGCATCGAACGCGTCGGCATAGCTCACGCGCCGCCAGCCGTCGCCCGCGCGCTCGGCGATGAAGGTGCGTTGCGGGGCCTCGCGCGCCCAGCGCACCAGCCATTCACCCAGCGCGCGCGGATAGGGGCCGAGGGGCTGCGGCGAGCGCAGGAGGGTGGTCCCGTCGGCGCGCCTTTCGACCTCGACGCGCGGCTCGGCGAAGCGAAGGTCGGAGTGCAGCGGCGTGGTGCCGCCATGCGAAGGGGGTCGGGTGTTGCCTTGCATGCCCATACGCGGAGCTCCTTGTTTACCCTTTGCCGCCCTTGCCGTTCCGGGCAAACGCCTCAAAGGGCGCGCGCGCCTCGTCTTCGAGTACCGGCCCGCGAACCTCCACCGGCGCGGGCGCGAGGGCGAGGATCGCGCGGCATTCGACGCCGTGCGCCATTACGCCGGCAGTGGTGGGAAGGTAGGGTGTCGCGATCGCGGCGCGGATGCCGAAAACCACCCTGCGCACGCCCAGCCTGATCATCGCCCCCGAACACATCGGGCATGGTTCGCCGCTTGCGTACATCGTGGCCGCCGCGACCTCCTGCGGGGTGCACGTCCGCGAGGCGAGGCGCAACGCGTTCATCTCCGCATGCGCGGTCATGTCGCGGTCAGTCACGATGGTGTTGGCCGCGCGCGCGAGCACCTTGCCGCCCGGTGCGACGAGGACGGCGCCGAACGGCATGTCCCCGCAGGTGCGGGCATGCTCGGACAGGGCGATCGCCTCGCGCAGCGGTGCAAAGTCGGCATCGCCGCCCTTCGCGGTCGCGTTTTCACCCGTGTTGCCTGCAAGATCCGGCTTCGTTGTCACTTGGTTCCCGTCCTCCGTTTTCCCATGGCGGTGAAGTGTACCAAGCCGCTACACTGCGTGTTCCCGCCACCGTCGCCGCACAATCAGGGGAACCGCCGTGCCCACCATCACTTCACTCGACCAGCTTCGCTCGGTCTATGCGCCCGCCACCGAGCGCGCCCTGAAAAAGCAGCTCCCCCACCTCGACCGCCATTGCCGCAGTTTCATCGCGTTGTCGCCGTATGTCGTTCTGTGCACCTCGGATGTCGAGGGCAACCTCGATGCTTCGCCGCGTGGTGGCGGCGCGGGATTCTGCAAGGTCGCCGACGACAGGACGCTGCTGCTCCCGGACCGGCCGGGCAACAACCGGCTGGACAGTTTTTCCAACATCATCGGCACCGGCCGCGTGGGCCTGTTGTTCTTCGTGCCGGGCGTGGACGAGATGCTGCGCGTGAACGGCACGGCCGAGCTGCGCACCGACGAAGCCCTGCGTGCCCAATGCGTGGAGCAGGGCAAGGCCCCGGCAGTGGTGGTGACGGTGGCGGTGCGCGAGGCCTACCTGCACTGCGCCAAGTCGATCATGCGCGCCGGCCTGTGGAAAGCGGAGAACCAGGTGCCGCGCAGCGTGCTGCCTTCGCTCGGCGAGATGATCCGCGACCAGACCGGCACCGTCGCCACGGCCGAGTCGCAGGCGCAAATGGTCGAACGCTACAAGGCGCAGCTTTACTGAGCAACGCGCAGCCTCGCTGAACAAACCGCAGCTCTGCTGAATCCAACCGCAACGAGGCCGATGATGATGCGAATCCTGGTGCTGGCGCTTTTCGCCCTGCCCGCGTTTGCGCAAGTGACGGTGCAGGAATATCCATTGCCGCCGCGCCACTTCGCCCACGACGTGTGGGCCGACGCCGCCCCGGACGGACCGGTATGGATTTCCTTCCAACGCAGCGGGTCTCTCGGCCGGCTCGACCCCAAGACCGGCAAGGTCGACATCATCCCGCTTGGGTCGGGCTCCTCGCCGCATGGCGTGATCGCCGGGCCTGATGGCGCGCCATGGCTCACCGATAGCGGCCAGAACGCCCTCGTGCGTGTCGACCCGAAGACGCGCGAGGTGAAGAAGTGGCCGTTGCCCGAAGGCACCGGCCATACCAACCTCAACACCGCGATCTTCGACAAGGCGGGCATCCACTGGTTTACCGGCCAGTCGGGCTATTACGGGCGCCTTGATCCGGCCAGCGGCGAGCTCAAGGTGTTTGAGTCGCCCAAGGGCCGTGGACCCTACGGGATCCATGCGACGCCAGACGGGACGGTGTACTTTGCGTCGCTCGCAGGTTCCTACGTGGGGCGCGTCGACCCGAAAAATTACAAGGTCACGGTGCTCGAGCCGCCGACGCGGGGGCAGGGCGCGCGCCGCGTGTGGTCGGATTCGAAGGGCACGCTCTGGGTGGCCGAATGGAACGCCGGCCAGCTCACGCGCTATGTGCCTTCCACCGGGCAGTGGAAATCGTGGAAACCGCCCGGCGAAAGCCCCAAGGTCTACGCCGTCTATGTGGATGAGACCGACAAGGTCTGGGCCTCCGACTGGAGCCGCCAGGTGATGCTGCGCTTCGATCCGGCGACGGAGAGGTTCGACAGCTTTCGATCAACCACCGAAGTGTCCAACGTGCGCCAGATCCACGGCCGCAAGGGTGAAATCTGGACCCCCGAATCGGCCGCCGACAAGGTGGTCGTCTATCGCTTCAAGTAGGTGTGGCCAGGACTTTGGGATTCGCCTGCTCGGCGATCCACTGGGTAAATGCCTTCACCGCGGGGCGCGCCAGCGCCTCTTCGGTGGCGATCAGGTGGTACGCGTAAGGCAGTTTCACACGCAGGTCGAAAGGCGCCACGAGCCGCTTGGCATCCATCTGCGGCTTGGCGAGCTCGGGGGAGCTCGCCACGATGCCCACGCCTTCGGCCGCAGCCTCCAGCGCCAGCACGGTGTGCGAAAGCTGCGCGCCGTGCTTTAGCTTGAGGCGGGAAGCACCGGCCGCTTCGAGCCACAGGCCCCAGAAGTCCCGCCCGTCGTAGAGCTTTCCCATGTCGTCGTGGATCAGCGTGAAGTTGCGCAGGTCCGCCGGCAGCAGCTTGCCGCGCCCCACCAGGCGAGGGCTTGCGAGCGGCATCACGCTGAGCGGCACGAGCCGCTCGACATGCAATCCCGGGAATTCGCCATCGGAGAGCAGCACCGCAACATCCGCGTCGGCCAGCCACGCGTCGGCTTCGCGCTGCGACTGCGCACCGACGGCGGTCGATGTGCGCGTGCGCGCGGTCACGCGCACGTCGATGTCGGGCTGCGCGGTGAGGAACCGGTGCAGCCGCGGCATGAGCCAGCAGGTGGCGAAGGAAGGCGCCACGCTGACGGTCAGCGTGGCGCCTTTTCGGCTGTCGCGCAGTTCGCGCACCGCGAGTCCCAGCTGGTCGAACCCCGCCGCGAGGTGGGGCAGCGCGGCGCGGGCCGCATCGGTGAGTGCGATGCCGCGCGGCTTGCGGATCAGCAGCGCGCGCCCGGTCAGGTCCTCGAGCAGCTTGATCTGGTGGCTGACCGCGGCCGGCGTGACGTTGAGCTCGGCAGCGGCTTTCTTGACGCTGAGCAGCCGCGCCACGGTCTCGAAGGCGCGCAATGCATTCAAAGGGGGCAGGCGTTCGGTCATCTGCACCGACTACGGGATGAGATTAGAAATTCTAACCGCAAATCCAATAAAAGGTCAGTTGTTGCGCTGCGGTAAAGAGGGGAAGATCCAATCCATCGCAGCATGACTATGCAACCAATTTAACCCTCGATTGAACCTTTAAGTGAAGCTCCCGATGACCACCACCAGCAAAGACCCGATCGCCGCGCGCCTTGCCACGCTTCCGCTCAGCGCTGCTGCCAGGCGCGATGCGCTGGCGCATGTCGCCGCCGGGGAGTCCTTCGCCGGCCTGTTCGTGGCGCTCGCCCAGTGGCTCGAGGTTTCGCCTGCGCTCAAGCCGTCCTACCAGGACTAGCCCGCGCACACCCTGTTGACGTCTCCTCCTCAAGGCTGCAAAAGCCTTGATTTCAAGGGCCTCTCCGGAGGCCCTTTTTTTGTGACGGGAGCGTGACTTCCCCTAGCTGCCGGGCAGGCCCTGGGTGTTGACGTAGATCGAATACAGCGACGTGCTGGCTGCCATGAACAGGCGGTTGCGGTGGGTGCCGCCGAAGCACAGGTTGGCGCAGCGCTCGGGCAGGTCGATGCGCCCGATGCGTTTTCCCTGCGGGTTGAAGACATGCACGCCGTCCAGGCCCGCCTCGCCCATGCCCCAGCCGCACCACAGGTTGCCGTCGGTGTCGAAACGAAAGCCGTCGGGCGTGCCCGGCCCGGCTTCGATGAGCGGGCGGCGCGACACGAGCGACTTGCCGTCGGCGCTGACCTCGCAGGCGAGGATCATGCGCGGCGAGGAGCGCGACTCGACGATGTAGAGCAGCTTTTCGTCGGGCGAGAACGCAAGGCCGTTGGGCTGGTTGATGCCTTCGGCGACGACTTCAATGCTGCCCGAAGGGTCGACGCGGTACACGTTCATGGGCAGCTCGGGTTCGGCCTTGCCGCCCTCGTACCAGCCGAGGATGCCGAAGGTGGGATCGGTGAACCAGATCGAGCCGTCGGACTTGACCACGATGTCGTTGGGCGAATTGAGGCGCTTGCCCTGGTAGGCGTCGGCCACCACCGTGAGGGTGCCGTCGTATTCGGTGCGCGTGACGCGCCGGCCGCCGTGCTCGCAGGTCACGATGCGTCCCTGCCGGTCGCGCGTGTTGCCGTTGGCGTGGTTGGAAGGCTTCCTGAACACGCTCACCGCGCCGTTTTCCTCGTCCCAGCGCAGCATGCGGTTGTTGGGGATGTCGCTCCACACCAGCGACCTTGCGTCGCCCAGCCACACCGGCCCCTCGGCCCAGCGGCAGCCGGTGGCGAGGCGTTCGACCTTCGCAAGGCCGGTGCGATAGCGGTCGAACGACGGGTCGAGTGTCACCACCGATGGGTCGGGATAACGCGCGGCGGGCTGCCAGTCTGATGCTTCTGCGGCCATGGGAATCCTTTGGCTAGTTCAGGTGAACGTACTCGTAGTCCACCGCGAGGTTGTTGATGCCGCGCTCGGGCGGGGCGATCCAGCCGGCCATCTTGCCCGGCACGGCCACTTTCTGCATCAGGCTTTTCACAAAGGTACGGTCGGATTCGGAAGGCACCCACTCGTCCTTGCGGCGCTCGTACTCTTCCCTGGCAATGAGGTTGCCCAACGGGTCGACCGGCATGCCGGCCCACGCGCCGATCGAGCGGCGAAAGCGGATATTGGGCAGCGTAAGGCGCAGCGCCTCGTGCCCGGCGCGTTCGATGGCGCGGTTCCAGCGCCGCATGCCGATCTCGCAGTCCTTGAGGTAGGACTCGCGCATGACTTCGTTCAACGCGTTGAGCATGGGCACGTCCTGCACGCCGTCAGGCATCTGCAGTTGCATGGTGGCCTCGCGCAGCACGTGATCCGTGTAGGTGGATTCGTCAGGCCGCCCCTTGAGGCCGTTGGCGAAGTTGGAGGCCGAGTTCGACGAGATCTCGCCGCCGAACAGGTCGAGCGACGAGGAGCACCAGAAATTGATGTATTTCTGCAGCGTCGGCAGGTCGATGGCGCCGGCGCGGCGGACTGCGGCCGGGTCGTCGGTGGCCAGTTCCTTCATGACTTCGAGCGAGCGCTTGATCACGCGCCCCAGGCCCGTCTCGCCCACGAACATGTGGTGCGCCTCTTCGGTGAGCATGAAGCGGCAGGTGCGCGATAGCGGATCGAAGCCGGATTCGGCCAGGCTCTTCAACTGGTACTTGCCATCGCGATCGGTGAAGTAGGTGAAGCAATACAGCGACAGCCAGTCGGTGATCGGCTCGTTGAAGGTGGACAGGATGCGCGGCTTGTCGGTGTCGCCCGAATGGCGCGACAGCAGCTCCTCGGCCTCCTCGCGCCCGTCGCGGCCGAAGTAGGCGTGCAGCAGGTACACCATGGCCCACAGGTGGCGGCCTTCCTCGACGTTGATCTGGAACAGGTTGCGAAGATCGTAGAGCGAGGGGCAGGTGTGCCCGAGCAGGCGCTGTTGCTCAACCGAGGCGGGCTCGGTGTCGCCCTGGGTGACGATGAGGCGGCGCAGGATGGAGCGGTACTCGCCCGGCACCTGCTGCCACACGGGTTCGCCCATCGCGTCGCCGAAGCCGATGGTGCGATCGGGCACCTGGTCGGCAAGGAAGATGCCCCAGCGGTAATCGGGCATCTTGACCGCGCCGTACTGCGCCCATCCGTCGGCATCGACCGACACCGCGGTGCGCAGGTACACGTCGGCGGCCTGGAAGTCGGACGGCCCCATCTCCTGCCACCAGTTGAGGAAGCTCGGCTGCCAGTGCTCGAGCGCACGCTGCAGCGTCTTGTCATTGGCGATGTTGACGTTGTTGGGGATTTTTTCCGCGTAATCGATTGCCATGTGAGGCTCCTTCGGGCCTAGACCCGTTCCCAGTTGAATTTCGGCTTGCTGCCGGTGCCGTAGACTTTCAGCGCGCCTTGCTCGCCCACGGCGTTGGGGCGGTTGAACACCCAGTTCTGCCACGCGGTGAGGCGCCCGAAGATGCGCGTCTCCATGGTTTCGGCGCCCGCGAATCGCAGGCTCGCCTCCATCGCTGTGAGCGCATCGGGCGACTGGCTCGCGCGCTCCTCGATTGCGAGGCGGATCTCGTCGTCCCAGTCGAGGTCGTCGGGCGTGATCGTGACCAGGCCCAGTTCGTTCGCCGCGGCCGCGTCGAGCGGTTCGCCGATCGCGGACTTGCACCGCTCGATCGGGGTTGCCTCGTCGCAAAAGCGCGTGGCGATGCGGGTACGGTGGTTGGCCATCTCGTAGGGGCCGAAATTGAGCGACGACAGCGCGATGCGCGGTGCATTGGCCGGGGCGTCGGGCAGCGCCAGCATGTAGCTGCGGTCGGCCGCCAGCGCCAGTTCGGCCAGCGTGCCCGCAAAGCACGAGCCCGTGTCGATGAGCGCGATCAGCGAGCGCGAGGCCACGTCGATGCGCGAGAACGTGCGGCGGATGAAGCCAAGTGTCTCGCGCACGAACCAGTGGCCGGCGTTGGCTGCGAGCACCTTGTCCATGGCCAGCGCCAACTCGATATCGCCTTCGGTCTTCAATACCCAGGTGCCGACTTCCGCGTCGTTGGTGCGCAGGAGCAGCACCGCGTCGTCGAGTTCACGCGCCATCGCAAGCGGCCACCACTGGTCGCCCTGCGCGAGGATCGCCTCGGTTGTCGCTGGTTGCGCGCCCTGTGGGCCCTTCACCGTGATCGTCGCGTTGCGCGCTTCGCGGTCGATGACCACGTCCACATGGCCGTAGTGGTAGCCCTTGGCGTCGATCGTGCGCTTGAGCGGGGTCAATGCCACGCCCTTGGCGCCCTCGGGACGGTCGGACTGCCGCGCCAATTCCAGCGCACGCGCCTGCACCGTCTCGGCGAAGGCCTGCGGCTTGGCTACGTGGTCCACGAGGCGCCATTCCTTGGCGCGGTCGGCGCGCACGCCCTCCGAAGTGGTGCAGAAAACATCGGCGAGGTCGCGGCGCATGCGGCGCTTGTCCACCAGGCGCGTGAGGCCGCCGGTGCCGGGGAGCACCCCGAGCAGCGGCACTTCGGGCAGGCTCACGGCCGAGGAGCGGTCGTCGATCATGGCGATCTCGTCGCAGGCGAGCGCCATCTCGTAGCCGCCACCGGCGGTCGCGCCGTTCAGCGCGGCGAGGAACTTGAGGCCCGAATGGCGGCTCGAGTCCTCGATGCCGTTGCGCGTCTCGTTGGTGAACTTGCAGAAGTTCACCTTCCACGCATGGGTGCTCTGGCCGAGCATGTAGATGTTGGCCCCCGAGCAGAACATGCGCGGCTTGCCCGATGTCACCACCACGCAGCGCACTTCGGGATGCTCGAAGCGGATGCGGTTGAGCGCGTCGTTCAACTCGATGTCCACGCCGAGGTCGTACGAGTTGAGCTTGAGCTTGTAGGTGGGAAAGAGGCCCTTGTCCTCCTGGATGTCGAGCGTGAGGGTGGCCACCGGCGGGGCGACCGACAGCTTCCAGTGGTGGTACTTGTCGGGGCTGGTGTCGAACGTGATCATGGATTGTCCCGGGGGTCGTGGAGGGTGGCTTTCTTGAGATCGGCAAGGCTCTGCCGCAGGGTGCGCCCGACGGTGTCGATGGCGACGTCGGCGCGGGCATACAGGTGGGTGCGCTCGAGGAGCAGTTGCTTCAGGTCGTCCATGGCCGCTGCGTGGCCGTGAATGGGTCGCAGGTCGCCTTGCGCGACCACGCGCGCCATGTGCTCCTCGGGCGCGGCCTTGAGCCACACCGTGAGGCACGCGGCCAGCAGCCGCGCGTAGGATTCGGGCGCAGTGACGATGCTCCCGCCGGTGGCGATGACGCAACGCTCGTTCTCGGCCAGCACGCGCTCCAAGGCGCGCCGCTCGAAGCGGCGAAAGCCCTCCTGCCCGTACATGCCGAAAAGTTCGGACAGGGTGGCGCCGGCCTCGCGCTCGATTTCGCGGTCCAGTTCGATGAAAGGCACGCCCGCTTCGGCCGCCAGCTTCGCCCCGAGGGTGGATTTGCCCGCGCCGCGCAGGCCGACCAGCGCGATGCGCCCGCGGCGCGGCAGTCCCGGGGTCTCGCGCACGAGGTCCTCGACCGGCACCTGCATGGCGCGGGAAAGCTGGCGCAACAGAAGAATCGACATGTTGCCCTGGCCCGCCTCGAGCTGGGCGAGGTAGCGCTCCGACACCCCCGCGGCGAGCGCCAGCGCCTTGCGCGTTATCCTGCGGCTGTCGCGCCACGCCCGCACGCGCTCGCCGAGGGCGGCGAGGAATGCGTTTTCGTCGCTCGCGGTCAGCGCAGGGATCGCGTTGGCAGTGATCGCGGTGGCGGAAGGATTCAGCGGGATACCTCGGACAGTCGGTTGAAGACGTGGCAGGCGTGGAAAAGCGGGTGATGAAATATAATGCTTGAATTAATTATGGGCTGCAATATAATGTCTGTCAAATGGAACTGAAGATCACCCTCCTCGTCGGCACCATGACCGGTACGGCGCAGCTCGTCGCGCAGGAACTCGAGCTCGCCTGGGACGGCGACGACGCCAAGGTCGAGACCTTGCTCATGGACGACCTCGACGCCTCCGTGTTCGAGCGCGAAGGCGTATTCCTCGTCTGTACCTCGACCTACGGCCAGGGCGATGTACCCGACAACGCGAAGAAATTCTTCGACGACGTGCAGGCGAGCCGGCCGGACCTGTCGGCGGTGCGCTACGGCGTGTTCGGGCTGGGCGACCGCACCTACGCGGAGACTTTCAATTTCGGCGGCAAGCGCTTCGACGAGTTGCTTGCGTCGCTGGGCGCGCAGCGCATCGGCGAGCGCATTCAGCACGACGCCTCCTCGGGTGTGCTGCCAGAGGAAAAGGCCGAAGAGTGGGCCGCGGAGTGGATGGCGCTCGCGCGCGACGCCGCGACGCAGGCCGCGTGATAAAAACAGCATAGGCAATCGCGTCACGCCGCCTGAACGCGGCGCGGCTTCGGTACACGTTGGCAGGAGGAGACATGGCGGACATCCCGCGCGAATACAACGCCGCGGTCGACCTGGTCGAGCGCAACCTCAAAGCGGGGCGCGCCGGCAAGGTGGCCTACATCGATGACGCCGGCCGCTATACGTTCGGCGAACTCGCCGAGCGGGTGAACCGAGCGGCCAACGCGCTGTGCGCGCTGGGCCTGCGGCGTGAGGAGCGGGTGGCGCTGGCGCTGCTCGACACGATCGATTTCCCCGCCGCCTTCCTCGGCGCGATCAAGGCCGGCATCGTGCCGGTGGCGCTCAACACGCTGCTCACCACGCCCGACTACGAATACATGCTCAGGGACAGCCGCGCCCAGGCGGTGATCGTGTCCGAGCCGCTGCTCAAGGCTTTCCTGCCGCTGGTGGGCCGGCTCCCGGACCTGAAGCACGTCATCGTCGCCGGCAGCCAGGCGCATGGCCACCCGTTGTGGTCGGCGCTGCTGGCCGAGGCGGGCAGCGAATTCTCCGCCGCGCCCACGCTGGCCGACGACATCTGCTTCTGGCTGTATTCCTCCGGCTCGACCGGCGCGCCGAAGGGCACGGTGCACCTTCACTCGCACCTCATCCGCACCGCCGACCTTTACGCGATACCCGTGCTGGGCATCCGCGAGTCGGACGTCGTGTTCTCCGCCGCCAAGCTGTTCTTCGCCTACGGGCTTGGCAATGCGCTCACCTTCCCGCTGGCGGTCGGCGCAACCACCGTGCTGATGGCCGAGCGGCCCACGCCGGATGCGGTGTTCAAGCGCCTGACCGGCCACAAGCCGACCATTTTCTACGGCGTGCCAACGCTGTTTGCGGGCATGCTCGTAAGCCCGGATTTCCCGCCCAGGCAAGACCTCGCGCTGCGTGTCGGCACATCGGCCGGCGAAGCGCTGCCGCCGGAGATCCTCAAGCGCTTTGCCGAGCGCACGGGTGTCGAGCTGCTCGACGGCATCGGCTCGACCGAGATGCTGCATATCTTCATCTCCAACCGTCCCGGCGACGTCAAGCCCGGCACTACCGGCAAGGCGGTACCCGGCTACGACCTGCGCCTGGTGGACGAGAGTGGCAACGATGTGAAGGACGGCGAGCTGGGCGAGCTGCAGATCTCCGGCCCCACCTCGGCGATCATGTACTGGAACCAGCGCGACAAGACCAAGGCCACCTTCCAGGGCCCGTGGACGAAGAGCGGGGACAAGTACACCAGGATCGAAGGCGGCTACTACGCCTACGGCGGTCGCTCGGACGACATGCTCAAGGTCGGCGGCATCTATGTGTCGCCGGCAGAGGTCGAGGCGGCGCTGGTGTCCCACGCCGCCGTGCTCGAATGCGCCGTGGTCGGCCACGAGGATGCCGACAAGCTGGTCAAGCCTAAGGCCTTCGTGGTGCTCAAGCCGGGCGCCAAAGCCAGCGGCGAAGAGCTGCAGGCGCACGTCAAATCGAAGCTCGCCCCGTACAAGTATCCGCGCTGGGTCGAGTTCGTGGCCGAGCTGCCGAAGACCGCGACCGGTAAAATCCAACGCTTTAAATTGCGGGACATTCGATGAAACCGATTTTCCGAAAGTGCGCGCTGGTGGCCGGCGCTTTGTTGACGGCGTTGACGTCAGGGCAACTCGCCGCGCAATCGCCGACCGCTGCGCAACCCTTCCCCTCCAAGCCGGTGCGATTCGTCGTGCCGCAGACGCCCGGCGGCGCCACCGACGTGTTCGCGCGGTTCGTCGGCCAGAAACTCAGCGCGAAGTGGGGCCAGCCGGTGGTGGTCGAGAACCGCGCCGGCGCGGCCGGGGTGGTGGGCTCGGAGCTGGTGGCCAAGTCGCCCGCCGACGGCTACACGTTGCTGGTCACTTACGAAGGTTCG
>JBDTRN010000070.1:0-11856 GCA_039931715.1 Betaproteobacteria bacterium
AGCGGCGCGGGTCGCTCGGCCGAAGCGCCGGTGATCGGCGGTGGGTGGCTCGCGGGCATCGTAATGGTGCTGCGCTCGCCCTACCTCGCCGGCATCGCGTTGTGGGTCACGCTGCTGTCCCTTGCCGGCACATTCCTGTATTTCCAGCAGGCGAACATCGTCGCCGCCGCCTCCGACGACCCGGCGGTGCGCACCCGCATCTTCGCCACGGTCGACCTTGCGATCGGCGTGCTCACCATCGCGGTGCAGTTCTTCGCCACCGGGCGCCTGCTCAAGAGGTTCGGCGTGGGTGTGGCCGCCGCGGCACTGCCGCTGGTGTTCGCGCTCGGATTCCTGTGGCTCGCCCTGGCCCCGGGGCTGGTGGTGGTGATCGCATTCCAGGCCCTGCAACGGGCGACCAACTTCGCCCTGTCGAACCCTGCGCGCGAGGTGCTCTTTACCGTGCTCGGGCGTGAGGAGAAGTACAAGGCCAAGAACGTGATCGACATCGTCGTGTTCCGCGGCGCGGACGCAGGCAGCGGCTGGCTGTTTTCGGCGTTGCGCGGGCTGGGACTGGAACTGTCCGCGATTTCGCTCGCAAGCGTTCCGATCGCAGGCCTCTGGTTGTTCCTTGCGCTGGGACTGGGGAGGGGCCACGAGAAGCGCGCGGCGGTGCCTTGAAAGCCGGCCGCTCCGCCCCGATTTGATTCCCTTCACGGGAAAAACGATGACCAGACTTCCGACCTATTTCATTTCGCACGGCGGCGGACCGTGGCCTTACATGGAGGACAGGCGCAAGGCGCTGCACCTGCTGGAGGATTCGCTCAAGGATATTCCGCGCCAGTTGGGGACGGCTCCCAAGGCCGTGCTCATGATCTCGGGGCACTGGGAGGATGCGCAGTTCGGTGTCATGTCGAGCCCGAACCCGCCGATGGTCTACGACTACCACGGCTTTCCCGAGCATACGTATCACGTCAAGTACGCAGCGCCCGGCGCACCGCACCTGGCCGCACAAGTACGAGACCTGATTGTCGCGGCGGGTTTGCCCGCGCGGCTGGATCCGCAGCAAGGCTTCGACCACGGCGCGTTCACGCCGCTGGTGGTGATGTATCCCGAAGCCGACGTTCCCGTGGTGCAGGTGTCACTGCGCTCGGGCTACGATCCGGCCGAGCACTTTGCGCTCGGGCGTGCCCTTGCACCGCTCCGGGACGAAGGCGTGCTCATCATCGGCAGCGGGCTGAGCTATCACAACCTGCGCCAGTTCGGCCCGGGGGCGAGGCATCCTTCCAAGGCTTTCGATGACTGGCTGCAAACGACCCTGGTCGGTGCCTCGCCGGCCGAGCGCACAGCGCGCCTGCTCAAGTGGAGTGATGCGCCGTCGGCCCGCGAGTCGCACCCGCAGGAGGATCACCTGATTCCGCTCATGGTAGCGGTAGGCGCGGCCGAGGGCGAACCCGCTGCAGTGGTCTATCACGAAGAGAACCTGTTCGGCGGCGTGACCGCATCGAGCTTCAGGTTCGGCGCGGCCAACGGAGCCGTCGGAACGGCCCCCAAGTAAATCGCGGCGCGATCCGCACCGCCGACATCGGCGAAAAATGTCCTACGGCCGCGCGACGGGACTGCCGGGCCTAACGGCGCTCGAACTTCGGCTTGCGCCGCTCCGAAAACGCCACCACGGCCTCGTGCTGGTCGTGGGTGTGTTGCACCAGCGCCTGCATCGAGGAAGCCAGTTCCAGCGCGATCGGCAGGCTGACCTGCTGCGAATCGCGCAGCAGGCGCTTGGTGAGACGCAGCGAATGCACCGGCTGGGCTGCGATGCGCAGGGCCAGTGAGCGCGCTTCGTCGAGCAGCTTGTCGTCATCGACCACGCGCGAAACCAGCCCGATGCGCGCGGCTTCCTCGGCGTCGAGGAAGTCGCCCGTAAAAGTCATTTCATAAGCCTTCGACATCCCAACCGCGCGCGGCAGGAACCACGCACCGCCGTCGCCCGATACCAACCCGACGCGCAGGAAGCTTTCAGCGAACGTCGCGCTGCGGCCGGCGATGCGGATGTCGCACATGGTCGAGAGGTCGCAGCCTGCGCCAATAGCCGCGCCGTTCACCGCGGCGATGGAGGGGGCTTCCAGCCCGTACAGCGCCATCGGGATGCGCTGGATGCCCTGGTGGTAGCCGCGCCTGATTTCGGCCGGGCTGCCTGCGAACAGGCCGGCGCGCTCCTTCATTTGCTTGACGTTGCCACCGGAGGAGAACCCGTCGCCCGCGCCGGTGAGGATCACGCATCCCACGGTGAGGTCGGCGTTGATGCGTTCGATGTGCGCCACCAGCGCCTCCACGATGGCGGGCGAAATCGCATTGCGCGTCGCCGGTTCGTTGAGGGTCAGGGTCACGACCCCGCCGTCCTGCTCGTAAAGCACTGCCTCGCCCATGCCTGCCTCCCGTGTCGTGGGCGTCGATGTTACGTTTCCGCACCCCGGTTGTCTCGGCTATATTGGCCGCCGGGCCTCGGGTAAGGCCCGCACATCGAGGAGGGGCAATGCACCAGTTTCGTTTCGACCCGGTCCGGCTGCCGCCGGAAGCGGACGCACTGCGCCGCGAGGTGCGCGAATTCATCGCCGGCGAGTCTGCCGGCGGTGCGTTCACGCCGAGCCGCAATTCGTGGTCCACCTACGACGCGGATTTCAGCCGCAAGTGCGGCCAGCGCGGCCTGATCGGCCTGGTCTGGCCGAAACAATACGGCGGTCACGAGCGCTCGGCGCTCGAGCGCTATGTGGTCACCGAAGAGATGCTCGCCGGTGGCGCGCCGGTCGGGGCGCACTGGATTGCCGACCGGCAAAGCGGTCACCAGATCCTGCGTAACGGCAGCGATCGCGCCAAGGCCACGATCCTTCCGCGCATCGCCGCAGGCGAATGTTTCTTCGGCATCGGCATGAGCGAGCCGGACTCGGGCTCTGACCTCGCCGCGGTGCGCACGCGCGCCACCCGATCCGAGGGCGGCTGGAAGCTGAGAGGCACCAAGGTGTGGACGAGCAACGCGCACCGCTCGCATTACCTCATTGCGTTGGTGCGCACCGCGCCCAAGGAAGAGGACCGCCACGCCGGCCTGACCCAGTTCATCGTCGACCTGGCGCATCCGGGCGTCACGGTACGCCCCATCTACAACCTGTACGGCGGGCACGATTTCAACGAGGTCGTTTTCGACGACTACTTCGTCGCCGACGACATGGTGATGGGCGGCGTGGGCATGGGCTGGAAGATGGTCACGGGCGAACTGGCTTTCGAGCGCTCGGGGCCGGACCGGTTCCTGAGCACGTTCCAACTGCTCAGGCAATCGATCGACGCGATCGGGCCCGAGCCCGATTCGCGCGCCGCCAACGAGATCGGCCGGTTTGTCGCGCACCTCGCCACATTGCGGCGCATGTCGACCTCGGTGGCCGGGATGCTGCAGCAGGGCGCACAACCCAATGTGGAGGCCGCCATCGTGAAGGACATCGGCACGACGTTCGAGCGCGAGATCCCTGAAGTCTTCCGCCAGCTCATCCCGACCGAGCCGACGCTGGGGCGCGGGGCGACCTACCCTGAGCTGCTCGGCATGACGATGCTGCGCGCGCCCGGCTTCACCATTCGCGGCGGGACGCGCGAGATCCTGCGCGGCATCATCGCCCGCGGGCTGGGGTTGCGATGAGCGCCGCCGGGATGACAACGGGCGATGCCTCCGCAGCGCCTGACGCAGCGTTGCGCGATGACCTGCAAAAAACCGTCGACCGTGTGTTCGATGCGCACTGCGCGAAAGCGGTGCGCGAATCGGCCGAGGCGGGCGAGTGGCCGGCGGGCCTGTGGGGCGCTCTCGAAGAAGTGGGCCTGCCGCGCGCCGCGCTGCCCGAAGCGGCCGGCGGGGCGGGATTCTCGTTTGGCGATGCCATGTTCGCGCTGCGACGCTCGGCCTACCTTGCCGCGCCCGTGCCGCTGGCCGAAACCATGCTCGCCGGTCGGCTGCTTTCTGCGGCCGGACTCGAGGTGCCCGATGGGCCGATCACGGTGGCGCCGGTCGGCGCCGAGGGCTTCACCCTCTCCGCGGGCAAACTCTCCGGCGATGCGCCGCGCGTGCCGTGGGGCAACCAATGTCCGCACGTGGTGCTCGTGGCGCGCGCTGAGGGCGGGGAGGTCCTCGCATTGGCGCGTACCGAAGGCGCGGCAACGAGCGTGGACAAGAACCTGGCGGGTGAGCCGCGCGCGAACCTGCATTTCGAACGCGCGGCGGTCGTCGCCAGCGCGCCGCTTGCAGACGCCGCACAGCGCCTCACGCGCGACGGCGCTCTGCATCGCTGCGTACAGATGGCGGGGGCATTGGAGCGCACGCTGGAGTACTCGCTTGCCTATGCCAACGAGCGGGTGCAGTTTGGCCGGCCGATCGGCAAGTTCCAGGCGATCCAGCACCTGCTGGCGGTGCTGGCCGGACAGGTGGCGGCGGCGAGCGCGGCGGCGGATGCGGCGGTGGAGGCTTCGGCAGGCGCGCCGGACGAATTCATGGTTGCAGTGGCCAAGGCGCGCATCGGCGAGGCAGCCGGCAAGGTGGCCGAAATCGCCCACCAGGTGCATGGCGCGATGGGCTACACGCGCGAGCACAACCTGCATTACGTGACGCGCCGCCTGTGGTCCTGGCGCGACGAGTTCGGCAACGAAGCGTTCTGGCAGGGCCGCATCGGGCGCAGTGTGGCGGCCAACGGCGGCAGCGCGTTGTGGCCGATGCTTACCGGCACTTAGGCGTGGCCGAGGGTATGGTCGGCGCAAGCGCCCTGGGCGCAGCGCCCCGCGCCACCGGGCCGCTGGCCGGAGTGCGCGTGCTGGACCTGACCTCGGTGGTGCTCGGGCCCCTCGCCACCCAGATCCTCGGCGACTACGGTGCCGACGTCATCAAGGTCGAAACCCCCGAGGGCGACCTCATGCGCGCCAACGGCGTGAGCCTGCACCCGGGCATGAGTTCGGTGTTCCTCGCGATCAACCGCAACAAGCGCTCGATCGTCCTCGACCTCAAGTCGGCCGAGGGCAAGGACGCCCTGCGCCGGCTCGTGCCGACGGCCGACGTACTGGTGCACAACATGCGCGTGGCGGCGATCGAGCGACTCGGTTTCGGCTACGCCGCGGTCGCCGCGCTGCGCCCCGACATTGTGTATTGCGCGGCCACCGGCTTCGGGCAGCGCGGCCCGCACCGCGACAAGCCGGCCTTCGACGACGTCATTCAGGCGGCCTGCGGCCTGGCGAGCCTGAACAGCGCCGGGCGCGATGCCCCGGATTACGTTCGCAGCCTCATCGCCGACAAGACCACCGGCATGGCGGTGGTCAATGCCGTGCTCGCCGCATTGTTCCATCGCAGCCGCAGCGGCGAGGGGCAGTACGTCGAGGTGCCGATGTTCGAGACGATGGTGGCTTTCATGCTCGCCGAGCACCTCGGCGGGCTGACCTTCGAGCCCGCACCGGCCGGCGCCGGCTACGCGCGACTGCTCTCGGGCGGGCGCAAGCCCGCGCCCACGCTCGATGGCCATATCGCGATGCTGCCCTACACCGGCGCGCACTGGCGGGCGTTCTTCACCGCGGCGGGTCGCCCCGACCTCGCGGCGAAGTACGGCGCGGAAGACCGCCAGGCGCGCAACGCCAACATCGTGCCCATGTACGCTGACATGGCCACCATGACGCGCACGCGCCCGACGGCGGAGTGGATGCGCATCTGCGAGGAGCTCGACATTCCCGCCACGCCTATCTATTCGCTCGATGACCTGCCGGCGCACCCGCACCTCGCGGCGACCGGGGCGTTCGAGTCTGCGGTGCACCCCAGCGAAGGCCCGATGCGCTACGTGCGGCCGCCCACCGAGTTCGCCGCCACGCCAGCTTCGGTGCGGCTGCAGGCGCCGCGGCTGGGCGAGCACACCGAGGAGATCCTGCGCGAAGCCGGCTATTCCGACGACGAGGCGGCCGCGCTGGCGCGCCGCGCGCGGCCAGCGGAGTCCGCATAAAAGTCAGACATTCATTTTTATAGACTTAATCGCAGCGCGGCTGTCCTGTCAGTGGATATACAAGAACAATAATAATCACTCGACCTTGCCGATCTTCTGGATGACGGCCGAGAGGCGTTTGGCGTCGGCATCGAGATAGGCCTGGAACTCGTCGGCGTCCTTGTACACGATGGGCGCGCGCAGTTTCTCCATGGCACTGCGGAAGTCCGGGTCCTGCATCGCCTCGCGCGTGCCCTTGCGCAGCGTGGCGAGGATATCGGGCGGTGTGGCCGCCGGCGCGAAGAAGCCGGTCCAGACAAAATACTCCACCTCGCCGTAGCCCAGTTCCTTCATGGTCGGCACGTCAGGAAACGCCGCCACGCGCGCCGGTGCAAACGTGGCGAGCGGCCGCAGCCGGCCGCCGGCCACATGCCCGGCGATGGTCGCGGGCAGTTGGGTGATGGCCTGCACCTGGCCCCCGACGATGGCGGCCACCTGCTGGCCGCCGCCGCCGTAGGGAATGTGGTTGAGCTTGATGCCCGCGGCGTTGGCGAACATTTCCATGCCCACGTGCATCGTGCCGTAGTTGCCGGTCGAGCCGTACGGGATCCCGCCCGGATTCGCCTTGGCGGCGTCGACGAACTCCTTGACCGATTTCCACGGGCTGTCGGCGCGCACGACGAGGAAGGCCGGGTCGGCGCTGATCAGCGCGATCGGGGCGAACTGGCGGATCTCGTACGATGGCGGGCGCCCGAACAGTCGATCCGCGGCGGGGATGGCAGAGATACTCGAGAGCGCCACCATGAGCGTATAGCCGTCGGGTTTCGCTCGCGAGGCGTAGGCCATGCCGACGCCACCGCCCGCGCCGGGACGGTTTTCGACCAGGAAGCTCTGCTTGAGTGCCTTGCCCAGAGAGTGCACGAACGGCCGGCCGATCACGTCGGAGATCCCGCCCGGCGAGAAGGGCACCACCACCGAGACCGGCTTGGTCGGGTAGGCGTCCTGCGCAAGGGCGGCGGAGGGGAGCGCGAACGCCGCAGCGAAGGCCGCCGCACACAGCGAAACCAGCAGGGCTTTTTTCATTTTGTCTCCGTGAGTCATAACGTGAACGATTTTCGCATCTCGGCCAGCTGTACCTTGACCAGTTCGCAGCCGGGATCGCGCAACTGGTTGACGACGTCGAAATGGTTGAGGCCTTCGGGCACGAGCAGCTCGACCGGGTAGCCCAGGCTGCGCCACAGGTCTGCCATCGCCTGCGACTGGCGGTGGTATTCGGGTGTTTCGTCCACGGCCACCACCAGCGAAAGCGGCGCGCGTACGGGGTAAGTTTGCGCAAGCGGCGCGTTGCGCGCGGCTTCCTCGCGACTCATCTTCAGCGTCTTGTTGAGGAAAGAGAGGCGGATCGCCTCCATGTCGAACAGGCCGCCGATCGAGCAGGCACCCTTGACCACGTCCTTCGGCAGGCCGGCGCCGAACGCCGGCCAGTCGGTGGCCAGCAGCATCGCGACGAGGTGCCCCCCAGCCGAGTGCCCGCACACATAGATGCGCTCGGGGTCGGCCCCGTAGGCGCGCGCGTTGCGCCACAGCCACGCGAGCGCCGCGCGGTTCTGGCGCACGATCTCGTCCATCGAGGTATCGGGCGCCAGGCCGAAATTATTGACCGCCGTGGTGATGCCGTGCGGGCGAAAGCCTTCGGCCACATAGCTGTAGTCGGCCTTGTCGAGCGAATACCAGTAGCCGCCGTGGATAAAGACGTACAGTGGGGCGCCGCTTTGGGCGGCGGGCAGGATGTCGAGCTTTTCCATCGGCCCGGGGCCGAAGGCGAGGTCCAGGTGGCACGGCAGCTCGGCGCAGGTGCGCTGGCTCCACTCGCGCCAGTTGGCGAAATGTACCTTGTAGTCCGGCCAGCGCAGGCGGTTGTTGTACTGCGCGTCGAGGCCCGCCTGGTCATAGCCCTGGTAGATCGGTGTCGCAGTGGTTTGCATCGCTGTGGTCTTTTTTTTCGGTTGCGCGAAGCGGCGATGGTAGCTGATACGATAATGAGGGAACAACGCAAGGAGTAAGGCATGTGCGCAATAGCGGTTGAAAGGGCAGGGTCCTGCAGGCGGGCCGCAACGGTAGGGCGTGGCTGACATGGCGACCCAAAATGAACTGACCGCAGCCCCCGGGACGGTCCACTGGGGCTACCTCGACGCCCGGCTGAAACCCCAACTCACCATCGACTCGGGCGAGACCGTCACGCTGCACTGCGTATCGGGCGGCCCGGGAGAGGTCGGCCACCGCACCGACCTCCTGCCCGAGCATCGCGCGATCCTCGAGAAGGTCAAGCCCTACCTCGGCCCGCACATCCTCACCGGGCCGGTGGCCGTGCGCGGCGCCACGCGCGGGGACACGCTCGAGGTGCGCATCAAGAAGGTCGAACTGCGAACCGACTGGTCGTACAACGGCATCAAGCCGCTGCGCGGCACGCTGCCGGAAGACTTCCCCATGCTGCGCATCCTGCAGATCCCGCTCGATCGCGACAAGATGACCGCCACGCTGCCCTTCGGCCCGACGATCCCGCTGCGGCCCTTCTTCGGCATCATGGCGGTGGCGCCGCGGCCCGAGTACGGTGCGGTGTCGTCGGTGGAGCCGCGCGAGTTCGGCGGCAACATGGACTGCAAGGAACTGGTCGCCGGCACCACGCTGTTCCTGCCGGTCTGGGCAGACGGGGCCTTGTTCTCCGCTGGCGACGGCCATGCCGTGCAGGGCGACGGAGAAGTGAACCTCATGGCGCTCGAAACCGCCATGAGCGGCACGTTCGAGCTCATCCTGCACAAGGGCCGCGCGCTCACGTTCCCGCGCGCGGTCACGCCGACGCACTACATCGCCATGGGCACCGACCCCGACCTCGACGACGCCGCCAAGCAGGCGCTGCGCGAGATGATCAAGTGGCTGGGCGAGATCAAGGGCTGGGCGCCCGAGGATGCATACACTTTCTGCAGCCTCGCCTGCGACCTGCGCGTGACGCAGCTCGTCGACGGCTTCAAGGGCATCCACGCGATGGTGGAAAAAAAGTTGCTGGACTGACATGCGGCTGCCTCCCCGGCGCGTTGACGACCGCGACCTGTACTCGCTGTCGGGGAAAGGCCGCGCAGAGTTGCGCAATGCCGGCACGTCCCTGACGCCGGCGCAGGTGCAGGCGCTCGTGCTCACCGACGGACGCACGAAGGTGGCCGCCATCTCCGAGCGTGTCGGCCTCGAGCCGGAGCGCGGGCGCGCGGTGTTCGCCGATTTCCTGCAGCGTGGGCTGGTCGAATCCTCGCCGGTGGACCGGCTCCAGAACCTGGATGAGCATTTCCGCAGCCGGGTGCGCCTGCGCGACGCGGAAGCCGAAGACGAGGGCATGATCGACGCGGAGCCGGGCCTGGTCGCCCTGGCCACCAACGGTTTCTACGTCGCCATCGCGCATGCGGGCGCCAGCGTGGGCAAGGCGCGAGCGGCAGGGAGGCGCACCGTACTGGTGGTCGAGGACGACGCCGCGGTGTTGGGCTTGCTGGTGTTCCTGCTCGGCAAGGAGGGGTTCGACGTGCGCACCGCGGTCGACCGGGACAGCATCCTCGCGGGCCTGCGCGAGGCGCCGATTCCCGACCTCGTCCTGCTCGACGTATTGTTGCCCGATGCCGACGGTTACCATGTGCTCGAACGGATTCGCGCGCACCCTGAACTGGCCAATGTCCCCGTGATCCTCGTTACCTCGCTTGCCAGCCGGCATTCGGTGGCCAAGGGGCTGGCGCTAGGCGCCAACGGGTATCTCACCAAGCCCGTTTCGGCCGGTGTGCTGGTGAAGGCGGTGCGCGCTGTATGCGGGCCGGCGCCTGCGGGCTGAACGACACCGCCCGCGCGCGCTACTGGGAGAGTCTGCGCTCCACCGTCAGCGCGAACGAAGCGCCTGGCGCGACCTCCACGCGAAGCCATCCGAGCCACGGCCAGCCGTCGACCTCGATTCGCTCGGCCCCTGGCGCCCCGGGGATGGGGTGGTCGTGCTTGAAGCGGTGCGTATCGCCATGGGCCACGACCAGGGGCTTGCCGAGCGTGCGTGCAATGGCCTCGAGGCGCGCGCGCAATTCGGCATAACCGTCAGCACTGGCCGGGAGCCGCTGCGTGGCTTCGAACAGCGGATTCGCCTGCATCATGACTACCAGCACACGGATGTCGCGCGAGGCCGTTTGCGCCACCGCTTCGTCCAGCCATGCCAACACCGCTTTCATGCGCATCGCGTACTCCTCGTCCATGGCAGGCGCGCGGCCGAGGTTGTTGTTGCTGCCGGGGACATTGAGGGCGACAAACAGCGCGCCCGCGTAAGTCCAGCGCACATGCTCCGGCCATGCTGCTGACTGACGCGTGAACCCATCGAGGTTCACCGGCCGTGAGTTGAAGAGCTGGCGCACCTTGGCCAGTCGCTCCAGGGGATCGCGGCCGGAACGGTGGCAATCGGTCCATTCGTTGTCGCCCGGCACCAGCACGAAGGGAGCGGTGAAGCGGGCGAACTGGCGCGCGCGCGCTTCGAACCAGGCGTCGGTGCACGGGCCCTGCCCGCCGGTGATGTCGCCCAGGTGCACCACGAACGCCGGGTGCTCACGGTTGATCTCGTCGATCATGCCTTCGAGGATATTGGCGTGCGCCTGGGTGTAGGGCACGTCGCCCAGCAGAGCGAATGGCGCGGGGCTGGCGCCGTGGAGTGCGGCGGTGCACCCGGTGAGGAGCAGCAATGCAGCGGCGAGCAGGCGGGCAATCACGATAAGGTAGTCACGATTGGGCGGTCAAGATTGGGCAGTCCCAACTGCGCGGTCACAGCTTTTTCAGTCGGTACAGTTGCTCCAGCGCTTCGCGCGGCGAAAGCTCGTCCGGGTTCACCTGATCGAGGGCCTCGCGCAAGGGATCGGCCGCGGGCTCGGGCTCGGGGCGGGCCTGCGTGGTGACGAACAGGTCGTTCTGGCCGCTTACGCCGTGCGAAGCCAGGCTCGCGTCCTCGAGCATCTGCAGGTACTTGCGCGCGGTGCGGATCACCGGCTTGGGCACCCCGGCGAGCGCAGCGACCTGCAGGCCATAGCTTTGCGAGGCGGGGCCTTCCTCGACCGCGTGCAGGAATACGATGCTGTCCTTGTGCTCGACCGCGTCGAGGTGCACGTTGGCCGCTTCCTTGTACTCGAGCGCGATGCGGGTCATCTCGAAATAGTGGGTGGCGAAGAGCGCCATTGACTTGTTGCGCTCGAGAAGGTGGCGCGCGATCGCCCAGGCTAGCGCGAGGCCGTCGAAGGTCGACGTGCCGCGGCCGACTTCGTCCATGAGCACCAGGCTGTGCGCGGTCGCGTTGTGCAGGATGTTGGCCGATTCGGTCATCTCGACCATGAACGTCGAGCGCCCGCCGGCGAGGTCGTCCGACGCCCCGATGCGCGTGAAGATCTGGTCGATCGGCCCCAGCTGCGCGCCGCGCGCGGGCACGAAACTGCCCACGTGCGCGAGCAGAGTGATCAGCGCCACCTGGCGCATATAGGTCGACTTTCCGCCCATGTTCGGGCCGGTGATCAAGAGGAACTTGCGCGTGGCGCCCAGGCGCGTGTCGTTGGGGATGAAATGCTCGACCTGCGCTTCGACCACCGGGTGGCGACCGGCCTCGATGTCGAGCACGGTCTCGTCGGTGAACGTCGGGCGTGACCAGCCGCGCTGCACCGAAATCCCGGCGAAGCACGCGAGCACGTCGGACTGGGCGAGGGCGCGCGCAATCTTCTGCATCTGCCCGACATACGCGCCGAGCGCATCCAGGAGCGCTTCGTAAAGCGCCTTCTCCAGCGCCAGCGCGCGATCCTTGGCCGACAGCGCCTTGTCCTCGAACGCCTTGAGCTCGGGG
>JBDTRN010000071.1:0-11785 GCA_039931715.1 Betaproteobacteria bacterium
GGCGCAGCGGGATTGATCGTGTCGTTCCCAGCAAGCTTCATGCGCTCTCCGCGCCAGCCGAGGGTGAGCCCGGTGGCGCGCGTAAGTTCAATTGCATCCTGGGCGTAAAGAGCCGCACTGTCCTGGTTGATGCGCACCCGGTTGATCGGCTGGGCGATGTTCGCGCCGGAATTGCTCGTCTGCCGGTCGTACCGCCATTGGTGGACGTCCATGCCGAACGTCACCCGATGCGCTGCCGCGCCAAGGTTGAACGGGATCCGGGCCCGTGGCGTAAATGAAGTGACGCTCAGCGCATCGGCCCGATAGATCGGAAAGCCTCCCTGGTCGAAGAACGATCTCTGGTCCTTGTCGCGGTAATCGAGTCCAACCGATACCTCCGCGTCGCCGAATCGATGCCCGAGGGTCAGGCCGGCGCGGGCGCCGTCCCGGCTGGCGTAATCCAGTGGCGTTTGGGCGCCGCGCCGGTCTGCCGCGTACTCATCCTGTCCGATCGAAGGCTGGATGCGCCGCGCCCCCGGCAGCCTGACGTCCTGCCTGTCGGCGCCGAGCCGCAAATCGATGGTGCTGCTGACCCCCGCCCATCGCAGGTTGGCCGAATAGTTCGTCTGTTCGTTGCGATTGTTAGCGCGGTACCCGTCGCTCGAATAGCTATGCATCGAGGCATTGAATCCGAAACGCTCATTTGCCAGGCTACCGCTCAGCTGGGTCTCGAGCGTGTTGTAGCTGCCGACACGCCCGTAGAGTTCGGCGTGAATGCCGGGCTGCAGCGGGGACCGCGTCACGATGTTGATGACGCCTGCCGAGGCCCCATCGCCATACAACACCGATCCCGTCCCGCGCAATATCTCGATGCGCTCGATCGACGACAGCGGTACCGCAGACCACTGGACCGACGACAGGTCGATATCGCTCAGGCGCCTGCCGTCGAGCAGGATCAGTGTGTTCTGTCCTCCGGTCACACCGAAACCGCGCAGATCGACCGAAGTGAGGGCGGCATTGTTGCCGTAGAAGTCTTTCAGCGTGATGCCCACTTGCTCGGCCAGCAGGTCGGGGACGGTTCGCGCCGCGCTGCGCGCGATGTCTTCGGCCGACAGGACGCTGACGTTGGCGGGCAGCCGGCGCGCGTCATCGGGAAAACGCGTCGCCGTAACGGTGAGGACATCGTCTTGTTGGGCATGTGCGGGCGCGGACAAAAGCATGCCGAAAAGGCAGGCGCCGGTCGCAATGTAATTCAGATGCATGACAACTCTCCCAGAGCCGCCATGAACCCCGAAGGCGGTAGCCAGCGCCCGAAAAGCCTGCCGGGACGCCATGCACGAATTCGTGTGCGGCGGCCTTTGGTGCTTCCCGAGTCTGAATGGCGAGGCCGGTCTCCGGACTCGCGAGCTGCGCATCGAGCATGCATTCCCGATGCCACGGGTGCGCGGCCTTCCCATGGGATATCCCCACAGTGACCTCTATCGCGCACCCTCTCGCTTACCGTTGCGGGGGCAGTCCAGGGTTCGCGGATGGAAGCAAACCCACCCGCTCACCTGATTCCCGTTTCATCCGCCAGCCGGGATCGGCTGGCAGACACCTTGCCAAATCAGCCGGACCTGAGCCCGGCCTGGCGCCATTATATCGACACGCAATGGCTGCGCACACGATCACGAAAGCACTTGCACAAACGCCTGTTATTGCTTGACGCAGTGGAAAATCTCCCTCTATAGTGCGCGCATGGAAGCGGAGCTCAACTCGCTCGAGGGCAAGGTGTCCCAATTCGCGCAGGTATGCGAACGCCTGCGCGCGGAGAACTTGCAGCTTCGCGAACAGCTGTCGCATGCGCAGAAGGATGCCAAGCGCCTCGCCGAGAAAATCGACGGCGCCAAGACGCGTCTCGAAAACCTGCTGGTGCGCCTGCCGGATTAGGTTCAGGCGCCAAGGCATGGCAGAAACCACCCCCAAGACCCTCGACGTCAACATCCTCGGCCGCAGCTACAAGGTAGCGTGCGAGGATGGTGAGCGCGAAGCGCTTCTGCAGGCCGTTGCATACGTCGACGGAAAGATGGGCGAGATCAAAACCACCGGCAAGATCGCGGGCACCGAGCGCATCGCTGTGATGGTGGCGCTCAACATCGCGCACGAACTTCTTTCTACCAAGATCGGTGGCGGCTTTGACTTGGGACAGGCCAAGCGTAGAATCGCCTTGATTGAGGCGAAGCTGGATGAGGCTCTCGCCCGGCAGGACAAGTTGTTCTAGCGCGCCGCTGGCGCGCTGGTCGCAAGCTACGTTCCCTGCTGTGTTCGACCGGGCTCAAGTTTCCGAACCGATAGCAGTCCTTGGTTGCCGCCTAGATGTCACTGTTGCGACCGTCCCGCGCGATGAGCGCGCCGATGGACCTGATGTGACCGGTACGCAGCCACCCTGAACCTGTGCTGGGTTCGGGAGACGAGCCCACCGGCACGGCGGGGAACACCAACGCGAGGGGAAACTCCTTCCTTTCGCTCCCCGATTTTTTCCTCCCTTTCCTGACCGCCATGAAATACTGGTTGATGAAGTCCGAGCCCGACGAATGCTCGATCGACGATGCGCTCGCGGCGCCGGACAGGACCGTTCCCTGGACCGGCGTGAGGAATTACCAGGCGCGAAATTTCATGCGGGATTCGATGCAGGTCGGCGATGGGGTGCTCTTCTACCATTCGACCTGCCCGGAGCCAGGTATCGCGGGGATCGCGGAAGTAGCCTCGCCCGCCTACCCGGACGGCACGCAGTTCGACCGAAAAAGCGAATATTTCGATCCTGCATCGAAGCGGGACGCCCCTCGCTGGCAACACGTGGATGTGCGCGCCAAGCGGAAAACGCGCTTGGTATCGCTCGCGGAGCTGCGCGAGCACAAGCCTTTGGCCGACATGGTGGTTCTGCGTCGGGGCAACCGCCTGTCGATCACGCCGGTGACCGGCGTGGAGTGGAAGTTCATCACCCAAAAACTGGCGAAAGCCTGATTGCACGAATGTCGCCGCTGCTGAACGACACATTCCTGCGCGCCCTCGCCCGCGAGCCGACCGACTACACGCCGGTATGGCTCATGCGTCAGGCCGGCCGGTACCTGCCGGAGTACAACGCAACCCGGGCACGTGCGGGCAGCTTCCTGGGCCTCGCCAAGAATCCGGCCTACGCGACCGAAGTCACGCTGCAGCCGCTGGAGCGCTTTCCACTCGATGCAGCGATATTGTTCTCTGACATCCTCACAGTGCCGGACGCGATGGGCCTGGGCCTGTATTTTGCCGAAGGCGAAGGCCCGCGATTCGAGCGACCCCTGCGTGAAGAAAGCGCAATCCGCGCCCTGACCGCCCCGGATCCCGGCGCGGAGCTGCGTTACGTCACCGACGCTGTGCGCGAGATTCGCAGGGCGCTGGGCGGTCGGGTCCCGCTCATCGGCTTTTCCGGCAGCCCGTACACGCTTGCCTGCTACATGGTCGAAGGCGGCGGCAGCGACGACTTTCGCACGCTCAAGTCCATGCTTTATCGCCGCCCCGATCTCGTGCACCACATCCTGGAAATCAACACACTTGCCGTTTCGGCCTACCTGAATGCCCAGATCGAAGCGGGCGCGCAGGCCGTGATGATCTTCGATACGTGGGGCGGCAACCTCACCACCTCGGGATATGAGGAATTCTCACTGGCCTATTCCCGCCGTGTGATTGCAAGCCTCACCCGGCACTGCGAAGGACGGCGCGTCCCCTCGATCTTGTTTACCAAAGGAGGGGGCCACTGGCTCGAGTCGATGGCGGCAAGCGGTTGCGACGCGCTCGGGATCGATTGGAGCACGGACCTCGCTGCGGCGCGCAAACGCGTGGGAGCAAAAGTCGCGCTGCAGGGAAATCTCGACCCAAGCGCGCTGTTTGCGCCTGCCGAAATCGTGCGCAGCGAAGCGCGTAAGGTGCTCGATGCGTTCGGCCCGGGCCCCGGGCACGTGTTCAACCTGGGCCACGGCATTTCGCAATTCACCCCCCCGGAATCGGTCGCGGCGCTTGCGGATGAAGTACACACTTACAGCACAAAACTGCGCCTGACAGGGCGTCCCTGACCGGGCTGAAGCCCCCAACGATCGAGGACAAGTTTCCGACGCGGGGCTTGACTTATGCACAAACACTGGCTTACCCACTGAAAATGAGGGCTTGCTGGCCGCCCCCTCGGGGGCATCTTCCAACCCCCTGTTTTTGATAACTAAAAATGAGCCCCACTGACGAGTGCGTCAGGAAAAACTTGACTGTTGGCAGATCGGCGTCGGGCGGCGACGACTTTACCCACAAACTTATCCACAAGGGTCGTGTGCCGAGAAAAATACGCCTTTCGCGTGAAGGGTTACGCGCAAATTCGCGAGTGTTCGAATCAAGTACCGCAGGTAAGCAATTGGTCGCTAGGCCTTATTTCGCCTGTCGTTTTACCGCCTCAGAGGGCGAGTGAAAATCGTCCGGGTGGCGCTGGATGTGCCAGTACCGAAACTGTTCGACTATTCAGTAGCCGAAGGCGCCCCGCTTGACGCGGGCGTTCGGGTCGTCGTCCCTTTCGGCCGAAGAAGAATGGTGGGGGTGGTGGTGGAAACAGCCGTGCAGACGGAACACGATCGCGGCAAGATCAAGCCGGTCGAGAGCATCCTCGACGAAGCACCGCCGCTTTCGGCCCAGTGGATCGAACTCATGCGCTTCCTTTCGGGCTATTACCAGCGCCCGCTCGGCGAAACGGTGATTTCGTCGCTTCCGCCCCGTCTTCGGTCCCTCAAGCCGCTGCCGCGGGAGGATCGCATCCACTGGCGCAGCACCAGGCCGTCGGGGCACGCACCGGCTCGTCCTTCGCGCAAGGAGGGGCTGCTCGCGCAAATCGAGGCGCTGGGTATTGCAAGCGAGGAGGCGCTGCTGTCCGCGGACCCGAAGATTCGCGCTGCTCAACGTACCGCCCTGCGTGCACTAAGCAAGACCGGGGAGATCGTGACGGCGGTACCGGTCGCCGATGCGCACTTCGTGGCGGGCCACCCGCTGACGCAGCCACAAACGCAAGTCGTCCAGGCCCTGCTCGCCAAGCTGGGCACTTTCAGCCCGGTGCTTCTGCACGGCGTCACCGGCAGCGGCAAAACCGAAATCTATCTCCACGTAATCGCCGAAGTACTTCGCCGGGGAGGCCAGGCATTGGTCATGGTCCCGGAAATCGGCCTCACGCCCCAGCTTGAAAAACGCTTCCTCGATGCATTTCCACAGGCTGCAATGGCGGTCCTGCACAGTGGCCTCGATGCAACAACACGGACCTCGGGTTGGCTGCGTGCGGCGCGGGCAGAAGCCGGAATCGTGCTCGGCACGCGGCTCGCCGTGCTGACGCCGCTGCCCCGCCTGGCCCTGGTGATCGTGGATGAGGAACACGACACCTCCTTCAAGCAGCACGAGGGGCTGCGGTATTCCGGCCGCGACGCGGCAGTCTTTCTTGCCCGCCAGCGCAACATCCCGATAGTGCTCGGCACGGCTACACCTTCGCTCGAGACTTATGCCAACGTGCTCGCCGGTCGTTATGAGATTGTCGAACTGCCGGAACGCGCCTCACCCGGGGCGCGCATGCCGCTCGTCCGCACGGTCGACCTGAGCCGCGATCCCGAGAAGCATGGGTTGACCCCCACCCTCGTCCGCGCAATCGAGGCGCGGCTCGATCGCGGCGAGCAGAGCCTGGTCTTCATCAACCGACGCGGGTATGCCCCGGTCCTTGCCTGCGCTGCCTGTGGCTGGGCCGCTGGCTGCACGCGCTGCACGGCGCGAATGGTCCTGCACCTGAAAGACGCGCGCCTGCGATGCCATCACTGTGGCCTCGAAGAAACGATCCCGCGTGCGTGCCCGCAATGCGGCGACGTCGACTTGCAGCCCATCGGCCGCGGGACCCAGCGCGTCGAGGAGAGTCTCGCGAAGCAGTTTCCGAAGGCGCGGATTACACGTATCGACCGCGACACGGCGCGGCGAAAGTCGCTGGCCGGAACCCTTGCAATGATCCGCGATGGCGGCGCGGATATCCTGGTGGGCACCCAGATGATCGCCAAAGGACACGACTTCCCGAACCTCACCTTGGTGGGGATCCTGAATGCCGATAGCGCCCTGGTTTCGACGGACTACCGCGCAAGTGAACGGCTGTTCTCGACGCTTATGCAGGTCGCCGGGCGCGCCGGCCGTCGCGAACGCCAGGGCGAGGTCCTCGTGCAGACGCGCTATCCGTCGCACCCGCTTTATGCCGCGCTCGCGCGCCACGATTTCGCCGGTTTTGCGCGCGCCCAGCTGGCCGAACGCGAGGCCGCGGGGTTCCCACCCAGCGTATTCGAGGCGGCCCTGCGCGCCGAGAGCCCCGACCTCGCCGACGCCATGCGATTCCTGCGCGAAGCGGCCGAACTCGTGGAGCCGCCCGAAGGGCTGCGCATTTACGACCCCGTACCGCATACCATTACGCGGCGCGCCGGCCTTGAGCGCGCCCAATTGCTGGTCCAGTCACGCTCGCGGCCAGCCATGCAGGGGTTCCTGCAAGCGTGGAACGAATCGCTGTTCAGCCACGCGCCGCGCAACGTGCGCTGGCATCTCGATGTCGACCCGATCGACTTCGACTGAGGGCGCATCGATTTTCGCAGGGAAAACCCGCGCTGCACCGCAGTATATAATGCGCGCCCCCTATGCAGTTCGACATCAAATCCCATATCGCCGGGTTATTCCGGGATGCGCTCAAGGTCGTAGCGCCTGACGCGGCTGATACCCCGATCCTCCTCGAGCGCCCGAAGCAGGCAGGTCACGGCGACCTTGCCTGCAATATCGCCATGCAGCTGGCGAAAAAGCTGCGCACCAACCCGCGCCAGTTTGCCGAACAACTGATGCAGGCCTTGAAGGCGCTGCCCGGATACGGCCTCGGTTACATCGACGCCGTCGAGATCGCCGGCGCGGGGTTCATCAACCTGCGACTTTCGGCCAAGACCAAGCAGGCCGTGATCGAGCGGATCCTGGCGGAGGGCACCACGTTCGGTCGCCCGGCCCCGACAGGACGCAAGGTGCAGGTGGAGTTCGTGTCGGCCAATCCGACAGGCCCGCTGCACGTGGGTCACGGCCGGGGAGCGGCCTATGGGGCCAGCGTGGCCAACTTGCTCGCCTTTTGCGGCGACACAGTGGAGCGCGAGTTCTATATCAACGACGCCGGCCGGCAGATGGACATCCTCACACTGTCGGTCTGGCTGCGCTACCTCGAGGCGCTTGGCGAGACGATCGAGTTTCCTGCCGACGGGTATCGGGCCGACTACGTGCGCTCGATTGCGCAGTCACTATCCGGCGAGCATGCGGGCCGCTTCCGGCGCGCCGCCACGGAACTGCCTGGGCGTGTCGCGGATGAGAACCCCGACGCCGCGCTGGATACCCTGATCGCCGCCGCCAAAACCATCCTCGGCGCGGATTGGCGCGTTCTTCATCGCTTCGCGCTCGATGCGATGCTCGCCGACCAGAAGGACGACCTCGCAGAATTCGGGGTTGCATACGACCGCTGGTTTTCGGAGCAATCGCTGTTCGATTCCGGCGCGATCGCGCGCGCCGTCGGCATGCTGGAAGCGAACGGCCACCTGCACGAGAAGGATGGTGCGTTGTGGTTCCGCTCGACCGCGTTCGGCGACGAGAAGGATCGCGTCGTGCGGCGGGAAAACGGCCAGTTCACCTATTTCGCCTCCGACATCGCCTACCACCTGGACAAATACGAGCGCGGGTACGATCGCCTGATCAATGTCTGGGGCGCGGACCATCACGGGTATATCCCGCGGGTGAAGGGCGCGCTGGCCGCAATGGGGCAGGATCCCGAACGGCTGACCATCGCGCTCGTCCAGTTCGCCGTGCTGTACCGCCAGGGCGAAAAAGTCGCGATGGGCAAGCGTTCCGGCGACTTCGTCACCCTGCGCGATTTGCGCAACGAAGTCGGCAACGACGCGGCTCGCTTTTTCTACGTCCTGCGCAAATCCGACCAGCACCTGGATTTCGACCTCGACCTGGCCAAGAGCCAGTCCAACGACAACCCCGTCTATTACGTCCAGTACGCCCACGCCCGCGTTTGCAGCGTCTTCCTGCAGCGCGACAGCGATGGAAACCACGTCGGGGGGTCAGGGTCGGCCGCAACCGCGTTGCTCGACAACCCGCGCGAACTGGCGCTCATGCAACGGCTGGGTGAGTTCCCGGAGGTCGTGGCGGGGGCCGCGCGCGACCTCGCCCCGCACACAGTGGCCTTCTACCTGCGGGACCTCGCTAGCGATTTCCACAGCTACTATAATGCCGAACGCATCCTGGTCGAGGATGCGACGCTTGCAAAAGCCCGCCTTGCGCTTTGCGCCGCGACCCGCCAGGTGCTTGCCAGCGGCCTGGGGTTGCTCGGTGTCGGCGCACCTGAAAGGATGTAGTGCACATGGCCAAGCAGTCCCGTTCGTCGAATGCGACTCGCGGCGCGCCGCGCAGCAAGTCCGGCGGGGGATTCCTGCTTGGCATGTTCGTAGGCCTCATTGTCGGCCTGGCTGTTGCCCTTGGGATCGCGTTCTACCTGAACAAGACGCCGATCCCGTTCATGACCAAGAAGGCGGCCGTCGAGAAGCCAGTCGATCCCGGTAAACCGTCCGAGATGGCCGGCATGCCGGGGGCCAAAGCGCCGGCGGCGGAGAAGCCGAAGTTCGACTTCTACAAAATCCTGCCCGGCAGCGAAGAGCCGGTGTCGGACAAGGACCTCAAGGCTGCGGCTGCCGCCAAAGGTAAACCGGAAGCCTCCAAGGACGTTTATTTCCTGCAGGCGGGATCATTCCAGAACCCGGCTGACGCGGACAATCGCAAGGCGCAACTGGCGATCCTGGGGTTTGAGGCAGCGGTGGAACCGATCACGCTGCCCGACAAAGGCACCTGGTACCGCGTGCGGCTCGGCCCCTACACCAAGGTGGATGAAATCAACAAAATGCGCTCGACCATGGCGGCGAACGGAATCGATGTAAGTCTGGTCAAACTCAAGGATCCGGCTTCGGCCCGATCGAATTGATCCTGAACGCCTACCGTCTACCTGGAGCAGGAATGATCCAACTGAAAACCCTCGCCGCCGCCGCGCTGGCCGCCGCGCTGACTGCCCTCGTACCGCTTGCCCATGCACAGCCCAAGGCCGGCGCCGACTACACCGAGCTCAACCCGGCCCAGCCGGTCGAGGCCAAGGGCAAAGTCGAAGTGGTCGAATTCTTCTGGTATCGCTGCCCCCACTGCTACAGCCTCGAGCCCATGCTCGAAGCGTGGGTCAGGAAACTGCCGGCCGATGTGCAGTTCCGCCGCGTTCCCGCAGTGTTGTCGGACAGCTGGGCCATCGACGCCGGGTTCTACTACACCTTCGAAGCGCTGGGAGTGGTGGACAAGGTGCATCGCGAGTTTTTCGACGCCATCCACAAGGATCGCCTGGTCATCACGAGCGAGCCCGCGGTCACCGAGTGGCTGAAAAATCACGGGATCGAACGCAAGAAGTTCGACGACACTTACAAGTCGTTCGGCGTTCAGGCCAAGGTCAAGCGGGCAGCGCAGCTTTCTGCCGCCTACAAGCTCGAAGGCGTGCCCATGCTCGCGGTCAACGGCAAGTACACCGTCAGTGCTGAACAGGGCGGTTCGCAGAACGGGATGCTGGCCACCACCGACCAGTTGATCGGCATGGCGCGCAAGGGCACCGCCAAGAAATAGCCGCGCCGCAGTGCGCGTCTTCATCACCGGCGCGTCGAGCGGACTGGGCGAGTCACTCGCCCGGCACTATGCCTCGGCGCAGTCGTGCATCGGGCTGGCCGCGCGACGAGAAGATGCGTTGCAAGCGCTGGCCGCCGCCCTGCCCGGCCGCACATCCGTGCATGCCTTCGATATCGCCGACACCGCGAGTCTTCAACGGGCGGCGGCCGATTACATGGCCCGGTTCGGCGTTCCCGAAATCGTTATCGCCAATGCCGGGATTTCGGTCGGCACGGCGGGCGACAATATCGCAGACTGCGCCAAGCTCGAGCGGGTCCTGCAGGTCAACGTCGTGGCCATGGCCGCCACACTGGCGGCTTTCGCGCCCGCCATGCGCTCGGCGGGACGCGGCACGCTGGTCGGAATCTCGAGCGTGGCGGGATTCCGCGGGCTGCCTGGGTCCGGTGCATACAGCGCATCCAAGGCGGCCGCCACGACGTGGCTGGAGAGCCTGCGCATCGAACTCGCCGGCAGCGGCGTGGCGGTGGTCACCATCTGCCCCGGATTCGTGGATACGCCCATGACCCGGGTCAACCGTTACCCCATGCCGTTCCTGCTTTCGTCAGGCGAGGCGGCGCGTCGCATGGCACGTGCCATCGCGGCGCGGCGCAGGATTGCGGTGGTCCCCTGGCAAATGGCGGTCGTCGGTACGCTGCTGCGCGCCCTGCCGGCTTGGGCGTACGACCGGCTGATGGCGCGAGCGCCGCGCAAGTCCCGTAACCTTCCCCTGTGAGCGCCCCGACCACGCTAGTCGACGCCGTCGGGACGCGCCACCAGCCCGCGGGCGCCGGGGCGCGCATCGTATCGCTCGTGCCATCGATCACCGAGCTTGTGTGCGACCTCGGCCTTGCCGGCGCGCTGGTCGGCCGGACCGGGTTCTGCATTCATCCGCGGGCGACAGTCCGCGCTATCCCCAAAGTCGGCGGTACCAAGGATGTCGATGTGGAGCGCGTGCGCTCGCTGCGTCCCACGCACGTGATCGTGAACATCGACGAGAACACCAAGGCAGTCGCGCAAGAGCTGGCCGGATTCGTTCCCAACCTCGTGGTCACCCACCCCCTCGCGCCGCAGGACAACGCCTCGCTCTACCGGCTGATTGGCGGCCTCTTCGACCGCATCGCCGAGTCCGAAGCGATGTGCGCGCGGTTCGCCGCCGCCCACGCCGCCTTGCTGGCGGAGGACTTCGCACCGCGACACGTGCTGTACCTCATCTGGAAGGACCCGTGGATGACGCTGTCGCGGGACACCTACATCTCGCGCACGCTGGCGCTGGCAGGGCTGCACACGCTGCCCGAGGCATCGGCCACGCGCTACCCGATCATCGATCTCGACCAGGCGTCGCTTGCGCAAGCCGACGCCGTGCTGCTTTCGAGCGAGCCCTACATGTTTCGCGCCAGGCACGTGGACGCCCTGAGGACGCTGCCGGCGTTCGAGTCCAAAACCGTGCGCCTCATCGACGGCGAGATGACCTCCTGGTACGGCAGCCGTGCGATCGAGGGACTGGCCTACTTGCGCGAATTCAGGCGCAGCATCGCGTAGCTTCCCGGTGCGTCACCAAGCACCTTGAGGCCCTTGCCCGGCTTGCGGGCAGGAACCTTTTCCGGGCCGTTTTGCGCGTCCATCCACGCCTGCCAGTCCGGCCACCACGATCCGGGAACCTGGATGGCCGTGGTAAACCATTCCTCGGCCGAGGCGGGGCGCGCATCGTTGACCCAGTGGTGGTACTTGTTCGCCGCCGGCGGGTTGACGATCCCGGCGATATGCCCGGACCCGCCGAGCACGAAGCGCACCTTGCCGCCGAGGTATTGCGAGCCGCGGTAAGTCGTCTTCCACGGCGCGATATGGTCGTCCGCGGTGGAGATGAAATAGGCGGGCACCTTCACCTTGCCAAGGTCGATCTTCTCGCCCGCGAGCTCGATCGCCCCTGGCACCCCGAGGAGGTTCTTCATATACATGTTGCGCAGGTAGAAGCTGTGCATCTTCGCCGGCATGCGCGTCGAATCCGAATTCCAGTACAACAGGTCGA
>JBDTRN010000072.1:0-11693 GCA_039931715.1 Betaproteobacteria bacterium
GGTCGCGAGCGGCGCGGTGGTGCAGCGCGCGGACCCACCCAAGGAAGCAAGCCACCGATGAAGTTCAAGGCACTCAAGCTGTACAACGAAGACGGCAAGCGTGTGAGCCGCATGGTCGAGCAGTCCATCGACGACCTCGATCCGGGCAACGTCGTCATCAAGTCGCAGTTCGCCGCAGTCAACTACAAGGACGCGCGCGCGGTCACCGGCGTGGGCAAGGTCGTGTCGCGCTACCCGTGCGTGCCGGGCGTCGAAGTCGCCGGGACGGTGGTGGACTCGAAAGACCCGGCCTTTCGCGCGGGCGACGTCGTCACCGTGCAGGGCGGGCGCGAATTCGGCATGCGGCGCGACGGCGGCTACAGCGAATACGTGCGCGTGCCGGCCGAATGGATCGGGCGCGTACCGCAGGGGTCCGACCCGTTCGATTCAGTCGCCATGGGGCTTGCCGCCTACACCTCGGCGCTGGCCGTGGAGGAGCTCGTCAATCGCGGCGTCTCGCCGGACAAGGGGCCGATCCTCGTCACCGGCGGCACCGGCGGCAGTTCTTCGTTTGCCATCGACATGCTCGCGGGGCTGGGTTATCGCGTCGTGGCGAGCACCGGCAAGAGCGCCGAGCATGCGTACCTGCGCAGCATCGGGGCGGCCGAAATCGTCGGCCGCGATGGCATTGCCGCAAGTGACGAGCCGCTCACCGAGCAGCGCTGGGCCGGGGGGATCGACGCGGTCGGCGGCAAACCGCTCGATGCGCTGTTGCGCTCGATGAAGCATGGGGGCGTGGTGTGCGCGTTCGGCAATGCGGCCGGCGAGTCGCTCACCACCTCGATCTACCCGTTCATCCTGCGCGGGGTGTCGCTCGCGGGCATCAATGGCAACCACCCGGTGCCCGAGCGCGGCGCGGCCTGGGGGCGCATGCAGGTGGGGGGCGACCTGCGGCCGCGGCACACCGCCACGATCGCCTATACCATCCCGTTTGCCGAGCTGCAGGCGCACTGCGACAAGCTGATCGCGGCGGGCGTGCGTGGCCGGGCGGTGGTGAAATTCGCCTGACCGTGGGACATCGAAATACTGCCAATATCTGACCAACTACCGCGCCGTTATTAGGTTTCCAGTCAATATACTGCCATCAACCTGAACCAGGAGAGGCCATGAAACCCGATCGAGACCAACCCGCCGAGTTCCGCCACATCGACGACATGGAGTGGGAGACGCTGCGCTTTCCCGGCCAGCACAGCAAGATGCTGTTCCACCCGCAGCCCGGGCGCCCGACCGAACCAAACGCGGGATTCGTGCGCTACGAGGCGGGTGCCCACCACCCGCTGCACCGCCACGACTTTGCCCAGGTCTGGTACGTCATGGAAGGCACCTTCAGGATCGGCGAGCGCACGGTCGGGCCGGGCACCATGATCCACTACCCCGACCCGCACTTCGAGGCCGACCTGTCGACCGAAACCGGCGGCGTCATGCTGTTCGTCCAGTACCAGGGCCCCACGACCGGCAAGGCGCCGATCTACGACGGGCGCTTCAACATGGAAAAGCGCAAGGCCCTGTCGGAAGAAAACCTGCAGGTCTAGTTTCGTCGCGGGACCGGGCCGCGTGCGCCACGCCCCGTCGCGGCCTCAGGCGAGTTCGCTCTCGAGGTCGTAGCCGGCGCTCGCATCCTGGCCGAGCACCCTGACCAGGTAGGGCATGGCTTCGGCCAGCAGGCGCGGCAAGTCCCACGGCGGGTTGAGGATGAACAGGCCGCTGCCGTGCAAGCCGTATCCGTCTGCGGCGGGGGCCTTGACCCGCAGAGCGACATGGAGCCAGTCCTTGGCCTGCAAACGCTTGAGCGAGGCGGGGAAGGCGTCCGACTCGCGGCGCTGCACGATCGGGTACCACAACGCATACACCCCGGTGGCGAAACGCTGCAGTGCGTCCTCGAGCGTGGCGCGCGCACGCGAATAGTCCCGCTTGTCCTCGTACGAAGGATCAATGAGCACGAGGCCGCGCCGCGACGGCGGGGGCAGCACCGCGCGCAGCCCGTCGAAACCGTCGCCCGCCTGCACAAGCACACGCGGGCTGGCGCCGGCGAAGTGCTCGGCCAGGCCACGGCCCTCGGTGCTGTGAAGCTCGAACAGGCGCAAGCGGTCCTGATCGCGCAGCAGCTGCATGGCGATCTGCGCCGAGCCGGGGTAGAGCCGCAGGCGCCCGTCGGGATTGAGCGCGCGCACCTGGTCAAGATAGCCGGCCACCAGCGCGGGCGCATCGTCGCGCGGCCAAAGCCTGCCGATGCCGGTCTCGAATTCGCACTTCTTCTGCGCCCATGCACTGTCGAGCTCGTAATCGGCCGCGCCTGCATGGGTGTCGACGTACCACAGCGGCTTGTCCTTGCGGGTGAGATAACCCAGCAGGTGCACCAGCACCGCGTGCTTGAGCGCATCGGCGTGGTTGCCGGCATGAAAACCGTGCCGGTAACTCAGCATGCGATCAGGCCCGGCGCGCGACCAGCACCGCGTTCGAGCCTCCGAACGCGAACGAATTCGACATGACGGCTTCCAGCTCGGCGCCTCTGCGCGCGACGTTGGCCACATAGTCCAGGTCGCACTCTGGGTCGGGAACGCGCAGGTTGGCCGTGGGCGGCAGGGTGCCGCGTTGCAGGGCGAGGATCGCCGCGATGAATTCCACCGCGCCGGTCGCCCCCATGAGGTGGCCGTGCATCGACTTGGTCGAACTCACGGCCAGACGGCGCGCGTGGGCGCCGAAGACTTCCTTGATGGCAGCCGTCTCGATCGCATCGCCGGCCAGCGTGGCCGTGCCGTGCGCGTTGATGTACCCGACCGCGCCGGGCTCGAGGCCCGCATCGGCCAGCGCCATGCGCATCGCGGCGACCTGGCCGGAGAGCGACGGCTTGGTGAGGTGGGTGGCGTCGCTGGTCACGCCATAACCGGCAAGCTCGGCGTAGATGGCGGCACCGCGCTCGCGGGCGCCCTCCTCGCTCTCGAGCACCATTACGCCCGCGCCCTCGCCCAGCACGAGACCGGTGCGGTCGCGAGAGAAAGGCCGGCACGAAGCCGAGGCATCCGCAGGATCTTCGCTGGCCAGCGCGCGCAAGCCTTCCCACGCCCGGATCGTGGCGAGCGTGAGCAGCGACTCAGCCCCACCCGCCACTGCAAGGTCGGCGTAGCCATGCCGGATTGCGCGCGCCGCCTCGCCCAGCGCAACGGCGCCCGAGGAACAGGCTGTCGAATAGGTGAGGCTCGGCCCGTGCAACCCGAAATCGATCGAGATGTGGGCGGCGGCAGCATTGTTCATCACGCGCACCACCGTGTAGGGGCCGAGCCGGTCGGCACCATTGGTGAACAGCTCGTTGTAGGCCGCTTCGATGGTAAGAGCGCCGCCGAACCCACTGCCCATGTACACGCCGGCGTTGGCCTTGCGCGGATCGTCTGCCCCAATGCCCGCGTCACCGAGCGCCTCGGCGGCCGCTGCGAGCGCGAACTGGCTGAAGCGGTCGAGCAGCGCGAGCTTGGGTTTGGGGAATGCGGCAGGATCGAAGTCGACCACCCCGCCGATCTGCGTGGCGAGGCGCGGTGCGATGCCGGCGGACAGGCGGCGGATGCCGGAGCGCCCCGCCGCGAGTGATTCGAAAAAAGCTTCCCTGCCGTTGCCCAGCGGGCTGACGACCCCAATGCCGGTGACGACGACTTTTCTCAAGCGGCTCCGCTTGACTGTGCCTTCAGGTGGGAATCGACCAGGTCGGCGATCTCCTGCAACGTTCCGACTTGCAGGCCTGAGCCGGCGATGCTGATCTTGAATTCATCCTCGATCTTGAACAGGCATTCGGTCATGGCGAGTGAGTCGATGCCCAGCTCCTGCAGCGGACGCGCCGGATCGAGCTCGGCCGGGTCGATATCGAACTCGGCCGCGATGAGCTTTTGCAGGGTATTGAGGGTACTCATCGGGGTGCTCATCGCGCCTTTTAATTCGCGGCCTTCGCCTGCGCGAGGACATGCTCGAGCGCGACCGCGCCCAGGTCCATCTCCGCCGTCGTGATCTCGAGCGAGGGCGCAAGAGTGATGACGTTCTTGTAGTAGCCGCCGATGTCGAGGACCAGTCCCATGTTGTTATGCGGCCCAAGCGGCAGCCCGCCGTCCAGGCCGATCTGGAACATGCGGTCGGCCAGTTTCCGACTGGGCGTGAAACCGTCGGCCTCGCACATCTCCATGCGCAGCGCGAGGCCCAGCCCATCGACGTCACCGACCTCCTTGTGGCGCGACTGGATGGCGCGCAGCTTGGCGAGGAAATAGGCGCCCTTCTGCATCACCGAGGTTTCGTAGTCACCTTGCGCGAACAGCTTCATGACCGCGAGGCCGGTCGCGGTGCCGAGCGTGTTGGAGGCGAAAGTGGAGTGCGTCGAGCCGGGCCCGAACACCGCCGGGTTGATGAGTTCTTCGCGCGCCCAGATGCCGGAGATCGGGTTCATGCCGTTGGTGAGCGCCTTGCCGAACACGATGATATCGGGCTGGGCGTCGAAGTGCTCCATTGCCCACATCTTGCCGGTGCGATGAAAGCCCATCTGGATTTCGTCGTCGACCAGCAGGATGCCGCGCTCCTTGCACGCCTTGGCCAGGCGCTTGAAGTAAGTTTTGGGCGGCACGATGTAGCCGCCCGTCCCCTGTACCGCTTCGACGAAAAACGCGCCGTATTCGGAGCGGCTGGTCTTGGGATTCCAGGCGCCGGTGTACTCGTGCTCGAACAGCCGCTCGAACTCGCCGATGCACCAGTCCTCCGTCTTGGCCGCGTCGCCGGGAAAACTCGAGCGAAACACGTACGGAAACGGCACGAACTCGGCGCGATCGGCGAACTGGCCGAAGGCTTCGCGATACCGGTACGACGAAGTGATCGCCGAAACCGCAAGCGTGCGGCCGTGATAGCCGCCCTGGAAGGCGAGCATGCGCTGCCGCCCCGTGCTCTTGCGCACCAGCTTGAGCGCGTCCTCGACCGCCTGGGCGCCACCGACGTTGAAATGCACGCGCCCCTTCATGCCGAAGCCGCGCTCGACGCTCTCGCAGATCATCTGCGCGAGCTCGATCTTTTCGCGGTGCAGGTACTGGCAGGCGAGCTGCGGCAGCTTTTCCATCTGCACACGCATCGCCTCGGTCACCGCGGGGTTGGCGTACCCCAGGTTCACGGCCGAATACCACATCTGCAGGTCGAGGTACGCCTGGCCGTGCATGTCGTACAGGTAACTGCCCTCGCAGCGCTCGAAAAACTTCGGGTGCTCGGCGTAGTGGACGGTGTCCCCATGCGAGCAGAAGCGGGCTTCCTTCTCCAGGAGTTCGCGCTCGTCCTTGCTGACAATTTCGTCATGAAATTTGGGGGCCGCACTGTTCATGTAAGTTACTGTAAGTATGTGAATCGATTGTGGAAGCTACGCGCCGCGCGATACAATCCGTTTACAATCCGAGTGCACTAATTATCGTTCATTTCCGTCCGCGTTTCCCACCCGGACGCTTGGAAAAACCGTCAATGTCTCTCGAGTGGGCCTGGATCAGACCGCAGAATCGCGTGCCGGTGCCCGATCGCGGCCTTTTCCTGTCCGGCCACGGGGGCGGATGCCAGGTCTTGCTGCTGCACGGGCTCACGGGAACGCCCACTGAACTCGGGTACCTCGCCTATCACCTGCAGTATCGCGGGCGCTATGCGGTGAGCTGTCCCCGCCTGGTGAACCACGGCCAGCCGTTGAGCATCCTCGCGCGCACCCAGTGGACCGAGTTGTATGCATCTGCCAAAGAAGCCTTCTTCGAGGCGGCCAGGTCTGCGCAGGCCAAAGGCATTCCGCTGGTCGTAGGGGGGCTTTCCCTGGGCGCAATCCTCGCGCTCATGCTGGCGGCGGAGTTTCCCGACCAGGTCGCCGGCGTGGCCTGCCTGTCGCCGACCCTGTTTTACGACGGTTGGAATGTCCCGTGGACCCACAAGCTGATCCCTCTGGTGGATCACACTCCTCTCAAATATTTCAGCTATTTTCGCGAAGAGGCGCCGTTCGGCCTGCGTGACGAATCGCTGCGCGGCAAGATCGCAGCCGAATACGGCAAGACCTCGCTGGCCGCCTCCGACAGCGCAGCGGCGTTGGGCTACGCGCACTTCCCGGTGCGCCTCTTCTGCGAGATGCGCCACCTGATCGCGCGCTGCAAGGACGTGCTCCCGCACGTCACCTCACCAGTCCTTCTCGTGCAGGCGGAGAACGACGACATGACCAGCCCGAAGAATTCGCAGTACATCCATGACCATGTCAGCTCGAAGCGGCGCGAGGTAGTTATGCTCAAGGAGTCCTATCACGTGATCACCGCCGATCTCGAGCGCGCAACCGTCGCCGCCAGCGTCGAAGGTTTTTGTCGCTCGCTCGCCAAGCCCCGCAGCGCGCAACGGGAGGTCGAGCGTGTCGCAGCCGCTGCTTAAGCCCGCATTCGTATTCGACTTCGACAACACGCTTACCGACGGGGACGTGCTCGACGAAGTCATCGAGACGTTCTCCCCCAACGACGACTGGCGCACCTGGGAGGCCGAGTGGGCGGCGGGACGCCTCTCGGCGCGCGATTGCCTGCGCAACCAGATGGCCAACCTGCGCGTGACGCGCGAAGCGCTTTTTCGCCATCTCGCCGCGGTGCGGGTCGATGCGAATTTCGTGCCCCTGTTGCGGGGCGCGCGCAAGGATGGCATCCCGGTGCTCATCGTGAGCGACAGTTTCCGCCCGCTTATCGAGCACATCCTCGCCTGTAACGGCATTAGCGGCGTGCCGGTGTTCGCCAACGAACTCGACTTCGTCGGCGAACGCGTGCAGCCGAGTTTTCCCTTCTACGACCCGGCGTTTCCGCGCTCTGCCAACGCCAAGGCGCGCCACCTCGTGGCCTATCGCGACCATACCGTGGTGTTCGCGGGCGACGGGCTGTCAGACCTCGATGCAGCGCTCGCGTCGGACATCGTGTTCGCGAAGGACACGCTGGCGAGGGAGTTCTCCCACCGCGGCCTGCCGTTCCGGCCCTTCGCGAACCTGGCGCCAGTGCTGGCTTTCCTCGATTCGATTCACGAGGCAGTGCTCGCGGAGCCGGTCGCCCGGGCTTCCTGAGTGGGACGTCCGGTTAAATTCGTGCGCGCGCTGCGCGCCGCGGGCCTGGCCCTTGCGTCGGTCGCATGTACGCAAGCACTCGCTCAGGCCCCGGCACAACCGGCGTCCACCGGCGGGTCAGGCTGGACCGGCACGCTGGGCGGCGGCCTGGTCGCGTTCCCCAAATACACCGGCGGCAAGTCGATGCAGGCAGTGCCGCTGCCCATCGCCTATGTCGAGTACGACGACTGGTTCTACATCAACCTGTTCCGCGCCGGCGCTTATTTCTGGTCGAGCGCGGACAAGAAGCAGGGCTTGAGCATCGCGACCGAACCGCGCATCGGGTTCTCTTCGGGGGAAGGCCCGCGCCTGGCTGGCATGGCCACCCGCCGCAGCACGATGTTCGGCGGCCTGGCCTACAACGCGGAGAACGACCTGGGCTCGATGAGCCTGGGGTATTTCTCCGACCTGGGTAATGCGAGCCGCGGCGGATACTTCGATTTGCTGTTCGAGCGCCCTTTCGTGAAGACGCCGCAATGGGAGTTGTCGGGCACGCTGGAATTCTCGCGCCTCGACGCCAAGGTCGCCAATTATTACTTCGGGGTGAATCCCGGCGAGGCCACTGCGGTGCGCCCTGCCTACGCCCCGGGCGCCACCCTCAACACGACCTTGTGGCTCACTGGCCAATACAACCTGACCAAGCGGCACGCGTTGATGTTCGGCGCGAGCACGACGCGGCTCGGGTCGAGGGCGGCGGCGAGCCCGATCGTCGAGCGGCGCGACGTCCCGTTCCTCTACCTGGGTTTCGGCGTCAACCTCTGAGCGTTTCGCTTGGCGCCGGGTCGGGCTGACCCGACTCGCGCTGCAGGATGACGCCGACCAGAATCAAGCCGATTCCTGCGGCCTGTCCCCAGTTGAAATCCTCCTTCAGGAATACCCAGCCGCACAGCGGCACCAGCACGTAGACCAGCGCAGTCGCGGGAAACGCCGCGCTCAAGGGGCTGGCGTGCAGGATCGCGAGCCACAGCACGAAAGTGGCGAAATAGCCGATCAGCGCAATCCACACCATCCACGACGTGGCCGCGGCGACAAACCATGCGGTCCCGAATTCAATCCCGCCGAGCTGGTCGCCCGCGAATTTCATCAGCACCTGGATGCCGACGTCGAACCCGATCAGCAGGACCCAGATCGCGAAGATGCGTGGGTGCGGCACGCGAATCATTGCTTTTCCCCGGCGCGCGGCGCAGTTGCGGCCCGCGCGAGATCCTGGTCATGCCGGTCGGCCGCAAGCAACGGTCCGGCCAGGCGCAGCAGGCGGTTGAGGACCGGATGGCGATGGCGGAAGACGATCGCTTGCGCGGCCAGGGTGCAGCCCATCCTGAGCTTCATCGCATAGCCGGTCTGCCCGGCCTGCAGCGTGGCAATGCCGTTGGCAAGGCAGTAGCGCACGTTCGCCATCCAGCTTACCGCGTAAAGGTTCAGCGACCGGGCGAGGCCGGGTTCGAAGCCGATGAATTTGTCGATGAACCGGGTCTGCGAGTGGTAGCACAGGTTGAAGGCGGCAAGCGTCTCCCCATGCCAATACAGGAAAACGATCACGGCCATGCCCTCGGCGCCCAGCACGTTCTGGAAATACGCCGGCGTGAGCGACTCGAACTGCTCGAAGTCCACGCCCGAACTGGCGCGCTGCTGGTCGTACAGTCGCATCATCGAGGGGACGCAATCAAGCGCGTCCGCGCCGCGGCGCATTTCGATGCGCAAGCGATCGCTGTCACGCAATTTGCGCCGCAGGTCGCGCCGCGTGCCGGACGATAACGACGCTAGGTACGCATCTTCGCCCGCCTGGCCGCCTTCGGGGGCGAGCGACAGGTAAGTATTTGGCAGGCTCGGCTGGCGCGCGAACCCGGCCGCGTCGAAAGCGTCACCCACACCGTTACCCATGTCCGCATCGGCGAGGTCCTTGGCCGCCACCAACCCGATCCGCTGGCCGACGGCGAATGCATCCAGGCAATCGAGCAGCGCAGCCGTCGCCGCGCCGCGCCGGCCCGCATCGAGTTGCGGGGCGAAACCGAGGTGGCACTTGTCGGCGGCCGGGGACCCAAGGCATGCCAGTTGCAGCGTGAGGAGATCTCGCAGCGGGCGCAGGACCGGTTCGAGTGCCGACCTCCACTGCCCCTGGATGGTGGTGTCGAGCCGGTAGGCGGTGACGAACGCAGGCGCCACAGCCACCACGCGGCCCGCCTCGCGCACCGTGAAATACGCCCACTCGAATCCGGCCAGGCCGGCCCGCTCGACCGCGTGGTAGTAGGCCCAGCCCTCGGGCTCGCCTTCAAAGCACCCGTCCCACTCTGCGCGCGCAATCTCGCCGATCGAGCGATGCAGGCTTGCGGTGAGGCCGTGGGTAGATGCGTCCATCGGCTTACGAAGAAATCCCGAGCACTGCGATACCCGCGCAGATAAACCCCACCCCGAGCCAGCGCCGCGGCGGGATCACTTCGCGAAGCAACACCCGGCTTGCGACCAGCACCGTGACGTAGCTGATGCTTTCGAGCGGGAAAGCGATGCTCAGCGGCAGCCGGCCGAGGATCTCGATCCAGATCCCGAATTCGAGCGCATGGACGGCGATGCCCGCGAGGATGGCGGGCGAGCGCAGCGAGCGGTAAATCGACGCGGCGCCAAAATGCGCCTCGCCCGCGTCGAGCGCATCGACCCCTTGCTTGAACAGGATCTGTCCGGCGGCCTCGCACGCGGTCCAAAGCGCCAGCAGCACCACCACTTCGACGCTCATGGCAGGATCCGCGCGAGGGTATCGACGATCAGGGCATTGGTGCGGTCGTTGAGCGCGACGGCCTGGTCAGTGGAGGGCTCTTCGCCGGGATGGTCGAGCCACGCGGCCACGCGCTTGACCGGGTCGTCAAAGCGCGGCGGCGAGTATTCGCCGCAGATGTCGACCCCGAGAATGCGGCGCTTCGCCGCGAGTTTTTCGAGGGCGGACAGCATCGCCTGCAAAGGCATCTGGCCCTGGTCCCAGTTGGTGGCGGCGTCGGCGGCCCGCAGCACATCCTTGTCGATCGTGACCCACACCGCATCGGTCGGAAGGCGCCCGGCCAATTCGCCCGCGAACGCGGCAAAATCCTTATCCCCCAGGCACGCCCACTCGAGAAAATGCCCGGCCTGACGGTGGCCGTGGCCATCGCGAACGCGGCCCCACACACGCGAAGGCGCGGCGCGCCACGGATGCAGTTCCAGCCGGCCCGAAGACAACGCGGGCACGTTGCCGGTCTTGAGTTGCGGAGTGACGAGGTCGTCGCTGCAGACACCGAGCGTCACGACACGCTGCACTCGTGGCAGCGCAAGCGCACGGTTCACCCATCCACCGCAATTGTGCGTGGGCGGCACGCGCACCCAGTCGGGATGGTTGTCGAAGTGGACGATGGTGAACGGCTCGGCAATGCCGGCCACGAGCATGGTGGTAAGGTGGTGGTAATCGCCAGAACCGAAAAATGTCACCATCGGGCCGGATCCATCGGGAGCGGGCAAGGCCTCGAGCCGTGCCCCGATGCGTGCAAGCCGGCGGTGGCTGGCCCACAACCGCAGCGCGCGCTCCTCATCGCGCAGGTCGACATACTGGGCGTGCCCAGCCGCCACAGCCCGCGCCATGGAGGGCTGCGCGACGACCGACCCGTCAATGTCGAGGATTCGCAGGCGCAACCGGCCGCTCCTGCGCCGCAGCCAGCGCGAATGCGGGCGCCGTCGTGGAATGCTCTTGGTTGGGCAATCTGTTCCCCGTGGGACGCTGCGGCATGGTGCTTTCGTTCGCCGTGCTTGAACTTCGGGATACGAAAGAGAGGTCGTCCGGGGATCCGAAGATTGCCGTCTGACTATGTTGGTCGGGGCGAGAGGATTTGAACCTCCGACCACCTGCACCCCATGCAGGTACGCTACCAGGCTGCGCTACGCCCCGAGGGCGCGGATTATAGCAGAGGGGCCGTGCCGATCAGTGCAGTGGCGCGCCGCTGCCCGTGCCGGAGCCGGCCTCTTCGCCCGGATCTTTCGTCAGCGCGTCGATCACTTCGCGCAGTTCGCGCTTGATCTCGGCCACGTCGACCTTCGAGCGGCCGTTACCACCCTTGCTCGCTTCTGCACGCTCGGCCGCTTCGGCCCTTGCAGCCTCGCGGCCCTGCGAATACACGTCGTCCAGACGGTTGCGCGCGCCGCTGATGGTGAAGCCTTCCTCGTACAAGAGCTCGCGTATGCGGCGGATGAGGAGCACCTCGTGGTGCTGGTAGTAGCGCCGGTTCCCGCGGCGCTTGACCGGCTTCAGCTGGGTGAATTCCTGCTCCCAATAGCGCAGCACGTGCGGCTTCACGCCGCACAGTTCGCTCACCTCACCGATGGTGAAGTAGCGCTTCGCGGGGATGGCGGGAAGATTAAGCTTGGTGCTGCTGAGGCTCGGCGTCTCGTCCATCATAGTTCTTGTCCACCATCGCCTTCAGCTTTTGACTTGCATGGAAGGTAACCACACGTCGAGCGGTGATCGGAATTTCTTCACCGGTTTTAGGATTGCGGCCCGGCCGCTGCGGCTTGTCGCGCAACTGAAAATTGCCGA